>NZ_JAHSTS010000003.1:0-300000 GCF_019145435.1 Pseudomonas ekonensis | reverse complement strand
GGTGGTCATTCGAGTGTCCTCCTCTTGTTGGATGCGGGCGCCGCGCTCGTCGCGGCCGTCCTCAGGAATTCTGCCCGGCCAGCCTGCATTTCGGCCAAGGGCATCCGCCACCCTAAACCAGTGGCCGGGTTTGTTTCAATATATTTGACATAAGGCCACGATACGACCTTGCGGTGTTCAATTTAATAAACATAGACTTTGGCCCTTTCCAATCCATCGCGTCGCCACCACGGGAGACAACAACAATGAACATCCAGAACGTCGTCGACATCAGCCAGACCGCCAGCGAAGCCGAACGCTACCGGCCGGATCCGGCCAAGGTGCTCAAGGGCGACCCCGAGCAGGCGGTGTCCAACCAGTACGACAGCCCTTGCGGGCAAATGAACGTCGGGGTGTGGGAAGGCGCGGTCGGGCAATGGACGGTGAACTACACCGAGCACGAGTACTGCGAGATCCTTCAGGGCGTCTCGGTGCTGCGCGACAACGACGGCAACGCCAAGACCCTGCGCGTCGGCGACCGTTTTGTGATTCCGGCCGGTTTCCGCGGCACCTGGGAAGTGCTGGAGGCGTGCCGCAAGATCTATGTGATCTTCGAGCAGAAGGCCTGAGGATCTCGCTCGCCTGCCCCGACGAATTCGCGGGCAGGCCCACGGGCCCGGGCTGGCAGCCCAAGACCAGGGCAACAAAAAAGGCCCGTATCGTGAGATACGGGCCTTTTTCGTCGGTCGGAAAAATCAATTACTTGATTTTGCCTTCCTTGTAGATCACGTGCTTGCGAACAACCGGATCATATTTCTTGATCTCGATTTTGTCCGGGGTAGTACGCTTGTTCTTGTCGGTAGTGTAGAAGTGACCAGTACCGGCGCTCGAGATCAAACGAATCAATTCACGCATGATTAGCTCCCTTAAACCTTGCCATCGCGGCGAAGTTCGGCCAGCACGACATCAATGCCGCGCTTGTCGATGATACGCATGCCTTTGGCAGATACGCGCAGACGCACGAAACGTTTCTCGGACTCAACCCAGAAGCGGTGATGCTGCAGGTTTGGCAGGAAACGACGACGGGTTTTGTTGTTTGCGTGGGAAATGTTATTCCCGGTTACCGGACCCTTACCGGTAACTTGACATACTCTAGACATGCCTCAGCCCTCTAAAACCACATGCCCAACCCGGCATGGGTTGGCCGCTTAATCTCTAGTCATTGTGGCGCCAGGCGCCGCGATTCTTTAGAGGTCTTACCGGCTACACCTACAAGCGAAGGAACCGGGCCCCTAGAAAAGAGCGCTGCTTTATACCAGAAAGACCCGGAGGCAACAACAATCGGTGTGCAATCAATTGGCAAAAAGCCGGAATTTTCGCCGTCAGGCGCTTTGGATAAAGGCTGTCGCGGATTTCGACCGCTCGTCGCAGAAAATCGGTTCTGCCGACGATCCGCAGGGACGGCATCCTCACACGCCGCAAAAAGCCCGGCAACCCGACCCTGAAATCGCAAAAAGGGATAGTCATTTGCAACCGTGCCCACTAGGGTAGGCCTTTTCCAGACTGCACTTGCAGATGGGCCTCCGATCTGTAAAGGAATCTGACCATGCGCCTCGCTGCCCTCCCCCTTCTGCTCGCTCCGCTGCTGCTGAGCCCCCTCGCCCAGGCCGCCGCCCTGAGCGTCTGCACCGAGGCCAGCCCCGAAGGGTTCGACGTGGTGCAGTACAACTCGCTGACCACCACCAACGCCTCGGCCGATGTACTGATGAACCGCCTGGTGGACTTCGACACCGCCAGCGGCAAGGTCGTCCCCAGCCTCGCCGAGAGCTGGGACGTCAGCACCGACGGCCTGACCTACGTGTTCAAGTTGCGCCCGCAGGTGAAGTTCCACAGCACCGATTACTTCAAGCCGACCCGCGACCTGAGCGCAGAAGACGTCAAGTTCAGCTTCGACCGCATGCTCGACCCCGCCAACCCATGGCACCAGGTGGCCCAGAGCGGGTTCCCCCACGCCCAGTCGATGCAGTTGCCGGCGCTGATCAAGAAGATCGACGCCCTGGATCCCTTGACCGTACGCTTCACCCTCGACCATCCGGACTCGACCTTCCTGGCGACCCTGAGCATGGGCTTCGCCTCGATCTACTCCGCCGAGTACGCCGACCGACTGCTCAAGGCCGGCACCACCGACAAGCTCAACAGCCAGCCGGTGGGCACCGGCCCGTTCGTGTTCACCCGCTTCCAGAAGGACGCATCGGTCCGCTACAAGGCCAACCCGGACTACTTCGGCGGCAAGCCGGCGGTGGATCCGCTGATCTTCGCCATCACCCCGGACGCCAACGTGCGCCTGCAGAAGCTGCGGCGCAACGAATGCCAGATCGCCCTGTCGCCCAAACCGCTGGATGTGCAGGCGGCGAAGCAGGAGCCGACACTTAAAGTAGAAAAGACCGACGCGTTCATGACCGCCTTCGTCGGCATCAACAGCCAGCATCCGCCGCTGGACAAGCCGGAAGTGCGCCAGGCGATCAACCTCGCCTTCGACAAGGCCAACTACCTCAAGGCCGTGTTCGAAGACACCGCCGAGGCCGCCAACGGCCCCTACCCGCCCAACACCTGGAGCTACGCGAAGAACCTGCCCGGCTACGCCCACGACGTGGACAAGGCCAAGGCGCTGATGGTCAAGGCCGGCCTGAAGGACGGCTTCCAGACCACCATCTGGACGCGCCCCTCCGGCAGCCTGCTCAACCCCAACCCGAGCCTCGGCGCCCAGTTGCTGCAATCGGACCTGGCGGAGATCGGCATCCAGGCGGAAATCCGCGTGATCGAATGGGGCGAGCTGATCCGCCGGGCCAAGGCCGGCGAGCACGATCTGCTGTTCATGGGCTGGGCCGGCGACAACGGCGACCCGGACAACTTCCTCACCCCGCAGTTTTCCTGTGCAGCGGTGAAATCAGGCACCAACTTCGCCCGTTACTGCAATGCCGACCTGGACCGCTTGATCAGCGCCGGCAAGACCACCAGCGAGCAAGGCGTGCGCAGCAAGCTCTATGAGCAGGCGCAGGCCCTGATCCAGCAGCAGGCACTTTGGCTGCCGCTGGCGCATCCGACCGCCTTCGCGCTGACGCGCAAGGATGTGCAGGGTTACGCCGTGAGCCCGTTCGGGCGGCAGGACTATTCCAAGATCACCCTGAAGTAACCCGCCACAACACAAAACCTGTAGGAGCTGGCTTGCCAGCTCCCACAGGGTTTGGCGTTTTTCCTGAGAGCTACATCCAGCCGCACTCCGCCATCGACAGCGGCTCACCGTCACCCACGATGAAGTGATCGAGCACCCGCACATCGATCAGTTCAAGGGCTTTTTGCAAACGCTTGGTCAGCAGGCGATCCGCCTGACTCGGATCGCTGTTGCCCGACGGATGGTTGTGGCACAGGATCACCGCCGCTGCGTTGTTCGCCAGCGAACGCTTGACCACCTCTCGCGGATGCACGGCAGTGTTGTCGATGGAACCGCGAAACAGTGCCTCGAAATTCAGCACCTGGTGCTTGGAATCCAGAAACAGGCAACCAAACACCTCGTGCGGCTCATGGCGCAGCATGGCTTTGAGGTAATCGCGAACCACCTGGGGATTTTCCAGCGCCATTTTCTTTCGCATGCGCTCAGCCAGATGCCGCCGCCCCATTTCGAGCACCGCTTGCAGTTGGGCGAATTTCGCCGGCCCCAGCCCCAACTGTGCACTGAATGACACGAGATCAGCCTCAAGCAGTGCCCGCAGGCTGCCGAATTCGTTCAAAAGGTGTCGCGCCAGATCCACCGCGCTTTTTCCGGACACGCCGGTCCGCAGAAAAATCGCCAGCAGTTCGGCATCGGAAAGACTTCCCGAGCCCTGTTCAAGCAGCTTCTCCCGCGGCCTTTGCGCCGCCGGCCAATCGCGAATACTCATACACATTCCTTGTCTGTGGGCGCCGCTGCTCCGTAGCGGACGCTGTGATATCGTAGCCCATCTTTTTTGGCGGTCGGTTCGCCCCTGGGGAGGGGGTATCGCACCGCTACCATCCATGAAATGAAAGGCAGACCTATGCAGCGGCTGTATCGGAAACGCATCGTTCTGGGCGTCGGCGGCGGCATCGCGGCCTATAAAAGCGCCGATCTGGTTCGCCGCCTGATCGACCAGGGCGCCGAAGTGCGCGTGGTCATGACCCGCGGCGGCAGCGAATTCATCACCCCGCTGACCATGCAGGCCCTGTCCGGCCACCCGGTGCACCTTGACCTGCTCGACCCCGCCGCCGAAGCCGCGATGGGCCACATCGAACTGGCCAAATGGGCCGACCTGGTGCTGATCGCCCCTGCCACCGCCGACCTGCTGGCCCGCCTGGCCCAGGGCATCGCCAATGACCTGCTGACCACCCTGGTGCTGGCCACCGACGCCATCGTCGCCGTGGCTCCGGCCATGAACCAGGCCATGTGGCGCGACCCGGCCACCCAGGCCAACCTGCAGCTCCTGGAAAGCCGTGGGCTGAAGACCTTCGGCCCGGCCTCCGGCAGCCAGGCCTGCGGCGACGTCGGCATGGGCCGGATGATGGAAGCCACCGACCTGGCCCAGTGCGCGGCGGACTGCTTCCAGCGCCAGGCGCTGACCGGCAAGCACGTGGTCATCACCGCCGGCCCGACCCAGGAAAACATCGACCCGGTGCGCTACATCACCAACCACAGCTCCGGGAAAATGGGCTTCGCCCTGGCCGAAGCGGCGGTGGAAGCCGGCGCCCGCGTGACCCTGATCAGCGGCCCCGTGCACCTGCCGACCCCGGACCGCGTCACCCGCATCGACGTGGTCAGCGCCCGGGACATGCTCGCGGCCTGCGAGGCTGCGATGCCTTGCGACATCTTCATCGCCTCGGCGGCGGTCGCGGACTACCGCCCGGAAGTCGTGGCCCCGCAAAAACTCAAGAAAGACCCTACGAGCGGCGACGGCTTCGTCCTGCAAATGGTACGTAACCCGGACATCCTGGCCACCATCGCCACCCGTCCCGACCGTCCGTTCAGTGTCGGCTTCGCTGCCGAGACCGAACACCTGCTCGACTACGCTGCACGCAAACTGAAGGACAAGAATCTCGACCTGATCGTCGCCAACGACGTCGCCAACCCGAGCATCGGCTTCAACAGCGAAGAGAACGCCTGCAGCGTCATCGACCGTGGGCTGCACGCCACGGTCTTCGCCCAGACCAGCAAGGGCAAGATCGCCCGCCAACTGGTCACTTTCATCGCCGAACGGCTGAACCAGGTTTAATTTACATGCACGCTTTGCAAGCCAAGATCCTCGACCCACGCATCGGCACCCAATTCCCGCTGCCGCAATACGCCACGCCCGGCTCCGCTGGCCTCGACCTGCGCGCCATGCTGGAACAGGACACCGTGATCAAGCCGGGCGAGACCGTGCTGATCCCCACCGGCCTGTCGGTGTACATCGGCGACCCGAACCTCGCCGCGCTGATCCTGCCGCGCTCAGGCATGGGCCATAAGCACGGCATCGTGCTGGGCAACCTGGTCGGCCTGATCGACTCCGACTACCAGGGCCCGCTGATGGTCTCCTGCTGGAACCGCGGCCAGACCGACTTCACCATGACCGTCGGCGAACGCCTGGCGCAACTGGTGCTGGTGCCGGTGGTGCAGGCGCATTTCGAGATGGTCGAGGAATTCGTCGAGACCGAACGCGGCACCGGCGGTTTCGGCCATACCGGCACCAAATGACCGTTTGTGGCGAGGGAGCTTGCTCCCGCCGGGCAGCGTAGCCGTCCATCGATTTTGTGGGCGCTGCGCACCCAAGCGCGAGCAAGCTCCCTCGCCACAGGGGTGTCATGGCCCTTTCATACCACGAACTCTCTGCGGAAAACGCCGTCATACCCTTCAGTTTGAGCCTGCCGCCGAGTGAGTCGCCGGCGCGTCCAGCCACTTTCGAGATGGAGCATTTCCGCCGATGAGCACCCCCGCCCAAGCCGCACCGAAGCTTCCCGACAGCATTTTCCGCGCGTATGACATCCGCGGCACCGTGCCGGAATACCTCAACGCCGAAACGGCCTACTGGATCGGCCGCGCCGTCGGCTCGCAGAGCCTGGCCCAAGGCGAGCCGAACGTGTCCGTCGGCCGTGACGGGCGCCTGTCCGGACCGGAGCTGGTCGCCCGACTGATCAAAGGCATCGCCGACAGCGGCTGCCACGTCAGCGACGTCGGCCTGGTGCCGACCCCGGCGCTGTACTATGCCGCCAACGTGCTGGCCGGCAAGTCCGCCGTGATGCTCACCGGCAGCCACAACCCGTCGAACTACAACGGCTTCAAGATCATGATCGCCGGCGACACCCTCGCCAACGAGCAGATCCAGGCCTTGCACGAGCGCCTCAAGACCGGCGACCTGAGCAGCGGCCAGGGCAGCGTGACCCAGGTCGAGATCCTCGACCGCTACACCACCGAAATCGTCCGGGACATCAAGCTGGCCCGGCGCATGAAGGTCGTGGTGGACTGCGGCAACGGCGCGGCCGGCGTCATCGCCCCGCAACTGATCGAAGCGCTGAACTGCGAAGTCATCCCGCTGTTCTGCGAGGTGGACGGCCACTTCCCCAACCACCACCCGGACCCGGGCAAGCCTGAGAACCTCGTCGACCTGATCGCCAAGGTCAAGGAAACCGGCGCCGACCTGGGCCTGGCCTTCGACGGCGACGGCGACCGCGTCGGCGTGGTGACCGACGCCGGCAGCATCGTGTTCCCGGATCGCCTGCTGATGCTGTTCGCCCGCGACGTGCTGGCGCGCAACCCGGACGCGGAAATCATCTTCGACGTCAAATGCACCCGCCGCCTCATCCCGCTGATCAAGGAATACGGCGGCCGGTCGCTAATGTGGAAGACCGGTCACTCGTTGATCAAAAAGAAGATGAAACAATCCGGCGCCCTGTTGGCCGGCGAGATGAGCGGGCATATCTTCTTCAAGGAACGCTGGTTCGGTTTCGACGACGGCATTTACAGCGCCGCGCGGCTGCTGGAGATCCTCAGCCAGGAGAAAACCACCGCCGAGGAGCTGTTCGCGACCTTCCCGAACGATGTTTCGACGCCGGAAATCAATATCCATGTGACCGAAGAGAGCAAATTCAGCATCATTGATGCACTGCACGACGCACAGTGGGGCCCAGGCGCCGACCTGACCACCATCGACGGCGTGCGGGTCGACTACGCCAAAGGCTGGGGCCTGGTGCGCGCCTCCAACACCACACCGGTGCTGGTGCTGCGCTTCGAGGCCGATGACGAGGCAGAACTTGCACGCATCAAGGCTGTGTTCCATGCCCAGCTGAAACGCGTTGCACCTGATCTCCAACTACCGTTCTGATTCACCCGGAGCCCTGAATGACCCTCGAACGCGATGCCGCCGCCCAAACCGCCAAGGTTCTGTCCGAAGCGCTGCCTTACATCCGACGCTATGTCGGCAAGACCCTGGTGATCAAATACGGCGGCAACGCGATGGAAAGCGAGGAGCTGAAGACCGGCTTCGCCCGCGACATCGTGCTGATGAAGGCCGTGGGCATCAACCCGGTGGTCGTGCACGGCGGCGGCCCGCAGATCGGTGACCTGCTCAAGCGCCTGTCCATCGAAAGCCACTTCGTCGACGGCATGCGCGTCACCGACGCCGCGACCATGGATGTGGTGGAAATGGTGCTCGGCGGTCAGGTCAACAAGAGCATCGTCAACCTGATCAACCGTCATGGCGGCAGCGCCATCGGCCTGACCGGCAAGGACGCCGAGCTGATCCGCGCGAAAAAGCTCAACGTCACCCGCCAGACCCCGGAGATGACCACCCCGGAAATCATCGACATCGGCCATGTGGGCGAAGTGGTCGGGATCAACACCGACCTGCTGAACCTGCTGGTCAAGGGCGACTTCATTCCGGTGATCGCGCCGATCGGCGTCGGAGAGAACGGCGAGTCGTACAACATCAATGCGGATCTGGTGGCCGGCAAGGTCGCCGAAGCGCTGAAGGCCGAGAAGCTGATGCTGCTGACCAACATCGCCGGCCTGATGGACAAGGAAGGCAAGGTACTGACCGGCCTGAGCACCCAGCAAGTCGACGCGCTGATCGCCGACGGCACCATCTACGGCGGCATGCTGCCCAAGATCCGCTGCGCGCTGGAAGCGGTGCAGGGCGGCGTGGGCAGTTCGCTGATCATCGACGGCCGCGTGCCGAACGCGATCCTGCTGGAAATCTTCACCGACACCGGTGTGGGCACGCTGATCAGCAACCGCAAGCGTTCGTAAGCATCGCGGAAAACAAAAGACCCCGCTCAGCCTGGCTGAGCGGGGTCTTTTTTTGCCTCAGAGCCCTGTAGGAGCGAGCCTGCTCGCGATGAGGCCCTTACATTCACATTTGATGTGGCTGAAAGACCGCCATCGCGAGCAGGCTCGCCCCTACAGGAAATCCGGTCAAACGCCGAACTGGGCGCGGTAGGCCTCGACGGCCGGCAAGTGCTGCTTGAGCTGCGGGTCGTCGGCCAGGAATTCCAGCACCTGATTCAGCGACACGATGCTGATCACCGGGATGCCGAAGTCACGCTCGACTTCCTGGATCGCCGACAGCTCACCGTTGCCGCGTTCCTGGCGGTTCAGGGCGATCAGCACGCCGGCCGCCTTGGCGCCTTCCTGGGACGCGATGATCTGCATCACCTCGCGGATCGCGGTGCCGGCGGTGATCACGTCGTCGATGATCAGCACGTCGCCGGTCAGCGGCGCGCCGACCAGGCTGCCGCCTTCGCCGTGGGCCTTGGCTTCCTTGCGGTTGAAGCACCATGGCAGGTCGCGGCCGTGATGTTCGGCCAGCGCGACGGCGGTGGTGGCCGCCAGCGGGATGCCTTTGTAGGCCGGGCCGAAGAGGACGTCGAACGGAATGCCGCTGTCGGCGATGGCCGCCGCGTAGAAGCGGCCCAGCTGGGCCAGCGCGGAACCTGAATTGAACAGGCCGGCGTTGAAGAAGTAAGGACTGGTGCGCCCGGACTTCAGGGTGAACTCACCGAAGCGCAAAACGCCGCGATCGATGGCAAAACGAATGAAATCGCGCTGATACGCTTGCATGAAAAAAACCCCAAATACCACGGATTTAGCTAATTAGCTTGACGCCGTGTATCATACACGCACGCGATTTTTGGGGCCATTTATGCGGATCATCAGTGTGAACGTCAATGGTATTCAGGCTGCAGTCGAGCGAGGTTTGCTCAGTTGGCTGCAGGCTCAGAATGCCGACGTCATCTGCCTGCAGGACACCCGTGCCTCCGCCTTTGAACTGGACGACCCAGCCTTCCAACTGGACGGCTACTTCCTTTATGCCTGCGACGCCGAAGTTCCCGCCCAAGGCGGTGTGGCTTTGTACTCGCGGTTGCAACCGAAGGCTGTCATCAGCGGTCTCGGTTTCGAGACGGCCGACCGCTACGGGCGCTACCTGCAAGCAGATTTCGACAAAGTCAGTATTGCCACCTTGCTGCTTCCTTCGGGGATGAACGGCGATGAGGACTTGAACCAGAAGTTCAAGCTCATGGACGACTTCGGCAAGTACCTGGACAAGCAGCGGCGCAAACGTCGCGAGTACATCTATTGTGGCTCGCTGTACGTGGCGCAGCAGAAGCTCGACATCAAGAACTGGCGCGACAGCCAGCAATCCCCGGGCTTCCTGGCGCCGGAACGCGCCTGGATGGACGAGATCGTCGGCAACATGGGTTATGTCGACGCCTTGCGCGAAGTCAGCCGCGAAGGCGACCAGTACAGCTGGTGGCCGGACAACGAACAGGCCGAGATGCTCAACCTCGGCTGGCGCTTCGACTACCAGATCCTGACCCCGGGCCTGCGTCGCTTCGTGCGCAGCGCACGCCTGCCGCGTCAGCCACGGTTCTCGCAGCACGCGCCGCTGATCGTGGACTACGACTGGACGCTGACCATCTGAGCGCCTTTCGCAGCCGCAAAAAAACCGACATCGCTGTCGGTTTTTTTGTGTCTGAAGGCTTGCCGCTGCGGCAACCGTCGGTCGTTACTTGATCAGGCGCCAGGTGAACGGGTACCGGTAGGCGATCCCTTCGTTGGCCTTCACCCCGGCGATGATCGTCAGCACCAGCGCGCCGATGGCCAGCAGACCGAACAGCACGAAGCCGATGATCAGCACCATCAGCAGGAAACAGACCATCGAGGCGATCGCCACGGTGATCTGGAAGTTCAGCGCTTCCTTGCCCTGGGCATCGATGAACGGATCGGTCTCGCGCTTCATCTGCCACAGGATCAGCGGCCCGATCAGCGTGCCGAACGGCACCCAGATCCCCAGCAGGGCGGACAAGTGACAAAACATGGCCCACTGACGCACCTCGTGGCTCGGCCTGGGCTGCAGCTCTTGTTCGTCACTCATCGCATCCTCCTTGGGGGCGCCCGGCGGCTCAGTCGGCCAGCGCCGCCTTCTGCAGTTCGAAGATTTCGGTCATGCCCTTCTTGGCCAGCTCCAGCATGGCGGTCAGTTCCTCAGGCTGGAACGGCGCGCCTTCGGCGGTGCCCTGCACTTCGATGAAGCCGCCGGTGCCGGTCATCACCACGTTCAGGTCGGTCTCGGCGGCGGAATCCTCAAGATAGTCCAGATCCAGCACCGGCTCGCCCTGGTACATGCCCACGGAAACGGCGCCGATCATCTGCTTGAGCGGGTCGCCGCCCTTCAGGCCGCCGCGCTTCTTGATCACCTTCAGCGCATCGACCAGCGCGACCATGGCGCCGGTGATCGACGCGGTGCGGGTGCCGCCGTCGGCCTGGATCACGTCGCAGTCGACGTACAGGGTGACGTCGCCCAGCTTGGACATGTCCAGCGCCGCGCGCAGGGAGCGGCCGATCAGGCGCTGGATCTCCAGGGTGCGCCCGCCCTGCTTGCCGCGGCTGGCCTCGCGCTGGTTACGCTCGCCGGTGGAGCGCGGCAGCATGCCGTACTCGGCGGTCAGCCAGCCCTGGCCCTGGCCCTTGAGGAAGCGCGGCACGCCGTTTTCGACGCTGACGGTGCAGATGACCTTGGTATCACCGAATTCGACCAGTACCGATCCCTCGGCATGCTTGGTGTAGTTGCGGGTAATGCGGATCGAGCGAAGCTGATCGGCAGCGCGACCACTTGGACGTTTCATAGGAGATACCTGTACTGGGGACGGAAAACTGCGGAGCATTATAGAGCCGTGCACCGCGCCTGGGCAGTCGTCAAAAATGCCCGCCGACGACCGAGGGCCCTGCAACGCCTGTCCCCGACGGCCTGCAGCCCTTTGTCACAGCGTGTGTTTGGGCGCATCCGCCGCACTGCGCTACAATCCTGCGCCTTTGCTGCCAGTCGGCTTACATTCATTGAGAGCGATGAGGCGGAACGCAGGTTCCGCACCGTTCTGCATTGCGAGGTACCACCATGGTGCACAGCATGACCGCCTTCGCCCGCGTCGAGAAAGCCGGCGTCCAGGGCACCCTGAGCTGGGAGCTGCGCTCGGTCAACAGCCGCTACCTGGAACCGCACCTGCGCCTGCCGGAGTCCTTCCGCGACCTCGAAGGCGCCGTGCGCGAAGCGCTGCGCCAGGGCCTGTCGCGGGGCAAGCTGGAATGCACCCTGCGCTTCACCGAAGAAAGCACCGGCAAGCCGCTGCAGGTTGACCGCGAGCGCGCCGCGCAACTGGTCGCCGCCGCCGAGACCGTCGCCGGCCTGATCAAGGACCCCGCCGCGCTGAACCCGCTGGAAGTGCTGGCCTGGCCGGGCGTGCTGGTCGCCGACGCCACCGACCCGCAGGCGCTCAACGCCGAGGCGCTGGCGCTGTTCAACCAGGGCCTGAAGGAACTCAAGGCCGGCCGCGAGCGCGAAGGCGCGGAGCTGGCCCGGCTGATCGACGATCGCCTGACCTCCATCGAAGAAGACGTATCGACCCTGCGCGAACTGGTTCCGCAGATGCTCGCCACCCAGCGCCAGAAGATCCTGGACCGCTTCGCCGACATGAAGGCCGAGCTGGATCCGCAGCGCCTGGAGCAGGAAATGGTCATGCTCGCGCAAAAGAGCGACGTGGCCGAAGAACTGGATCGCCTGAGCACCCACATCATCGAAGTCCGCCGTGTGCTCAAGTCCGGCGGCGCGGCCGGGCGGCGCCTGGACTTCCTGATGCAGGAGCTCAACCGCGAAGCCAACACACTGGGCTCCAAGGCCTTCGACCCGCGCAGCACCCAGGCGGCGGTCAACCTCAAGGTGTTGATCGAGCAGATGCGCGAACAAGTGCAGAACATTGAGTAAGGCTATTCCCATGACCCACAGCACCGGCACCCTTTACATCATTTCCGCCCCCTCGGGCGCGGGCAAGAGCAGCCTGGTCAAGGCGCTGACCGACGCCAACCCGGAAATCCGCGTATCGATCTCCCACACCACCCGCGCCATGCGCCCGGGCGAGGTGGATGGCGTGAACTACCACTTCGTGACCCGCGAAGCATTCGTGAAGATGGGCGAACACGGCGACTTCCTCGAACGCGCCGAAGTGTTCGGCAACTTCTACGGCACCTCGCAAAGCCGCCTGCAGCAGACCCTGGACGAAGGCCACGACCTGATCCTGGAGATCGACTGGCAAGGCGCCGAACAAGTGCGCAAGCTGATGCCCCAGGCCCGTTCGATCTTCATCCTGCCGCCCTCGCTGCAAGCCCTGCACCAGCGCCTGACCAACCGCGGCCAGGACAGCGACGAGATCATCGACGGACGCATGCGCGAAGCGGTCAGCGAGATGAGCCACTACGTCGAATACGACTACGTGATCATCAATGACGATTTCGCCCACGCACTGGACGACCTGAAAGCGATTTTCCGCTCCAACCAGCTGCTGCAGAAACGCCAGCAAGTGCGTTTCGGCAAACTGCTGGCCGAACTGCTCGGTTGACCGACTCTTCCCAAACGCGCCGCAAGGGCTTTACATTGGCACTTGCAGCGCGTTGAAGGGTCTGGTCAAAAAATCAGCGCTTCCCTAATCGCTGGTGTTTTTTTAAACTGCCGAGTCCGCTCGCCCATCCGGGCACCGCGCATATCGCATTTGCTACGAGGAAGACCATGGCCCGCGTAACCGTTGAAGACTGCCTAGAACACGTGGATAACCGCTTTGAGCTGGTCATGCTCTCGACCAAGCGTGCCCGTCAACTGGCAACCGGCGGCAAAGAGCCGAAGGTCGCATGGGAAAACGACAAGCCTACCGTCGTCGCCCTGCGTGAAATCGCCGAAGGCATCGTGACCCCTGAATTCATCGCCGCCGAAGAAATCGTCACCGAAGACCCGGTCTTCGCTGCATTTACCGAGGACGAGTCCAACGAGGCCGTCTAAGCCTATGCCTGGTCGACGTAGCACGGCGCGGGAACACAGCTTGCGGCAGGAGTCATCATGCCGAGCATAGACGCCCTCGCCGATCGCTTATCGGCCTACCTCGGCCAGGACCAGGTCAACCTGGTCCGCCGGGCCTACTTCTACGCCGAACAGGCCCACGACGGCCAGCGCCGCCGCAGCGGCGAGGCGTACGTCACGCACCCGCTCGCGGTCGCGAACATCCTTGCCGACATGCACATGGACCATCAGAGCCTGATGGCCGCGATGCTGCATGACGTGATCGAAGACACCGGCATCGCCAAAGAGGCGCTGCAGGCGCAGTTCGGCGAAACCGTGGCCGAACTGGTCGACGGGGTCAGCAAACTGACCCAGATGAACTTCGAGACCAAGGCCGAAGCCCAGGCCGAGAACTTCCAGAAGATGGCCATGGCCATGGCGCGCGACATCCGCGTGATCCTGGTCAAGCTGGCCGACCGCCTGCACAACATGCGCACCCTGGAAGTGCTCTCCGGCGAGAAGCGCCGGCGGATCGCCAAGGAAACCCTGGAGATCTACGCCCCCATCGCCAACCGGCTGGGCATGCACTCGGTTCGCGTGGAGTTCGAAGACCTCGGCTTCAAGGCCATGCACCCGATGCGTTCCGCGCGGATCTACCAGGCGGTCAAGCGCGCCCGGGGCAACCGCAAGGAAATCGTCAACAAGATCGAAGAGTCCCTGAGCCACTGCCTGGCCATCGACGGCATCCAGGGCGAAGTCAGCGGCCGCCAGAAGCACCTCTACGGCATCTACAAGAAAATGCGCGGCAAGCGTCGGGCCTTCAACGAGATCATGGACGTGTACGCGTTCCGGATCATCGTCGACAAGGTCGACACCTGCTACCGCGTGCTGGGTGCCGTGCACAACCTGTACAAGCCGCTGCCGGGACGCTTCAAGGACTACATCGCGATCCCCAAGGCCAACGGCTACCAGTCGCTGCACACCACGCTGTTCGGCATGCACGGCGTGCCCATCGAGATCCAGATCCGCACCCGCGAGATGGAAGAGATGGCCAACAACGGCATCGCCGCCCACTGGCTGTACAAGTCCAGCAGCGACGAACAGCCCAAAGGCACCCACGCCCGCGCCCGCCAATGGGTCAAAGGCGTGCTGGAAATGCAGCAACGCGCCGGCAACTCGCTGGAATTCATCGAAAGCGTGAAGATCGACCTGTTCCCGGACGAGGTCTACGTGTTCACGCCCAAGGGCCGGATCATGGAGCTGCCCAAAGGCTCCACCGCCGTCGACTTCGCCTACGCGGTGCACACCGACGTCGGCAACAGCTGCATCGCCTGCCGGATCAACCGCCGCCTCGCCCCGCTGTCCGAACCGCTGCAGAGCGGCTCCACGGTCGAGATCGTCAGCGCCCCCGGCGCCCGGCCGAACCCGGCGTGGCTCAATTTCGTGGTCACCGGCAAGGCCCGCACCCACATCCGCCATGCGCTCAAGCTGCAGCGCCGCTCCGAATCCATCAGCCTGGGCGAGCGCCTGCTGAACAAGGTGCTGAACGGCTTCGACAGCTCGCTGGAGAACATCTCCGCCGAGCGGATCCAGGCCATGCTCGCCGAGTACCGCCTCGAACTGATCGAAGACCTGCTGGAAGACATCGGCCTGGGCAACCGCATGGCCTATGTGGTGGCCCGCCGCCTGCTCGGCGAGGACGAACAGCTGCCGGCGCCGGAAGGTCCGCTGGCGATCCGCGGCACCGAGGGCCTGGTGCTCAGTTACGCCAAATGCTGCACGCCGATCCCCGGCGACCCGATCGTCGGTCACCTGTCGGCGGGCAAAGGCATGGTCGTGCACCTGGACAACTGCCGCAACATCAGCGAAATCCGCCACAACCCGGAAAAATGCATCCAGCTCTCGTGGGCCAAGGATGTCAGCGGCGAATTCAACGTCGAGCTGCGGGTCGAGCTGGAGCACCAGCGCGGCCTGATCGCGCTGCTGGCCAGCAGCGTCAACGCGGCCGACGGCAACATCGAGAAAATCAGCATGGACGAGCGCGACGGCCGCATCAGCGTCGTCCAGCTGGTGGTCAGCGTCCACGACCGCGTGCACCTGGCCCGCGTGATCAAGAAACTGCGCGCCCTGACCGGGGTGATCCGCATCACCCGCATGCGCGCCTAAGCCCGCCATCACAAGGAGTCATACATGACCAAGACCGTTATCAGCAGCGACAAGGCCCCGGCCGCCATCGGCACCTACTCCCAGGCGATCAAGGCCGGCAACACCGTGTACATGTCGGGCCAGATCCCGCTGGACCCGAAAACCATGGAACTGGTCGAAGGCTTCGAAGCCCAGACCGTCCAGGTGTTCGAGAACCTGAAGGCCGTGGCCGAAGCGGCCGGCGGTTCGTTCAAGGACATCGTCAAGCTGAACATCTTCCTCACCGACCTGAGCCACTTCGCCAAGGTCAACGAGATCATGGGCAAGTACTTCGAACAACCGTACCCGGCCCGCGCCGCCATCGGCGTCGCCGCCCTGCCGAAGGGTTCGCAGGTCGAAATGGATGCCATCCTGGTCATCGAGTAATGCGCACGGCGCAGCGCCCGAACGCTGCGCCGACTGCTTTGCCGTCAAGAAAAGGTTTCGAAAGGATTTCTCCATGCGCAAAGCGCTTGCTCTCTCGCTGTTCGCCGTTTTCCTCGGCGGCTGCGCCAGCGACCCTGCCGACCGCGACATCAGCGGCACCTGGATCAACCAGACCGCCATCGACGCAGCCGCAAAAGGCGGCCCCCTGCGCGAAGCGCTCCAGGCCTACGGCCCGAACCTGGAATGGGACGTCAACACCCGTGCCGGCCAGGCCCGCTACACCAACGGTTTCGAAAATGTCGAAGGACGCTTGCAGGGCGAGCAGTCCGGCGCGTGGAAAATCGACTTCTACGGCGGTTCCGGCAGCGAGCTGAAGCGCGACGGCAGCCAGATGAAACAGGCCGCCACCGAAAACGAACCGGAACAGCTGTTCGACCGCGCCCAAATCCCCGTGCCGGACGGCGCGCCCATCGGCGCCAGCTTCGAACGCGCCTTGTACTCGGCCTACCTGGGCGGCAACTGGACCATCGCCAGCGGCCAGGGCGAAGGCAGCACCGTGCAGTTCCAGGCCGACGGCCAGGTCTCCGGCCTGCCCGGCGCCGACCGCTATGCCTTATGCCTGGCAGGCGACTGCGCGTCGATGAACAGCGACCACGACAGCATGTGGCTGCAGCTCAACGGCCAGGGCAACAACTGGATCTTTGCGCGCAAGGGCAAGGAACTGGAGATCTTCCAGGCCGTGAACACCGCGCTGGCGGACGAACAGCCGCAGTTCACCCCGGGTGAGCGCAAGTGGTTGCTCGAGAAGCAGTGACCCACCTCTGAAGCTACAGAGATCCCATGTGGGAGCGAGCTTGCTCACGATGAGGCCATAGCATTCAACATTTGTGCTGACTGTTATGCTGCCATCGCGAGCAAGCTCGCTCCCACAGTGGTTTGTGGCGCCTGGAATTCAGCACTTGCCCGCAAGAATCGCGGCATACCCCTCGCGATAACTCGTATACCTCGGCACCCAGCCCAATGCTTTCGCCCGGGCATTGCTGCACTGTTTGCTGCCGGTACGACGCACGCTGGCATCCTCCGCCCACTCAGTGACGCCCAGATACTCGCGCAACCACGCCACCACCTCGGCCAGAGGTGCCGGCGCATCGTCCACGCCGATGTAAATGTCATCCAGCGCCACACCCTTGCGATCCGCCTCCAGCAGGAACGCCATCAAACCCGCCGCGTCATCGGCATGGATGCGATTGCCATACAGCGGCGGATCGACTGCCACGCGATAACCCCGACGCACTTGGGTCAGCAGCCATTCACGGCCCGGGCCGTAAATACCTGTCAGACGCACGATGCTCGCCGGGATGCCGCTGTTCAGCGCGATTTGCTCGGCCTCCAGCATCAATCGACCGGAATAACCGGCAGCAACGGTTTCGGAAGTTTCATCCACCCATTCCCCGTCCTGCTGCCCGTAAACACTGCTGCTGGAAACGAACAGCAGCCGATCCGGCACCTGGCCGTAGTCGTTCAACCACTCCAGCACATGCTGCAGGCCCTGCACATAAGCCGCGCGATAACCGGCTTCATCGTGCTCGGTCGCGGCGGCGCAATACACCAGGTAATCCACGGCACCGACCGGCCAGGTCTCGGGGCAATCTTCATTGAACAGGTCACCGGCTACGCCGACGACACCGTCCGGCAAGCGTGAAATATTCCGGCGCAGGCCATACACCTGAAAGCCGGCAGCCAGCAATTGCGTGGCCAGACGGCTGCCGACATCACCGCAACCGGCGATCAAAACAGAGGGCGCGGACATCAAAAATCTCCCATCGGAAAGCGACAGACTAGCCCTGGCAGGGGACGAGCGGCTAGCAATGCAGGAAAAAAAGCAACTCTATTACTTCTGTTAACAAGAATTACTTGCAATAATGCACGCCACTTTGTTCTCGGCCTCTCGAGGCCTGGAAGAGCATCACCGTTTTTCTACCTCAGGTCCGGCCAGCATGACACGCATTCAAACCTCCGCTTCGCCAACCAACCGACCTCGCGCCTGGCGCGCGGCGGCAGCCCTGCTGCTCAGCCTGATGCTGGCACCGGTCGCCGCGTTCGCCGACACCACGGCCGCCCCTGCCGCCACCGAGCAGGCTGCGCCAGCCGCCCCTGCCGCAGCGCCCGCCGCCGACGCGATCCAGGCCGTTGATGCCGGCGCCGCCGACCAGCCGGAAGTCCTCGAAGCCGACAACACCCTGGGCATGGCCCACGACCTGTCGCCTTGGGGCATGTACCAGAACGCCGACGTGATCGTGAAGTCCGTGATGATCGGCCTGGCCATCGCCTCGATCCTCACCTGGACCATCTGGATCGCCAAGGGCTTCGAGCTGCTGGGCGCCAAGCGCCGTCTGCGCGGCGAGATCGCCAGCCTGAAGAAAGCCGCCTCCCTCAAGGAAGCCAGCGTCACCGCCGCCAAAGAAGGCACCCTGGCCAACCTGCTGGTGCACGACGCCCTGGAAGAAATGCGCCTGTCGGCCAACGCCCGCGAGAAGGAAGGCATCAAGGAACGCGTCAGCTTCCGCCTCGAGCGCCTGGTGGCCGCCTGCGGCCGCAACATGAGCAGCGGCACCGGCGTGCTGGCCACCATCGGTTCCACCGCGCCGTTCGTCGGCCTGTTCGGCACCGTGTGGGGCATCATGAACAGCTTCATCGGCATCGCCAAGACCCAGACCACCAACCTCGCCGTCGTGGCGCCGGGCATCGCCGAAGCGCTGCTGGCCACCGCGCTGGGCCTGGTGGCGGCGATCCCGGCGGTCGTCATCTACAACGTGTTCGCCCGCTCCATCGCCGGCTACAAGGCCCAGGTGTCCGACGCGTCGGCCCAGGTGCTGCTGCTGGTCAGCCGCGACCTCGACCACCAGCCTGAGCGCAGCTCGCAACCGCACATGGTGAAAGTGGGGTAACCGGCCATGGGCCTGCATTTGAAAGAAGGCGCAGACGACGATCTGGCCGAGAACCACGAAATCAACGTCACGCCGTTCATCGACGTGATGCTGGTGCTGTTGATCATCTTCATGGTGGCCGCGCCGCTGGCCACCGTGGACATCAAGGTCGACCTGCCCGCCTCCACCGCCAAGCCCGCGCCGCGCCCGGAAAAACCGGTGTTCCTCAGCGTCAAGGCCGACCAGCGCCTGTACCTGGGCGACGACGAAGTGAAGCCTGAAACCCTCGGCGCCGCCCTCGACGCCAAGACCCAGGGCAAGAAAGACACGACGATCTTCTTCCAGGCCGACAAAGGCGTGGACTACGGCGACCTGATGAGCGTGATGGACAAGCTGCGCAGCGCCGGTTACCTCAAAGTCGGCCTGGTGGGCCTCGAGACGGCAGCCAAGAAATGATCGAGCCGCGCCATAAGCTGACGCGTTACGGCGGTAGCCTGGCCGTGGTGCTGGGCGTCCACGCGCTGGCCATCGCGCTGGCGGTGAACTGGACCGCCCGGCCGCCCATCGAGCTGCCGCCGCAGGCCATGATGGTCGAACTGGCCCCGGTGCCCGCACCGCCGCCGCCCGCACCGCCGAAAGTGGTCACGCCGCCGCAGCCGCCGGCCCCGGTCGAGGAACTGCCGATCCCGAAACTGGCCGAAGCGCCGAAGGCCGAGATCGCCGTGCCCAAGCCTAAACCCAAGCCGAAGCCCAAGCCTCAGCCGCCCAAACCGGTCGAGAAGCCGGAGCCGCCGAAGGAAAAGCCTTCCGAGGAAAAACCGGCCGACACGCAACCGACCCAGGCGCCCACGGAGAAATCCGCGCAGCCGGCACCGGGCCCGTCGCCGGCGCAGCTGGCGGCCAAGGCCAGTTGGCAAGGCACCCTGCTCGCGCACCTGCAGAAGTACAAGAAGTACCCGGCCAGCGCGCAGGCACGGGGCAAGGAGGGCCTGAACCGCCTGCGGTTCGTGGTCGACGGCGAAGGCAACGTGCTGTCGTTCGAACTGGTGGGCCGCTCCGGCAACGCCGATCTGGACCGGGCCACCCTGGACATGATCCGCCGCGCCCAGCCGCTGCCCAAGCCGCCGGCCGACATGCTGAACAACGGCTCGATCGAAATCGTCGCGCCGTTCGTGTACTCGCTGGAGCGTCGCCGCTGAGGAACACCGCATCAACCTGTGGGAGCTGGCTTGCCAGCGATAGCAGTGGGTCAGGCCAGGATTTGGCGACTGACCCGGCGCCATCGCTGGCAAGCCAGCTCCCACAGGGTTCGGCAGGCACCTGACGACCCAGCACACAAAGGCACCGCAAGGTGCCTTTGTCACATCCGCAAACGGCAAACCGGCATTGCCCGGTGTCGCATGCCGCACTCTCTCTGATAACGTGCGTCTATCGATTGCAGCCGGTATGCTTGGCCCGCAAACCCACGGACGCTTGCCATGACTCTCACAGAATTACGCTACATCGTCACCCTCGCCCAAGAGCAGCATTTCGGCCACGCGGCCGAGCGTTGCCACGTCAGCCAGCCGACCCTTTCGGTGGGCGTGAAAAAACTTGAAGACGAACTCGGTGTGCTGATTTTCGAGCGCAGCAAAAGCGCCGTGCGCCTGACCCCGGTCGGCGAAGGCATCGTCGCCCAGGCGCAGAAGGTGCTGGAGCAGGCCCAAGGCATCCGCGAACTGGCCCAAGCCGGCAAGAACCAGCTCACCGCCCCGCTGAAGGTCGGCGCGATCTACACCGTCGGGCCGTACCTGTTCCCGCACCTGATTCCGCAGCTGCACCGGGTCGCCCCGCAGATGCCGCTGTACATCGAAGAGAACTTCACCCACGTGCTGCGCGACAAGCTGCGCAACGGCGAGCTGGACGCGATCATCATCGCCCTGCCGTTCAACGAAGCCGACGTGCTGACCCTGCCGCTCTACGACGAGCCGTTCTACGTGCTGATGCCGGCCCAGCACCCGTGGACGCAAAAGGAATCCATCGACGCCGCCCTGCTCAACGACAAGAGCCTGCTGCTGCTCGGCGAAGGCCACTGCTTCCGCGACCAGGTGCTGGAAGCCTGCCCGACCCTGACCAAGGGCAACGACGGCGCCAAGCACACCACGGTCGAATCCAGCTCGCTGGAAACCATCCGCCACATGGTCGCCTCGGGCCTTGGCGTGTCGATCCTGCCGCTGTCGGCGGTCGACAGCCATCACTACGCCCCCGGCGTGATCGAAGTGCGGCCGCTGTCCGCGCCGGTGCCGTTCCGCACCGTGGCCATCGCCTGGCGCGCCAGCTTCCCGCGCCCGAAAGCCATCGAGATCCTCGCCGACTCCATCCGCCTGTGCTCCGTGGCCAAGCCCGCCGCCGCGGTCACGGCCGGTTAAGCCAGCGTCATGGGCGAGCTGTCGCAAGTGTCGGTGACGGCACTCAAGGGTGTCGGCGAAGCCATGGCCGAGAAACTGGCCAAGGTCGGCCTGGAGAACCTCCAGGACGTGCTGTTCCACCTGCCGCTGCGCTACCAGGACCGCACCCGCGTGGTGCCCATCGGGGCGTTGCGCCCGGGGCAGGACGCGGTGGTCGAGGGCACCGTCAGCGGCGCCGACGTGGTCATGGGCCGGCGCCGCAGCCTGGTGGTGCGCCTGCAGGACGGCACCGGCGGCCTGAGCCTGCGCTTCTACCACTTCAGCAACGCGCAGAAGGAAGGCCTCAAGCGCGGCACGCGGATCCGCTGCTACGGCGAAGTCCGGCCCGGCGCGTCGGGGCTGGAGATCTACCACCCGGAATACCGCGCCATCACCGGCGACGAGCCGCCGCCGGTGGATGAGACCCTGACCCCGGTCTACCCGCTCACCGAAGGCCTGACCCAACAGCGCCTGCGCCAGCTCTGCCTGCAGACCCTGACCCTGCTCAAGCCGTCCAGCCTGCCCGACTGGCTGCCGACGGAACTGGCCCGCGACTACCAACTGGCGCCGCTGGCCGACGCGATCCGCTACCTGCACAACCCGCCCGCCGACGCCGACGTCGAAGAACTCGCCCTCGGCCATCACTGGGCCCAGCACCGGCTGGCGTTCGAAGAGCTGTTGACCCACCAGCTGTCCCAGCAGCGCCTGCGCGAGAGCCTGCGCTCTCTGCGCGCCCCGGCCATGCCCAAGGCCACCCGGCTGCCGGCGCAGTACCTGGCCAACCTCGGCTTCAGCCCCACCGGCGCCCAGCAGCGGGTCGGCAACGAAATCGCCTACGACCTCAGCCAACAGGAACCGATGCTGCGCCTGATCCAGGGCGACGTCGGCGCGGGCAAGACCGTGGTCGCTGCCCTCGCGGCCCTGCAAGCGCTGGAGGCCGGCTACCAGGTCGCCCTGATGGCGCCCACCGAGATCCTCGCCGAACAGCACTACCTCACCTTCAAGCGCTGGCTCGAACCGCTGGGCATCGACGTGGCGTGGCTGGCCGGCAAGCTCAAGGGCAAGAACCGCGCCGCCGCGCTGGAGCAGATCGCCGGCGGCACGCCGATGGTGGTGGGCACCCACGCGCTGTTCCAGGACGAAGTGCAGTTCCGGAACCTCGCCCTGGTGATCATCGACGAACAGCACCGCTTCGGCGTCCAGCAGCGCCTGGCGCTGCGCCAGAAGGGCGTCGGCGGGCGGATGTGCCCGCACCAGCTGATCATGACCGCCACGCCGATCCCGCGCACCCTGGCCATGAGCGCCTACGCCGACCTCGACACCTCGATCCTCGACGAACTGCCGCCGGGCCGCACGCCGGTCAACACCGTGCTGGTCACCGACACCCGCCGCGTCGAAGTCATCGAGCGGGTGCGCAGCGCCTGCGCCGAGGGCCGCCAGGCCTATTGGGTGTGCACACTGATCGAAGAGTCCGAAGAGCTGACCTGCCAGGCCGCCGAAACCACCTTCGAAGACCTCACCGCCGCCCTCGGCGAGCTGAAGGTCGGGCTGATCCACGGGCGCATGAAGCCCGCCGAAAAAGCCGCCGTGATGGCCGAATTCAAGGCCGGCCACCTGCAATTGCTGGTGGCCACCACCGTGATCGAAGTCGGCGTGGACGTGCCCAACGCCAGCCTGATGATCATCGAAAACCCCGAGCGCCTGGGCCTGGCCCAGCTGCACCAGCTGCGCGGCCGTGTGGGCCGGGGCAGCGCGGTCAGCCATTGCGTGCTGCTCTACCACCCGCCGCTGTCACAGATCGGTCGTCAGCGCCTGGGCATCATGCGCGAGACCAACGACGGCTTCGTCATCGCCGAAAAGGACCTCGAACTGCGCGGCCCCGGCGAAATGCTCGGCACCCGCCAGACCGGCCTGCTGCAATTCAAGGTCGCGGACCTGATGCGCGACGCCGACCTGCTGCCCGCCGTGCGCGACGCCGCGCAGGCGCTGCTGGAGCGCTGGCCTGCCCACGTCAGCCCGCTGCTCGACCGCTGGCTGCGGCACGGGCAGCAATACGGCCAAGTGTGAGCACCGTCGCAGTTTCTCAAAGCCCGCGGCGACCAAGCTGGTTATACTCCTGCCATTGTTTCAAAAACGGATACAGACCATGACCGAAGCTGCTCTCGCCCCCGACACCCCGCACGCTCCGTCTGTCATTCGGCTGCTGCTCAACAAACTCGGCATCGCCTACGAAGAAGTGATCGACCATCACGGCCTCAACGCCTCGCGCAAAGTGCAGGCCGTGCTGCTGGACGACGCCGTCGGCGCGCTGATGGTGCTGTTCCCACAGAGCCAGTTGCTGGATCTCAACCGCCTCGCCGAACTGACCGGCCGTCGCCTGACCGCCGTGTCCACCGAGCGCCTGGACAAGATGCTCGGCAAGCACAGCCTGAGCCTGCTGCCGGGCCTGCCGGCGCTGACCAGCTCGCCGTGCCTCTACGAAGAAAGCCTGCTGCGCGAGCCCAAGCTGCTGATCCACTCCGGCGAGCCGGGCGTGCTGCTGGAAATCACCAGCGAAGCCTTCAAGACCATGCTGACCAAGGCCAGCGCCGCCAACTTCGGCGAAGCCCTGAGCAGCATCCGGCCCAACCTCGACCGCCCGGACGACGACCGCGAGGAAATCACCCAGGCCGTGCAGGCGTTCACCGCACGGCGCATCCAGCAGCGCCTGGAAGCGACCATCGAGATCCCGCCGCTGGCCGAGACCGCGCAAAAGATCATCAAGCTGCGGGTCGACCCCAACGCCACCATCGACGACATCACCGGCGTGGTCGAGACCGACCCGGCGCTGGCTGCGCAAGTGGTGAGCTGGGCGGCGTCGCCGTACTACGCCTCGCCGGGCAAGATCCGCTCGGTGGAGGACGCCATCGTCCGCGTGCTGGGCTTCGACCTGGTGATCAACCTGGCCCTGGGCCTGGCCCTCGGCAAGACCCTGAGCCTGCCCAAGGACCACCCGCAACACACCACGCCGTACTGGCAGCAGTCGATCTACACCGCCGCCGTCATCGAAGGCCTGACCCGCGCCATGCCGCGCGCCCAGCGCCCGGAAGCCGGCCTGACCTACCTCGCCGGCCTGCTGCACAACTTCGGCTACCTGCTGCTGGCCCACGTGTTCCCGCCGCACTTCTCGCTGATCTGCCGGCACCTGGAGGTCAACCCGCACCTGTGCCACAGCTTCGTGGAACAGCACCTGCTGGGCATCAGCCGCGAACAGATCGGCTCCTGGCTGATGCGCTACTGGGACATGCCCGATGAACTGGCCACCGCCCTGCGCTTCCAGCACGACCCGAACTACGACGGCGCCTACGCCGAGTACCCGAACCTCGTGTGCCTGGCCGTGCGCCTGCTGCGCGCCCGCGGCATCGGCTCCGGCCCCGACGAAGACATCCCGGACGCGCTGCTGGAACGCGTCGGCCTGACCCGCGACAAAGCCAACGACGTCGTCAGCAAAGTCCTCGAAGCCGAAGTCCTGCTGCGCGAACTGGCCTCGCAGTTCAGCCAGGCCTAAACGCATCGCGGGCAAGCCCGCTCCCACAAGATCAACGCGATCCCTGTGGGAGCGGGCTTGCCCGCGATGAATCCAACCCGGTCTACCTGACCGCATCAAGCCTTAGGCTTGGCCTTCTTAGGCTTCAAATACTTGGTCAGCCCCTGGAACCACATCACCAGCGCCGGGTTGCCCTTGAGCTGGATCGACTTGTCCTGAATCCCCTGCATGAACGCCAGCTGCTTGTTCTTCGCCTGCATCGTGGCAAACCCGTACGCCGCGTCTTTAAAGGCAATCGCAAACGCCGGCTCCGCCACCACGCCAGACTTGCTGGTAATGCGCTGCCCCTTCACCACGAAATGCCGCGCCACCTTGCCGTCCAGGGTCTGCAGCTGAAACACCAGATCCTTGTCACCCAACTGCTGCTGGAACGCCGGATTGGTCCGACTGGCCTTGCCCATCAACAGCCCCAGCATCCACAGAAGAAAACGAAATTTCATGCGCACAGCCTCAAAAGGAAAATGAACGGCTGGGGGAGTGTAAGGGATTCATGGGATAACGCCACTATCGAGTGACGTTGCAAGACGATGGTGAGTATTTCTCGCATGATGACTGCCAAGTCACGATTTCCAACCCGGCGTCCTACACGTGTTGAAACACATCCCTGTAGGAGCTACCGAAGCCGCGATCTTTTGATCTTGTGCCTCGCAAACCTATAGGAAATTTCCCTCAAAACGCCGGGATACCCATGAACTAGGCGGGCTAGCGGTTCGTCGATAGCCTCTGTGTGTCGCCGCAAAATCGGTGACTCGGACGTGCAAGTCCGGTGGGAGTACACATTGGTTATGGCAATCGGCCGGGCGTTTTCCTATGCTCGCGGATCGTTATGGCTGCTGTGTATGGGAGGCCTTCGGGTCTGCCGGGTTACTCCACCGGTCTTGCACACCTATGCACAGCTGCCACCACTTTCGAAGTGCGAGCGAAACGGTGTCAGCTCCTCGAATCTGGAGTAAGCGCTAATGATCAAACCAACACCCAATCCCCCCGCAACGCCAGAAACCTCCCCCTACGAATCCCTTGATTCAAGGAAACTCCACGAAGCCGCCGAACGCGCCCTCGACCACCACCTGAAACCCGCCACCGCGCGTCCCAAACGCCTCGGCGGCCTGTTCATCCTCTGCCCCAACGCCGACGCCGAAGCCCTCATGGCCAACGCCTCCGAAGACCTCCTGTGCATCAGCGCCATCGCCGCCAACCTGGCCGACGAACTCGACGGCCCCCGCCGCTCGATGGCACTGGGCCTGAGCAGAATGGCGGACGGCGTGCGGTTGATCGTGGAAGGCACAATCGATCACATTGAGTTCAGGGAGTATCAGGTCAGGCCGTAACCGGATCGTGGGCGGAAAAAAGGGGACGTTGAGTCCCCTTTCTCACATGCTCGAGTCACCACTGACAGCCAGTTTCAGGCAATACACTCATATTGCTATCGTGCTCGAATATGTATTTCTTTTCGGACTTGCGGTTTGTGTAAACGATTCCGAAAATGAGGGGATCCTGACTCGCCATTACATAATCCCCAGTTACCATGCCTCCAGACACCTCCACCCACTTCGTCGTGATTTCGGGAGGGCGGCTAGCAATCACGCCACGCTGTCGATGTTCAACCGGTGACCCTTATCAGCCGCCATTTGATAACAGGCTAATGCTCGGGACATATCCTTTGTTCCCAACTAGAAAAATGGGGACAGACCACGGTTTTCGAGCAACTACTAAAACGTGGCCTGTCCCCATTACACTGCGGGTCAACTTACGGCCTCACTGCCGAAGGCATACGCAATTCCCGCAAAAATGTCGAGCCATGGATTAAGCACACGCCCATCCACGTGATCACCGCACATACGCCTCGGTGGTGCGCATGCCGCCCAGGATCGAAGCCTCCCTCGCGCCGCTATTTCGCCCGTTCAGCAACGCGTGCAGGCACTTTTCCGGCTTTACCTTCCGCGATCATGGCGTCAGAGTATTTTTTGTAATATTTCGCAGCCTCGGAAGTTTCTTTCAAATTCCACAAAGAGTCCGCGATATTGAGCATCAGCACAGTCCGCTTACCAACTACTTCGATTCCCCGATAAATCCTCAGTGCGGACGAATCATCACCTGCTTGTGCTAGATAGAAACCGATATTGTTCAAGGCTTGGACGTTCTTACTGGCCGGGTAGCAACTCATATAAGATTCGACCCCCATGAATAGTTGGTCTTTTACAGCAAGGCCTTTCGCAGACGCATTATTAATCGGCTCCACTGACTTTATTAGGTTGTTAGGAGAAATCGTTTCCAAGTTCGGCACAATCACCTCTCCCCCATCAGTCAACCAATTTCCCCCTTTCCAACTTCCAGAACACGCTTCAGCGGAGCGTGACAAAAGTACGCAACCAGTATCCATTGAAACCATATCGCAATAATTATTCTCGGTGGCAACCACCTCTTGCCCATTGCTCAACTCTCCAAATACAGTTCGCTGAACCAACGCATATTTTTTGCTGGGTGAAAGAGAGTCAGAGTTAATACCTACGCCAACTGAAGTTTTGTTCCCATTATCGTATAAATCATAGCTGTCGTTCATCTTGGAGAAGGTAGCGCGCTTCCATACAGCGGCACCTTGGTCCCAAGAAGAAAACTTGAGCATCGCACCATCGGCACTCGTCAAACTCGAATCTGCGGCATTACAAAAAGATCCAATTGAAAAAATTAGACATGTACCTATAAAAAATTTTGCCTTTAACATTTTCAAAGCCCTGCCTTTAAGTAATTATAACGGAGAGATGGATTCGTCATTCTTCTGTTATTACCATACAAATCGAGAACCTTCCGCTCATTCGCGCCGTGCGCCGCCCCCCAGGTATCAATATTCCTACTTACCGCCGGATTCTGGGAGAAGAACGTGTCGAGCGCTGCACCTAAATCATCCTTGACAAAGGCGGGCCTATTTATATCATGATCAAGTACTACAGCCTTTCCTAAAGGAGACTTAAATAACTTTTCGGCACTAAAGCTGTACCCCGCGGGCACTTTACTCAATGCAGCATGCAGCCTATCAATAAAATCCATTATTTGTATTTCCACGTATAACGGGCTTGCAATTGCACACGCCATCGCAGAAACTGGTTGGCAATCAATTACCTTACCAAAGGTCGCTTCATTACATCCAAGTTGCAGGTTTTCTTTTAGCGCCTGCTTTTCCAATTTAGCGCCGTTAGCTCGAGCCTCCCCCTGATAATATAATTGTGGGGACACACCTGCATCATCTAATTTCCAACCTTTAGATTCAAAAAATTCTACATATGCATCTGGATATTGATCCTTGAATTTTTTAATTTGATCTGGCAGCTCACCGCCACCGGTGACTTTCATTGTTTTCTGCATCGCTCCCGCAGTGATCACTTCACTGTCATAACACTGTACCCCATTGATTTTTGCTTCATTCCCCGACATGACAACAATGATTTTCTTTTCATCCGCTGTAATCCTCCCCGCAGATACTAGCTCATCCCATTGAGGAGCACTGCCTAACTCTTTATCACCGGTATGTAGTGGGCCGTAATGGGTCATAGTGCTAGAATTCCAACGAGTCACTTTAACAATAGCATTGCACTCGCAGATTTTTTTAGCGGTCATATTTTTTATGAATTCAACCGGATGAAAATGCCAAACCACATCTGAACTAACAGCGGTCTTACCAGACAGCTCACTCCAAAAAACATATTTGCTTATCCGTTCTTTTTCGTGCTTCAACGTTTTTGGAGATGCTTCTAGTAATTTATCCAACTTACTCCACTTAACCGACTCCGCCTTGTCCTTCCACTCAGTTGGATGGTGAGCAATGAGCTTCGCCCAGTGATCTCTCATATCAACATTTTTCAATGCCTCAGAGAGTTCATTGCGATCAACATCCCCGTCGTGGTTTTTATCAATTTTGGCGAAAAGATCTTTGAAGAACTGAGGCATGTCTTGAGGGTCGAGGAATCCATCGGCAACGGTGTTTGTTTCTTCCACGATCTGAAAACCCAATTTCTCCCAGTCGTGCTGAGTGATGAGCGTTGCGCCAGATTTTTTAACAAGTCCCTTTAACGGTTGATCGTCTTCCACCACACTGACGTCATACCAGCTTTCATCGCCTTCCTTGATCACGGGAGCCTTACTTAAATCAACAACATGCTCCTTTTTGACCGGAATACTACCGGTAGCAGGCGCCTTTTTCTTGAGCTCAGCTCCTGCCAAAAGATGCAGATATTGTTTACCTATCTTCAAACCAGCAGCGTTTTGAAGAAAATTTTTTACGTCGACATCATCAGTGAATATCTCGACATGAACCTGATATTTATTGGTTACGCCGCCATCTTCGCCTGTGAGGTTTTCTGTCAGCCCTAAGTATCCGATCGGATCACCTGCCTTGATACCGGTACTTGCAGGCTCTACAGAATTGAAGCTACTCGGGATTACATCCCAGGCAACATATTCGTTTTCCACAATCGCCCAGAAGCTGGGAGGAAGGTTTCCCGTCCCAGCCAAGCTACCGCTGCTGGTACATTTCGCCATGCGACGAATTGTCCCTGCAACATTGAGGTTCAGTACCTCTTTGCTTTCAAATTCCACCGAACTTTGAGGGTTAAGTTGCAGCGAGCCAATCTTATCACCGGCATTCTGCCCATTTTGGGCAGAGATAGGATCCTGATAAAGATCCAATCTTTTCAACGCGATTCCTTTCACCTTACCTTGCCAATATTTTGGCTTTAAACGCTCCGGGATCGGGTCTGCCAGCCATATACGTGCGGGTTTGGAGTTTTTGTAGGGTTCTCCGTCTTTCAAGTATGCGAACCAGACCTCCTTTCCAGCCTCACGAACTTTGTGACCGTTCTTTTTAACGCTACCTGAAAGAATTTTCCCTTTCGCATAGGTAACGTTGCCTAAGTCCTTCTGATCCAATATCTCAAGCCTGGTCCCCGCAACAAGCTTGCCAACGTTCTGAACGGTGCTGGTTTCAGGGAAATCATCGTAAGCGTTGAAGTCACTTACTTTCATGGTCACGTGAGGTTTCGGAGTTTCTTCCTCCGTTAGCGGATAACGTTTGAAGGGCAGAAGGTGCATGTACAAACTGTAGAAGTTCAGCTTGTTTTGCTTGCCTTTATTCGGCCCTTCTTCTGAGTTTGGCGCAGATTTGTACTCATGTCGCACCAAACAAAACGAGTTGGAATACTTGAGTTTTTTCTCATTTTCGCCGAACGTAGACTCCAGATAGTCTTCGTTAAGTCGATAGGCCACGACTTCACCATCGGACATGCAACGAATCGGTTCATTCAAGACACACTGCGGAGCACTCGCATTACTTATGTGTATGCCACCATGCCAAAATTTATTACTCCCTAACAAATAATGCCCTGCGGTTTCCTTTTCGAGAGCTTTATAGACTTCTTCAGCGTCAGCGAATTGTTTTCCGTCTGCCTGCCTAAACGGGTATTGAAATTTTATTAACGGCGTAGACTCTACCGGTGCCGGTGCTGGTGCTGGTGCTGAACTTCCTCCGGTCCTGGTCGACTCTTTAACCCTTAAAAATTTTGTAGGGACTGGCCAATACCAAGCCTTCCCAAAGGCACCGAATTTGGCAGTAGCTGGCCCAGAACTTTGCGCTCCGAAGAATTCCCCAAACTCAGAATCCAGCGTACTGTCATAATGTTCGACAATACCTGTATGGTTTAACGTCTTATTTTGATGATTTGACGTGGCATTAATCCAGAGTACGATATCTCCCCGCTTCACATTAGTCGGGCTTATTACATCGTAATATTTGAGCGCTTCCTGGCTATTAAGCCCAGCGGTATTCTGGTAAGGAACTTCGTAGCCCGCCCCCGTCAGCAACAAGTTAACCATATGAGAACAGTCGACAACTTTTTTACCATTCTCTACGGCGTAACCATCCCCGCCCTCTTTATAGCTATAATTCGCGCTGGTGTAATTTCCAGATAAATCCAGTGGTTCTGTCATTTCTGCTTCCTGCAATAATCAATAGCAATAGCTGGCTTTAGCAATTCCAGCGGGCTGCTTATTCAGACGTTCCAAATGTGCGATAGACCCTTTGCTGCCTTTTTGGGCAGCGAGTTGGTAGCAAGCAATCGCCCTGGACATGTCCTTAGTAACCAATTCTCCAGTTTCAAAGGCTCGACCGAGTGCATTTGTTGCAAAGGCGTCTCCCATACGGGCCGCCTGCGTCAACGCTTCTTCAGCCTCTTCTGGATGCTGGCATGGAGCATCAGAGGAAACATTGTTTCCATCGCAGTAAAACAACGAAAGGCTCATCGCACCCTCAGGCAACGTAGTCGCTGCTGCCTTGAATAGCTGTTCAACCTTATTAGTTTCTAGCTGCGGAGCCATGCCAGAAAGGCTCAAACTTGCAGCATTCAAACTAGCCTGAGGATCACCGGAAGCTGCTGCGCATAGGTAGTTCTCCAAAGAAGCTTCAAATAACTCACCTGTGAGTCGGTACTGCTCTAACCCCCCCAGGCCTCTGAAGGCTTCTGCACGCTGGAAGCAAAAGTTCTCTGCCTCGCTCATGTGGGCATTGCTCGCCTCTACGAGATCTTTCTCTCTGATCGACCAATCTTCAATACCCTCAAGCACCCAACATGCTTGGCGAGAAAAGTTGAAAATCTTGATGTTGCTGTTGCCCGCCCGTTTATCCACTACGTTGAAATGACTATCGTCGATCGCTTCGACCACCACGCCTTCCGTCTTGTCTGTGCCCACAGGCGACATTAGCGGAAATGGCAAACTGGAGCTCTTGACTCCCGTCGTTTGTGGCTCAAAAACTCCGTGCTCTCCCACCGGTTTCAAAACCAGTGACTTCACCGTCATCGCAGTCAACCGCTGCTGAGTTTCAGCATTCGCAGAGAACGCAGGCAGGAACTGGGAAAAATCCTCAGACGGACACTCATCCGCATAAGCGCTGCCATGAAACAGGCTCAGCAGCGAGGCGGTGAGAGCCGCTACGGCGAAGCCATTCCTCTTCTTCAACAAACCATTCATGTCGATCACTCAGAAAACACAAAAAAAGCCTTCGGCTTAACCTTCTCAGGCGGCGCATTCGCAATCGCCTGATCCATCAAACTCCCCGCCTTATCCTTATCCGCCGCCCCCGGCAGCACCGGGGGCTTGATCCCGATCCCAGTGCCCGAGCCAGCCGACCCGCCGGCGTTGATCTTCACCACCGGCCCCACCACGGTCACGCCGCCGCCGTCGAGCTTGATGAAGCTGCCGCCGCCCTGGATGGTCAGTTCGGTGCCGGCTTCGATGACGATCTTGTCGCCGGCCTTGAGGTGGATCTCTTTGCCTGCGCTGGTCAGTTGCGCGGTGCCCAGTTTCACGTGCTGGTTCTGGCCGACGGTCAGGTGGTCGTCCATTCGCGCTTCGATCTTGCGGTCCGCGATGGTCGTGCGGTGCTCTTCGGCCTTCAGTTCGGTGTAGGTGTTCTTCACCACAGTGTCGTGACGTTCATTGCCGACACGGATCTTCTGGTCGTGTTCGATGTTTTCGTCCCAGTCGCGCTGGGCGTGGATGTAGATCTGTTCGGCGCCTTTCTTGTCTTCGATGCGCAGTTCGTTGTACCCGCCGCCGCCCGGGGAGCTGAGGGACTTGAAGACGCTGCGGGTCTTGTTCGCCGGCAGGGCGTAGGGCACCGGGTTTTCCTTGTGGTACAGGCAGCCGGTGACGAGGGGCTGGTCGGGGTCGCCTTCAAGGAAGGTGACGAGGACTTCCATGCCGATGCGCGGGATGCTGATGGCGCCGTAGCGGTCGCCGGCCCAGGCGCTGGAGACGCGCAGCCAGCAGCTGGTCTTGTCGTCGGCCAGGCCTTCGCGGTCCCAGTGAAACTGGACTTTGACGCGGCCGTACTGGTCGCAGTGGATCTCTTCGCCCTTGGGGCCGGTGACGGTGGCGGTCTGGCTGCCGAGCACGCGGGGCTTGGTGTGTTCCAGGGCCGGGCGGTAGAAGACGTCCCACGGGGTGGCGAGGAAGCGGTTGCGGTAGCCCTGGTGGAAGTCGTCCTTGTTGTCGGTGGTGTCGCTGGTCACCGACTCTTCGAGCACTTGCGGCTGCTTGCCTTCGTGGACGATTTCGGTGAGCAGCCACAGGTCGTTCCACTCGCTGCGCGGGTGGTCGGACAGGGCCATGAAGTGGCCGCTGACCAGTTTGGTCTGGTCGCCGCGGCCCTCGGCCTGGCGGTAGTCGGCGCGGTGGCGTTCGAGGGCGCGCTGGCTGAGGAACTTGCCGCGGGCGCGGTCGAGGAAGCGGCCCGGGTAGTCGTAGTCTTCCAGGTCCGGCTCGGTGCTCTCGCCATCCGGTTTGTACGCGGCCTCCAGTTGCAGGCGCGGCTTCTCGAAGTCGTAGTCGCGGCGGGTGACGCGGCCGGTGCGGGTTTCCAGGCGCAGCTTGAAGCCCTTGATCACCGGCTCTTCGGCGACCATGCCGCTGCCCTGCACGTACGCGGTCGGCTGGCCGAGGTCGGGGAACACGGTCTGGTCGTCGCCGAACACCAGCAAGTGGCCCTTCTTGCTGTGCTGGAAGTGGTAGTGGATGCCCTCCTCCTCGCACAGGCGCTGGATGAAGTGCAGGTCGGTCTCGTCGTACTGCACGCAGTAGTCGCGGTCCGGGCACTTCTCGCTGAGCTGGAAGCTGTAGGCGTTGGCCATGATGCCGTGCTCGTCGAGGATCAGCGCAATGATCTTCGGCACCGACATCTGCTGGTAGATGCGCTGGTTGGTGCGGTGATGCAGGTACTGCATCTGCGGCACCAGCGACACCTTGTAGCGGGTCAGGCGCTTGCCGGCGTCGCCCTGGGCGACGCGGTAGATCTGGCCGTGGATGCCCGAGCCTTGCGGGTCGAAGGCGAGGAAGGCCTGCTTGTGCAGGAGCTGCTCCAGGTCCAGGTCGGGGTTTTCGCTGACCAGTTCCAGGTCGAAGCGGAACGGCTGGCTGATGCCTTCGGTGCCGGTGAACGACAGCACTTGCAGGTCGCCCACGTAGTCTTCGACGGTGAGGCTGAAGTGGGTTTCGTTAGCGGGGTTGAACATAAAGGGCTCCCTGTTCGAGTGTCATCCGTGGCGCCGCAGCGCCAGACGCTGCAGCCACGACGGATCGACGCTCAGTGCTTCATGCAGTTGGCGGGCAGTGACGGTGCGCTGCGCCGCGTCGAAGGCCAGCGCGGTGCGCAGCGCGGGCCAGCAGTGTTTCGGTAGGTTGTCCGGGGCCTCCAGGCCGCGGTCCAGGCCTTCGTCCCGGGCCTGGGTCGACGGCAGGCGGCGGAACGGGTGTTTGCCGCCCGCCAGCTCGTAGATCACGCAGGCGGCGCCGTACACGTCCGCGCTGGCCGACAGCGGCCGGCCCTCCAGCAGTTCGGGGGCGGCGTAGCCCGGTGTCCAGGCATTGAAGCGTTCGCGGCTCAGGTGCGGCAGGCCGGGCAGCACGCCCTCTTCGGCTTGACCTAAGCCGAAGTCGAACAGGCGCAGGCCGTCTTCGCTGAGCATCACGTTGCTCGGTTTCATGTCGCCGTGCAGCACGCCGCGGCGGTGGGCGCAGGCCAGCGTGTCGAGCAGCGGCAGCGCGATGTCGCGCAGTTCTTTCCACGGCAGGCCCAGGGGCCGCTCGCAGAGCAATTTGTCCAGGGTCAGGCCACGCATGAGTTCCATGGTGATGAAGGCCCGCTGGCAGTCGGTGTCCACTTCGAACGTGTGCACGCGCACCACGTTGTCGTGGCGCAGGCGCCGGGTCAGGGCGAACTCGCTGTAGAGCAAGGCGCTGGCGTCCGGCGATTCGGCGAATTCTTCGCCGAGGATCTTCAGCGCGATGTAAGGGTCGGGATCGCCGAACTGTTCGTGCAAAAGGTCCCGCGCCCGGTAGACGGCACCCATGCCGCCGGCCCCGAGCAGGCGCTCGAGGTGGTAGCGGCCCGCGAGGATCTGGGGCAGCTCGCCGATGCTGGCCTTGGTCGGCGCCAGCGCAGGCTCTGCCTTGTGGGACTTGGCGAAGGCGAAATAGGTCAGGTTGTTGGCCTGCTCTTCGCTCATCAGCAGGTCGTCGACCGAGGATTCGAGCCCGTTCATTGGCGCACCACCACGGCGGTCAGGTTGTCCCGCGCGGCGCCGCGCAGGGCGCCGTCGAACAGGCGCTCCAGCGCCACGTGCGGCGCGCTCAGGCTCAGGGCGTTGCCCATCGCGTCGCTGCTCAGGCCCTGGTAGAGGCCGTCGCTGCACAGCAGGAACACGTCGCCCGGATACACCTCAAGCTCCAGCACATCCAGGGTCAGCTGTTCGGCGGCGCCGACCGCCCGGGTCAGCGCCTGGGCCGCCGGATGCGCGGCGGCCTGTTCGGCGCTCATCTGCTGTTCGTCGATCAGTTGCTGCTGCAGCGAATGATCCTTCGACAGCTGATACAGACGCTGCCCGCGCCACAGGTAGCAACGGCTGTCGCCGGCCCAGATGCACGCCGCGCGGTTGCCTTCCACCAACAGCGCCACGACGGTGCTGCCCATGATGCTGTCGTGGCGCCCGGCGGTGACGGTCAACTCCTGCCCCAAACGCCGGTTGAGCCAATGCAGGCACTGGCGGATAGCCTTGAGGCGTTCGTCGAAGTCGTCCTGCTGAGGCAGTTCCGCGAGGCTGGCGACGATCAGCTGGCTGGCGACATCGCCGCCCTGGTGACCGCCCATGCCGTCGGCGACTGCCCACAGCCCCTGCTGCGGACAGTCGAGGAAGGCGTCCTCGTTGCGCGAGCGCACCTTGCCCGCGTCGGTGCGGGCCGCGCTGCGCCAAGGGCTGGCCACCAGCATCAGAGCTGCACCGGCATGCGGAAGGTGCGCAGCACGCTGAGGTCGAACGGGTTCGGCGTGCGCTGGCTGGTCAGCAGGTAGTTGGCACGCAGGCCGCCCACGTCCGCTTTCAGCACCAGCACGTCGCGGCCGGTCAGGTACTCGGTCTGCATCAGGTCGAACAGGCGGAACAGCGACCAGGGGCCGGTGTTCTTCTCGATGCCGATCGGGCGGCCCGCCATCTTGTCCATCACCAGGCTGGTGCGGCCGTCTTCAGCGTCGGTCGGCCACTTGAAGGACATCGGCAGAATCGGGCCGTGGCGGTATTCCATGACCTTGTCGCCGAACTTGAACTCGGAGCGGCTGACCGCCGGATCCAGGGTGTACGGCTCCAGCTTGAACTGCACCTGCGGTTCGGCCGGGTTGATCGAGAAGAAGCTCTGACGGATCACCAGCGCCGCGGCCATCTGGTCGAGGTAGACCTTGGACACCGGCAGGCTGTGGCCGTCGACGCTGCGCATCCGGTAGTTGCCCGGATCGCCGCTGACGAACGGACGCATGTAGGTGTCGAAGAAGCGGTCGACGATGCCCTGGGCCTTGAAGAAGTCGCGGAAGTCGCTGATCGCCACGTCGCTGGTGCTGGTGGCGCTGAACGGGTAGCGCTTGCTGATGGTCTTGCCGTACACGCTGTACAGCTCGTTCTGGTAGCGGCCGTTGAGGTACTGGTAGGCGTCGTTGAGCACCAGGCGCCAGGAGTCCTCGGCCAGCACGTTGAACCACACGCTGAGCGGACGCGGCAGGCGGCCGGAGGCGTTGCGCAGGTTGGTCAGCGCATCGCGCTGGCCGCTCATGCGGGTCTTGGCCATTTCGAACGAAGCTTGTTCCGGCGAGCTGGAACGGGCCAGGCTGGCCAGTTGCAGTTGCAGGTCGTTCAACGCGTTGAGGGCCGGGGTCAGGTCGGCGGCCGGGCCGTTGTTGTCGTCCAGCAGACGGTGCAGCGGCTCGAAGCGGCGTTGCAGGGACTTCTTGGCGGTGTCCGGCAGGTTCTTCGCCACGTTCATGGCGGAAGCCTTGTCGGCCACGGCGGAGGCGATCTTGCCGACCTTGCCCAGCTTGCCCTTCTGCCCGGCCAGCGCGTCGGCGGCGTCGCCGGCTTCGTCCACCGGCTCGGCGACCACCGGGAAGCGGGTGTTCTCGCGCACTTCCGACAGCAGCGCCAGCACCGGCGAATTGGCCGAGGTCAGGCCCGCCAGCTGCTCGGCACCTTCGCCGGCGTCGTTGATCGGCGGCAGGGCCACCTGGCCGACGGCCTCGCTCCAGTAGTTGGCGTAGTCGCGAAAGTACAGTTGCTCCAGCTCGACCATCAGGCGACGCAGGTCCATGTCGCTGATGCCCGCGCCTTCGCCCAGCACCCAGTTGTCACGCAGGATGTCGGTGACCAGCGCCGAGCCCTGCACCGAGAAGTACTGCTGATAGCCCTGCAGGGTGTAGAACCCCGGGATCACGTACTCGGTGCCGATGAACAGCGAGCCCTGCGGGCCCAGGTGCTGGCTGAAGCGGTAGTCCGGCAGATTGCGCGCCTGCTCGCGGAGCATGCGGTACACCACGGCGGCCAGGGATTCGCTGCGCAGCACCTGACGGGCCTGGGTCACCAGTTGCTCGTTGAGCGGGTAAATGAACGGCTGCTGCAGCAGGCGTTCCAGGTGCGTGGTCAGACCGTTCTGCACCGCGGTGTTGCCGGAGTAGCGCATCGACCAGTCGTTGGCGACCCAGTCCTTGAGCCACGCGGCGTCGCGGCGGTCCTTCATGTTCAGCATCAGGTATGCGCGCAGGCTGTTGATCAGCTTTTCGCGGTCCTTCATGTTGGCGCGGATCTGCCCTTCGAGCTGGGTCGCGACCCGTGGCAGCAGTTGCTTCTCAAGCTCGCGCTCGTAGGCTTCCTTGACCACCGGGTTGACGTCGGTGCCCTGATACAGGCCGAAGCGCTCGTGGTACGACACGTCGCCCTTCTTCGGGAACACCTGGGTGGCGGCGTAGCTGGTGTCGAGGGTCTTGAGCACGCCCATCGCGTCGTCGCGCGGGCTCAGCGCGGTGCGCTGCTGCGTCCAGTTCTGCGCCAGCGCACGGAGGTTTTCCAGGCGCTCGTAGTTGGCCGAGAAACCGCCGGCCCAGAGCATGCCGAACAGCGCCAGCGCCCCCAGTGCGCCCACGTACAGGGCACGCTGGCCCCAGTGGATGCGGCTGCGCTCGCGCTTGTCCAGGCCCGCCAGGTCGGCCTCGGGGAAAATCACCCGGCTGAGCAGGTGATGGATGAACCGCGAACGGCCGCTGCGCAGGGTCGGCAGCACGCCGGCGCTCATGCCCAGGCTGGCGCCGATGCCGGCGGTGGCGGAGTCCATTTCCTGGGTCAGGTGCGGCGCGCTGATCAGGTAGAAGCCGCGCAGTTGGCTGGCCCGCTGGTAGCGGTTGCCGGTGAACGCCATGTCGACGAACAGGCACATGCGCTCGCCGATCTGGCCGAGCTGGTGCGGGAAGTCGAGGATGCGGCCGCGGCGCTGGGTGTCGCGCTCGGAGTGCATGCGCATGATCACCTGGCTGTTGAGGCGACGCAGCAGCTCTTCGAATTCACCGCGCAGCACGGTCACGTCGGTGCCGACCTGATCCTTGCGGAAACTGGTGCCGAGCACCTGGTCGCTTTCCTCGCGGGTCAGCTGGTCGAAGAACTCGTCGAAGCCCAGCAGCTTGTCGGCCTTGCTCAGCACCAGATACACCGGCACATCCACGTGCAGCTTCTGGTACACGTCCTGCAGACGGCCGCGCACCTGGCGGGCCAGGGTCTCGATGTCCTGCTCGCTGCCGCCGGTGAGGGTCTCCACCGGGATGGTCACCAGCACGCCGTTCAGCGGACGGCCGCGGCGGCGCTTGCGCAGCAGCTCCAGCAGGGTCGTCCAGGCGCTGCCGTCGACTTCCGCGTCCGGCTGGCTCATGTAGCGCCCGGCGGTGTCGATCAGCACGCCGTGGTCGGCGAAGTACCAGTCGCAGTGACGGGTGCCGAGGGTGTCGCGGGTCAGCTTGCGGTCGATCTTGTTGATCGGGAATTCCAGCCCGGAGAAGTCCAGCAGGCTGGTCTTGCCGCTGCCCTGGGGGCCGATCAGCAGATACCACGGCAAGTCGTTGCGCCAGCGCTCGCTGCGGCCACGGTACAGGCTCGAGGTCTTGAGGGTCTTGAGCGCATCACGGAAGCGCGCCTTCAGTTCCTTCTGCTCTTCGTCGATCAGCTCTTCGCGGCGGATGCGGTCCTGGCCGTCTTCGGTCTCTTCCACGGCCTTCTTGCGGATCCCGGCGCGCCAGCTGACGAAGACCATGGTCAGGCCCCAGATCAGGAACAGCACGCTGATGGTCAGCAGGCGGGAGGTCGAGCCTTCCCAGAACTTGTAGTCGGCCACCGCCAGCAACGGCCCGACGAACCACACCAGCAGCGCCACGAACAGCACCAGCAGCAGGGTCCAGACCCAGGTCTGGCGCAGGAAGGCGCCGACTTTCTTGAAAAACTTTTTCATCACACGTCCCTGTTTACGGCTGCGACTGCGGCGCCGCCGCGGCCGGATCAAACGGCTGATAAGGTTGCAGAACGGTGTCGCGCTGCTCGCCCAGCACCCAGGCGAACCCCGAGAACATCATCACCAGGCAGACGAAGGTGAACAGCACCACCATCCACGCCGGCACGATGCGCACCAGGTTGCGGCGCTGGTCGTTCAGGCCTTCCCACTGCGGCGACAGCTCCCGCGGCACGTCGCCGCGCAGTTGGCGGATCTGCCGGTAGAGGGCGTCGCGGATGCCTTCGAGCTCCAGCATGCCGCGGGCCTGCACCCGGTACTTGCCTTCGAAGCCGAGGGACAGGCACAGGTACATCAGCTCCAGCATCGGCAGGTGCTTGACCGGGTTCTTTGACAGCCGGTCGAGCAGCTGGAAGAACTTCTCGCCGCCGAAGGTCTCGTTGTGGAAGCTGCTGAGCAGGCTCATCTGCGACCACTCGCTTTCGTTGCCCCACGGCGTGGTCACGACGGCTTCGTCGACCACGGTGCAGAGCACGTAACGGGCGGCCATCACCTGGCTGCTCTCGGCGCCGTTGTGCAGGGCGCGCACCTCGAACAGCTTGAGCCCGGCGGTCAGGCGCTCGTTGAGCGCGTACAGGTCCTCGCGGGTTTCGCTGTGCTTGAGCCGCACCACTTCCGACAGCAGTTCGGAGGACGCCGCCACCAGCGAATTGAGGCTGATGTTGAAGGCTTCCGCCGGGCGCAGGCGCGCGGCGTAGATCATCCGTTCTTCCAGTTGCTCGAAGCGCGGCGGCGCAGCGAAGTCGGTCAGCGGACCCGACGCCGGGCCATGGCCCTGACGGTCGAGCAGGACGGTCTTGTCGTCCTGGTTGTGTTCCATGTCCTTGATCATGTCGGTCAGTTCCTGATGGCCCAGAATTTCAGTTCAAGCTCGGCGAATTCGCCGGACACGTGGAACGCGAAGCCGCCGGAGCGCTCGAGCTGCGCCAGGTCTTCGGAACTGAGTTCGAGGATGAAATAGGTTTTGTTCGAGTGGAACGCGATCTGCCGCGGGGCCACCGGCAACGGTTTGACCTTGATCCCCGGCAGGTGCAGGTTGACCAGTTGGCGGATGCGCTCCACCGGGCCGACCTTGAGGTGCGCCGGCAAGCGGTGGCGCAGTTCTTCGGAGTCGCAGTTGGCGCTGGCCGCCAGCACGAACGAGGCCGAGCCGAGCAGTTTGTGGTCGTGCAAAGGCGACACGATGATCCCGTACTGGCGCGCCTGCAGGATCAGCTCGATGGCGTGCTGTTCCAGCACCATCGACAACACCTGGCGGATCGATTCCATCAGCTTGCGGAAGCTCGCGCCCTGGTCGGCGTGGGAGTAGCGGCTGTCCAGGCGCGGACGCTTGTTTTCGCTGGAGAAGGTCGCCAGGTCGCCAAGCATGGTCAGCAGCGTGCGGTACAGCTCTTCCGGGTGCACTTGCTCCAGGCCCAGGTAGTGGCGCAGCAGCAGTTCGGTGCGGTTGATCAGTTGCAGCATCATGAAGTCGCCGACTTCCGCGCCGCCGACCTTGCCGTTGGAGCGGATCCGCTCGGCGATGGTGTCGCCCCGGTGGTTGAGCATGCTGATGACTTCTTTCAGGCACGACAGCAGGTAGCTGGAGGCGTGGGCCTGGATGTAGGTCGGCACGAAATCCGGGTCGAGGCTGATCACGCCGTCCGGCGTGGTGTCGAGCACGTCGCAGACTTTCAGTTTCACGTAGGCCTGGTCGCTCTGCTGCTCGCCGAGCAGCAGCTTGAAGTCCGGGCGGCCGCACTTGACCTGGCTCGACGAGTCGTCGCCGGCGTTGGAGTCGGCCACTTCGGTCTCGTAGGCGGTGTAGCGCGCCAGCACGTCGGACTGCTCCGGACGGCGGGCCTCGATGTGGTTGCCGGTGACCAGCGGCAGCGCCAGGTAGATCGGCGTGTTGCCGGTGTTCGGCGGCACGTCCAGGGCCAGCGGCTCGGTGTTGCCGCCGAGCTCGAACAGGCTGCCGTCCGGCAGGATCCCCGAGGCTTCGCTGATCACAAGCTTGCCCATGTTGAGGAACTGCAGGTCGATCTCAAGGTTCAGGAACCCCCAGGTGTAGCCGCCCAGCAACTGGGTGCGGGTCTTCATCTGGTGGTCGTAGTAGCGGTCGTTGTGCTGGAAGTGCTGCGGACGCAGCAGCATGCCTTCCTGCCAGATGACTTTATGGGTATTCATGGTCAGTCACCCGCCTTGGCCAGCACGGCATGGGTATTGCGGATGCCGGCCTGATCGAGGGTCAGGTCGACGTCGTTGATTTCCACCGGGGTGATCTGCACCGTGTGGCGCCATTGGGCGTCCGACAGGTCGCGGTAGGCGGCGAGGATGCCGACGTAGCGGCTGCCCTCCTCCACGCTGAGCTTGAGCTCGACGGTTTCGCCCGGGCGCAGCTCCAGTTCTTCGCTGGCCACCAGGTCCGGGTTGAGGGATTCCTTGGCGCGTTCGTAGAGGCTGAAGAAGTCGGCGTTCTCGAAGGTCACCGGGTGCTTGAGCTCGAACAGGCGCACCACGATCGGCGAAGGCCGGCCGTTGAGGTCCAGGTTCAGCTGATCGCTGCCGGTCAGCTTGAGGTTGACCTTGGTCATCGTCGAATACGGCGTCAGCGACGAGCAGCCGGCCAGCAGCACCAGCGCGGCGAAGGCCGTCAGTGTCTTGAGAAAAGCGGTCGAGCGGCGAGGCATGCGCATCATCCTTGAAGATCGGTGTGTAGGGTGGAGATCAGGCGGATCTGTTCTTCGTAGGCCTGGGCGAAGTCGCGGGCCAGCAGGCGCTCGCTCCAGTCGTCGTCCTGGCGCAGCGCCTGGTGGTAGCGGCCGAAGGCTCTCCAGCGTCCGCCGGAGGTGGCGATCAACGGCTTGTTGTCGCGCTCGAAACGCAGGGTCAGCTGCTCCGGCGAGAAGTGCTCCAGGGTGCCGCGCACCGCCGCACGGCTGGCGGTCAGCAGAGCCACCTGATGCGCCTGCAAGTCGCGGAACGCACGGGACACCGCCTGCGTCGCCGGCAGGTGCCCCGGCTTTTGCGGCTGCAGCAGCATGCCCAGCGCTTCGCCGGCATCCACCGCGAATTTCAGCGGGTTCTTGTTGGTGCCCTGGGCGGTGGTCTGGGCCAGGCGCAGTTCGTTCTTCAGCTCCGAACGGGTGCGCAGGCTCTGCTGGAGGCCGCCGATGCTCTGCTTGAGCAGGCGCGCCGCGTTCAGCGCCAGCGCTTCGCGCTCGTCGTGGCTGAGGCCTTTGAGGTCCACGCCCAGCGCCGTGCCGAAGTGCTCCCAGAACCCTTCGCTCTGGCGCTCGACGGCTTTCGGCGCCGGGGCCGGCTCAGGCTTGGCCGGCTCGCTGATCAGCTCCGGCACCATCAGGCTTTCCATGTCGATGCGGGCGTAGTCGGCGCGCTGACGGGAGTCCTCAGGCTTGGTGTTGGGCGCCAGCAGCTCGTCGATCTCCGAGTACACGCGCTCCTGCTGTTCCAGCGCGTTGAGCGGGTCGAGGTCGAGGAAGGCGTCGTCCGGGATGATGCTGCCGGCGGCACGGGGGCGCCCGGCTTCGCCGTCGAAGGTCGCCGGGTCGCGCACCAGCCGCGCGCGGATCTCGAAATCGCCCAGCACGTAGGTGCTGCCGTGTTCGATGCGCACCGGCTCGCCCTTGTGCAGGCGTGCGCCGCTCTCACCGTCCTGCACGCCGTTGCTGCTGGTGTCGGTGAGGAAAAACGTGCCCTCGCGGTAGCTGACGATCGCGTGGTGGTTGGACAGGTGCCGCTTGCGGTCCGGGATGATCCAGTCGCAGTCCTCGCCCCGTCCGATCACGCCGCCGGCCTGTTTGAAGGTCTTCTGGCACAGTTCGGTGGGCACGAACTGCTTGGTGTTCAGCATTTCGAAAACCAGTTCCATGTTTGATGCTCCTTGCGGTCACTTGCCGCGATTGGCCGCCTGCGGATCACCCAACGGGCGATAGTCCTTGTCGTTGTATTTGTAGTTGCCGCTGCAGCCGCCGAGGCCGCATAGAACGACGAGGGTCAGCAGGACGGCTTGCCAGTGACGTACAGGCATCAGAGGGTCTCCAGGTGTAGACAAAGCACAAAGCGCCGACCCTTGCGGGCGGCGCTGAAAGAGGTGTTCGGGGTACTGGCGAAGGCTCTGCATCGGGGCCTTCGCGCCATCCTCGGCGAGGATGCAAGCCATTGCGGGTCAGCCATCGAAGTCCCCCAAATTGATGTTCAGGCGGCCGAGCCGGTACAGCAGCGTGCGCCGGGGCAGGCCCAGTTCGCGGGCGGCCAGGGTCTGGTTGCCGTCGTTCTTGCGCAGGCAGTCGAGCAGCAGCGTGCGCTCGACCCGCTCCAGCCGTTCGCGCAGGTTCAGGCCGCTGTTGTCTTCCGGCGGCGGTTCCAGGCGCAGGGAAAAATGCTCGGCCAGCAGTTCACCGCCCTCGCACAGCAGCACCGCCCGCTCGACCAGCCCTTTGAGCTCGCGCACGTTGCCGGGGAAGCTGTAGCCGGACAGGTGCTCCAGCGCCGCCTCGGACCAGCGCACGGGGTCGCGCTGCAGGAACGCGCAGGCCTTGTCGGCGAAGTGCCGGGCCAGGTCGAGGATGTCGCCTTCGCGGTGACGCAGCGCCGGCAGCTCGATCGGGAACTGCGCGAGGCGGTAGTACAGGTCTTCGCGGAACTTGCCCTCGCTGACCAGCACCGACAGGTCGCGGTGGGTCGCGGCGATGATGCGCACGTCGATCTTGTGGGTGTCGTTGGAGCCCAGCGGCCGGATCTCGCTTTCCTGCAGCACGCGCAGCAGCTTGGCCTGCAGCGACAGCGGCATGTCGCCGATCTCGTCCAGCAACAGGGTGCCGCCGTTGGCCGCGTCGAACAGCCCGGCGCGGTCGCGGTCGGCGCCGGTGAACGCGCCCTTGCGGTAGCCGAACAGCTCGCTTTCCAGCAGGTTTTCCGGGAACGCCGCGCAGTTCTGCACGATGAACGCCTGGGAGCGGCGCGGGCCGCAGTCGTGGATCGCCCGTGCCACCACTTCCTTGCCGGTGCCGGTCTCGCCGCGCAGCAGCACGGTGTAGGGGCTGTGCAGCACCTTGCCGATCAGCGAGTAGGTCTGGCGCATCGCCGCGCTCTTGCCGATCAGGCCGTAGCCGCTGATGCTCGGCACGCTGCGCAGGGCCGGTTCGGCGGCGCACGCCGGTTGCCGCAGGCGTTGCAGCAGGTGCAGTTGGCCGAGCACGAACGAGCCGAGCTGGCCGAGGGAGTCGGCGAAGCCTTGCAGGTCGGCATGGCGACGGCTGGCGCACAGCAGCAGCCCTTCGACCGCCTTCTGCGGGTTGACCAGCGGCACGCACAGCAGCGACTGCCATGGCGCGGAGGTCGCCGGCAGGAAGCTGGTCTCGTGCAGGCTGCCGCTCAGTTCGCTCAGGCACACCACGCGGTTCTGGCACAGGGCGAACTGCAGCAGCTGTTCGCCGTTGTAGTCCGCCGGCAGGCTCGCCGCCTCGCGCGGCTGCAGCACGCCGTCGAGGCATTCGGCGTTCATCCCCAGGCACGTGTGCGTGGCGTCGAGCAGGTACAGCTGCGTCAGTTCGCAGCCGCTCAGTTCCGCCAGGCCGCGCACGAACTCACCCAGCAGCGCAGCGCCGTCCGCCGCCCGCGACAGGCTGGCGAACTGCGCCAGCAAGGCTTCGGCATAGACCAGCGGCTGCGGCACTTGAGTGAACATCACACCCACCTCAGGCGAACTCGCAGGTCACGCCGGCATCGCCGTCGAGGGTGGCGTGCACACGCTGCAGGCTTTCGCCGGTGGCCATGGCGTCGAGCAGGCGGTCGGCCACCAGCGGCAGCACGTGCTGGTCGAGCAGATGGTCGATCAGGCGCGCGCCGCTTTCGCTCTGGGTGCAGCGCTCGGACAGGTGATCGACGAGGTTCTGGCACCAGGTGAAGTCCAGCTGCCGGCGGTTCAGGCGCTCGCCCAGACGGCCCAGCTTGATCTCGATCAGCTCGCGCAGCACCGGGCCGCCCACCGGGTAGTACGGCACCACTTTCATGCGCGCCAGCAGCGCCGGCTTGAAGTGCTTGCTCAGCACTGGGCGGATGGTCTCTTCCAGCACTTCGGCGGTCGGCCGCTGGCCGTTCTCGCACAGGTCGCTGATGCGGTCGCTGCCCAGGTTCGAGGTCATCAGGATCAGCGTGTTGCGAAAGTCGATCTCACGCCCTTCGCCGTCGTTGGCCACGCCCTTGTCGAAGATCTGGTAGAACAGGTTGAGCACGTCCGGATCCGCCTTCTCGACTTCGTCGAGCAGCACCACCGAGTACGGCTTCTGGCGCACGGCTTCGGTGAGCATGCCGCCCTCGCCGTAGCCGACGTAGCCCGGCGGCGCGCCGATCAGGCGGGAAACGGTGTGCTTCTCCTGGAACTCGGACATGTTGATGGTGGTGATGAAACGGTCGCCGCCGTACAGCAGGTCGGCCAGCGCCAGCGCGGTTTCGGTCTTGCCGACGCCGCTCGGGCCCACCAGCAGGAACACCCCCACCGGCGCGTCCGGCTTGTTCAGGCCGGCGGCGGTGGCGCGCATCGAACGGTCGAGGGCGTGCACGGCCTGTTCCTGGCCGCGGATGCGGGTGCGCAGGTCGGTGGCGAAGCTCGCGACCTTGGCGTTGTGTTCGCGGGCCAGCTGCGCCAGCGGCACGCCGGTCCAGGCGCTGATCACTTCGGCCACCAGGCGCGGGCAGACTTCGAAGCTGACCAGACGTTCCTTGGCCTGGGCGGCGGTCAGGGCACTGTGGGTCTCATGCAGCTCGGCCTCCAGCGCCTCGACGCTTTGGGCCTCATCAGTCTCGGCCACGAGGGTTTCGATCACGGTGCCTTCGGCGTCTTCCTCGATGCTCACCAGCGGCTCGACCGCCGCCGCTTCGCGGGCCTTGGCCAGTTGCTGGCGCAGTTCCAGCAGGCGCTCGGCCAGTTGCTTCTGTTCGGTCCACAGGGTTTCCAGCGCGGCCATTTCATCTTCGGCCTCGTCCAGACGCGCTTCCAGCGCCTCCAGGGCTTCGTGGTCGACCGGCAGGCCGGCCTCGGCGTCGCGGCGCAGGGCCTGGCGCTGACGGCCGCCCTCGGCCAGCTCGCCGCGCAGGCGCTCCAGGCTTTCCGGGGCGGCGGCCAGGCTGATGCGCACGCGGGCGCAGGCGGTGTCGAGCACATCGACGGCCTTGTCCGGCAGTTGGCGGCCGGCCAGGTAACGGGCGGACAGTTCCGCCGCCGACACCACGGCGTCATCGCGCAGGTAGATGCCGTGGCTCTTCTCGTAGACCTGAGCCAGGCCACGCAGGATGGTCACGGCTTCGTTGACGGTCGGCTCGTGCAGTTGCACCGGCTGGAAGCGGCGGGCCAGCGCCGGATCTTTCTCGAAGTATTTCTTGTACTCGGCCCAGGTGGTGGCGGCGATGGTGCGCAGTTCGCCGCGGGCCAGCGCCGGCTTGAGCAGGTTGGCCGCATCGGAACCGCCCGCGTTGCCGCCGGCGCCGATCAGGGTGTGGGCTTCGTCGATGAACAGGATGATCGGCTTCGGCGAGGCTTTGACCTCGTCGATCACGCCCTTGAGGCGGCGCTCGAACTCACCCTTCACGCTGGCGCCGGCCTGCAGCAGGCCCATGTCCAGGGCCAGCAGCTCGACGCCCTTGAGCACCTGCGGCACTTCGCCGGCGGCGATGCGCGAGGCCAGGCCTTCGACGATGGCGGTCTTGCCGACGCCGGCCTCGCCCACCACGATCGGGTTGTTCTTGCGGCGCCGGGCGAGGATGTCGACCATCTGGCGGATCGCACCGTCGCGGCACAGCACCGGGTCGAGCTTGCCGTCGCGGGCCTGCTGGGTCAGGTTGTGGGTGAAGCGCTGCAGCAGCGATTCGCCCTGGGCAGCGGGTTTGCCGCCGGCCGCCGGTTGCTCCTGCTGCGACAGGGCGAATTCCTTCAGGCGGTCGATGTTGAGCTTGGCGAGCAGCGGCTGGTAGCGGCTGCCGGCGTAGCGCATCGGGTTGCGCAGCAGCGCGAGGATCAGCGCGGCCTGCTCGACCTGGGTCTGGCCCAGCTCGAGGTTGGCCACCAGCAACGCGTCCTGCAGCCACTGCACCAGCTCCGGGGCGAACACCGGGTTGCGCGAAGCGCTGTGCTCCACACGGGTCTGCAACGCGGCGCTCAGCTCGCCGGCGTCCACGTCGGCGTCTTGCAGGGCGCGGCCGAGCAGGCCGTTCGGGCGCTCCAGCAGGCCCAGCAGCAGGTCTTCGACCAGGATCTTGCTGCCGCCGCGGGCGACGCAACGCTCGGCCGAACGCTCCAGGTCACGGCGGGTTTCGGCGTCCAGCGCCTGGATGAGTTGTTGCAGGTCTACGTTGATCATGGCTCACGTCCTTAATGAATTTTGCTGCCCAGGGTCACCACGCCGTCCGCTTTCTCGCAGCCCAGCCAACTGGTCCAACCCAGGCGACAGTCGTTCTTCTCGCCGATGCGCAGTTCGCGGATCTCTTCCGGACGCAGCACCAGGCGGATGTCGTAATCGAGCGGGTCACGCAGGGTGAACCGCACCAGCGCGCACAGCGGCTGGTAACCGAAGCCGATGGGCAGGAATTCGTGGAACCGCTCCCAGTCGAGTTCGGTGATGTGGATGCGGAACTTGCCGCTGCGGTCGCGCACGTGCTCGCCCAGCACCAGGTCTTCGCCGAGCACGCTGTTGTTGCGGCCCAGACGGTTGCGCTGCTCATCGAGAATCTCCACGCGACGCTCGATGCATTGCTCGATCACCAGGTCCTCGTGCTTGAAGTAGTACCGCAGCACCGCTTCGATCAGCGCCGCCGAGTGGGCCCGCAGGCTCAGGAGGCCGAGGTACGGCAGCAGGCGCTTCCAGTTCAGTTCCTTGGCCTTGCGGATCTCGTCGCCGCCCAGGCCGATCAGGGCGAACAGCTGCGACGAGAACGGGTCGATGGCGCCGCTCTGGAAACTGGCGCGGTAGCGGTACTTGCGCCAGATCGGCAGCAGCAGCCGCTGCAGGCGATGGTGGAACAGGTCGAGGAAGTTGCGCGTCGGGTTGCCTTCTTCGCTGTCGCCCAGGGCCTGTTCGCCGTAGAACGCCGGCAGCGGCGAACCGGAGCCGACCAGGCCGATCAGGTTGAAGCGCATGCGCGCGCGCATTTGCCCGTGCTCTTCGAAGAACTCCACGCGGTCGACGTCGCAGCCGGGGAACCCGAGGCTCGGGTTGGCCTGGAATTCCAGCTGGTCGTACAGGTCGTCTTCGCTCAGGTACGGGTGCGCATCGCGCAGCCGGTCGATCACCAGCAGCACGGCCTGGAACAGCGAGTACTCGCGTATTGCCCGGGTCAGCCCGCTTAGAGCAGGGGCTGCAGACCCATACGTGGTGTCCATTGGTACACCTCTCCCTGTGTGCTTTTGACCCGCAGCTCGTGATACGAGTTGAGACTGGCGTAGAGCGCGAAAAACTCGTTGAGGACCGAGGCGAAGACGAACAGGTCGCCTTCACCGATGTAGCCTTCCGGGTCGATGGTCAGTTCGGTGCGCAGACCGCGCACCGGCAAGCCACGGTGCAGGCGGTCCACGTGATGGTGCTTGATGTGCTTGAGGCCGCCGAGCAGGCGTTTGCTGACCTTTTCCGCGTGCTGGTCGTAGTAGCGCGGCAGGTCGTAGGTCTCCAGGATCACCTTCAGCGCGTTGACGTCGGCCAGCGACAGGTAGTTGAGCGACATGTTGCTGATCAGCTTCCACAGGAAGTCACGGTTCAGCGGCGGCGCGAAGCTCGACGTCGCCGGGGTGATGTTGCGGAAACTCAGGAACTCCGGCGTCTCTTCGCAGGCCATGCAGATGTCGCCGAGCTTGAGCTTGCGCGGCAGGTTCTGGTTGGTGCACGTCAGCTCGATCGACAGGGTCTCGTGGGCCTCGGTGTGGCGGATGCCGAAGCTCAGGTAGGTGTCGAGGCCGTCGTGCAGCAAGGACGAGCGCTGGCGGATGCTGTAGTGCGGACGGCTGTTGGGCACGTCGAAGCTCGGATCGTGCTCGAACGATTCGAACGGCACGTACTCCTGGTAGCCGAGGCCGCCGGGCTTCCAGCCGGTGACGGTCTCCACCGAGAACACGCCGCAGTTCTCCAGGTCGAACTCCGCCGGCAGCAGCAGGTATTCGTCCTGCTTGCCGTCGAGGCGGATCGGCAGCGCATCGTGCTTGAACAGGTTGACGATCGGCGTGCAGAACAGCTTCACGTTGTCCAGGGTCGGACGCATGCGCATGATCCCGCTCTTGCGGATGTCGAAGCGCAGCTCCAGGCCGCGCATCTGCTTGAGCGTGTCTTCCGGCAGCGCCTTGAGGATGTCGAGGCCGTTGACGTCGACGAACAGGAACTTGTCCTGGAAGGCGAAGTATTCCTGCAGGTAGCGGTAGCCGCGGAAGGTGTTGAGCGGGTACGGGATCAGCGCCTCTTCTTCGGCGAACCCCACCGGCTTGACGCGGTCGCCCGGGATCTTGAACGCCATCGGCTTGCCGCTGACCCCGTCGATGGGCTTGCCGGCGCCGTCCAGCGGGATCAGCTCGATGCCTTCGAGGTTGCGCAAAAGGCTCAGGTAAAGCATCTGGCTGATGTAGCGCTCGCCGGCGAAGTGCAGGCGCAGCTTGCTCAGTTCCAGCTCGCCGAGGTGGCCGTCGGCGCTCATCTCCAGGCGCAGGCTGAGCAGCGAGCCGTCGCCCTTCACCGAGTAGTTCAGCGCGGCCAGGTCCAGCGGCAGCACTTCGGTCGGGTAGCAGGTGCGGAAACGACAGCGCACGTCTTCGATCGGCACGCTTTCGATCGGCGTGTCCCGCTCGACCTTCAGCGCCGGTCCCGAACGCTTGAGCGGGTCGAACTGCAGAATGCTGAACGCCGGCAACGGCCGCATGTAGTTCGGCCACAGCAGTTGCATCAGCGAATGGCTGAGCTCCGGCAACTCGTCATCGAGCTTCTGGCGCAGGCGCCCGGTCAGGAACGCGAACCCTTCCAGCAACCGCTCCACATCCGGATCCCGCCCGGCCTGCCCCAGGAACGGCGCCAGCGCCGGACTACGCTCGGCGAAACGGCGGCCCAGTTGGCGCAGTGCGGTGAGTTCGCTTTGGTAGTAGTGGTTAAAGGACACGGGTTACCTGCCTGGTAGTGGAACTCATCAAAAAAATATCCTGTAGAGCGCGACCGTCAGACCGGCACAGAAGTAACCGGCGATCAGGAGGTACGGCACGAGCAGAATCCAGCCGTAGGCCATGAAAGCACTGTCGAACGGCCCGGCGACCAGACTGCACACGCCATAAAGCATCCAGGGCACCGCGTAGAAAGGGATGAACTTCAGCGGTGCCAGCCAGACCATTCGTACCGCCTGTTGCTCACTTCGGCTCTTCGCGGTCCGCGATACCCAGAGCGCAAACAGCAACAGCCCGGGCATACCGAACCACAACAGATACACCCAGTGGGTCTCGGACGAATCGAAGGTCGAATATTCGCCAATCCATAGGCCATAGGATGAAAACGCCAGCATGGCCAAGAATGGCGTCCACAAGGCACCCATGAAAAAACTCAGCTGCGCGCGGCTGAGGATGGGCATCTGGTTCGATACACCGATCACGGGCAAGCCCTCATTTGCGAAACCACGTCCTGCGAAGCAATCGCAGGCAATGCCTGCCGCGTCAAAGCGCGCTTTTCCAGGCGCAGCTCAATGACCTGCGTGGCCAGAATCGCCAGCAATGTCACCCCGCCCTGGGCCACGGTGTAGTACAGCGCTCGTAGTGGGTTGTCAGGCACCATCATGAACAGAATCCAGGCAACCATTAGTGTGAACAGGCCGAGCTTGACCCACAGTTTCGGGATAATCGCGACCAGCGCGTTCACCCCGAAAAAGATGTAGATGAACATGTAGTGAGCAATACCGATCGCCACCCCACGAGAGGTAAATCCGCCGTTAAACGCCTTGTAGGCCACAACGACTGCGTTGTTCAAAAAAACGTAGGCCACGCATCCCACCGCGTGAATCACCAGACACAGAGCAAGGCGCACGTAGATATTCATCGCTGCGCAATTCCCTGTTTTTGCGGCGTGATCACGACGCCCGTGTACAGATAGAGCTCGACGCCATCGTAGCCGCCAACAGCTGCGGCGCTGAGCGGATAGCTGTCTCGGGCGCCGTATCGAATCCAACCTTCGATCCACATCCCACCACTCTCGTGGCGAATCTCAACGTAGTAGTCCGGTGCCTCGTTCCTGGTAATTTCAACGAATACCCCACCATCCTCGGCACCGATCCACAGAGCATTGGGATGGGCGAACAGCTTGGGCTCGGTGGAGTGTTCCATTCGCAACAACAACGCAAGGCCGACCAGAATCGCCAGCAAACCGACCGAGCTGAGAAAAGCTACAAGGCATTGCCAGGCACTGAGCTTCTTGGAGCCGATCCGAAAAAAGCGCTTCATGGGCAGAAAGCCCCGTTATCGACCGTCCATGAGCGAACACCTCTTTCCTCAGTTTTTTCTATTCTCGCCAAGGCTTTGCGTAACGTTTGCGCGTCGATGGTTTTAGTCGCGGCCAGACTTTTAAGCATCAGGCTGTATTGGTCACTGATCTGACCCAATACGTCTTCGCCAAAGGATTGATAGTTGGCGACGGAGCTGCGCTCATTCGGAGCCAACGTGAAGCTGCGTGGTTGATCGTCGTAGTTGGAGTCGTTTGCCAGCGTCAGCTCCAGCGGTACTCCACAAGTGTTCTGCAGGTACACGTCATTGCGGTAAACCTGTTGGACAGTACAGGCAGCCAATGAAAGGCCCGCCCAGCTCGACATGTAGGTCATTCCTGGCAGTTTCATGGGCAGATCGAAGCCTCACGGATCGTCCACTCGCGCTGGGTTCCTTCAGTGACTTTCTCGACAACGGCCAGGCGCTGTTTCAACTGAGTAGCGTCAATGGATTTACTGCCCGCAGCGTCGTTGATGGTCAGCTGATAGTTGCTCGGGATCTGTTCGATCACGTCTTCACCGTAAGAGACAAAGCTCGCCACGAGCGCACGAGCGCCTGCTGCAACGGTCAGGTTGCGATCCAGTGAGTGCATGTTCGAGCTGTTGGAAACCTTCATCTCGAGTGGCTGGCCACAACGGTTCTCCATGTACACATGGTTGTTGTAGACCTGCTGCGCTGCGCAGCCGTACAGGGAGACAAACAGCAGGATGAACCCGGCGAACCTAGTCATCGAATTCAACCCTGGCCAGCCAGAGCAGGCTTTTCACGTCTTGTTCAGAAGCGGCCATGCGCTTCTGCAGGCTGGCGGCCGACTGGGTGTAGCTGCTGAAGTAATGCATGACATCCACCTCCCCCGTGCTCGGTGTCGGATGGTTTGCCTTGGGGTTTTGCATCAACGTTGACGTTTCTTTGTGCGTCCACGAGTAATTCGGGATCAGTCCGCCACCGTATTCGTTGAGAATCAGATGCCCGAACTCATGGGCCGAGGTCTCTTTGAATTCTTCCTGTGCATAGTTGGCAGCATCCGCAGCCGCAAGGCCTTGACGCTTGACGAGTTGGTCAAAGGCATAGCCGGCGTTGTGGTAAACCTTCCGGGCGATTGCCAGGCTGGTCGAACGACCGAAGTCCGCTGACAACGAGTCAATCAAGGGGAAGTTCCCGGCCTTGGGCTCGACGTTGACCTCGGCCTTGACCGTGACTTTGTAGACCCCTTTGCTGGTGGTGATCCCTTCGGCAATACCACCACCGCGCGAACCATTGCGTGACCAATACAATTCGATGCCTTCCTTCGCCCAATCCAGCAAAGTGCTGAACGGTGTAGGCACCAGGCCAGGCGTGGAACCGGTGCTGCCACCATCCGAGAAACTCGGGCGCAGCGTCACTTCCACGGTCTTGGCGTTGCGGTCAATGCGCACATCGACCCACTTCACCTCTCCAGCCGAGCAATCAAGCTTCACTTCGGTCACTTGCTGCTTGCCCGCCCCGGTCGCGGTGAGGCGCACTTTCAGGTTTGGGCTTTTCAGGATTTTGGTGTCGAGGATGCCGGCAGTGTCGTACCCATCCCATTGCCACGGGTGCTTGCCAGGGGGCAAGAACGGGGCGGTATTGGCTTCGGTGTAGACCGGTTTTTCGCCGTCCAGCACTTCCAGCTTCACACTGTCTGCCGTGTCCATCCGGTTCTCGACGACGAAGTCGACCAGTTCGCGGTTTTTCGATGTTCCGGACTTCAGTTCATCGAAGTCCGGTATTTCCAACGGGGTCAAAACCGAGTTGCCACCCGACTTCAGACCCAGTCGGTATTCCAGAGCAGCGGCGACCGCAAGGGCGGCAAGCCCCGAAAACGGCGCCGGCGAATGCGAATTCCCGATGATCACCGTCCCGGAACCCGCCGTGACCTTGTTGCCGTGCGCCCCCACCGAACCCACGGTCGCGGCCGGTTTGCCGTTGATCAGCACCGTGGTGGCGAGGTCGCCGACCATAGCGCCGCCGCAGGCCGAGGCATCGCCCTGGCGGGCGGCCGGGAGGCCGTCGAAGAAGACGTCGCCGGAGCCGGCGGCGATCGGGTTGGTGCCGTGGCCAGGGATCGGGCAAGCGGTGGGGTCGGAGACGCGGGCTGCAGGTTTGCCGGACATCGGGGATTTCCTTAGGTGACCTTCACTTGGCCGCTGCCGTCCAGGCGCGCGGAGAAACTGACCTGACGCTTGAAACCGTCCACCTCCAGCAGGCCTTCGATGCTGAAGGACAGGCGGAGCTGGTCGTGGTCACGCGGCAGGGAAATGACACGCACGTTGCTCAGGCGCGGCTCGTAGGCTTCGATGAAGCTTTCGATGGCCAGGCGGGCCTGGCTCAGGGAGTCGTGCAGGCTCAGGCGCATGTCATTGAGATCGGGCAACCCGTAGTCGGACAGCGTTTGCACGCTGCCGGCCCGGGTGCTGAGCATTTTGGCCAGATGGGCAGCCACCGACGCCATGGCCGAAGCCTCGCGGCTCCAGCCGGCGCGCAGGTCCGCGTCGCCGTTCAGGCGTTCGAAAAGGCTGCCGTATCCGTCCATGAGTCGCTCTTACTCTTTGTCCAGCTTGCCGACCAGCGACAGGGTGAAGTCAGCACCCATGTACTTGAAGTGCGGACGCACGTTCAGGCTGACGCGGTACCAGCCCGGCTCGCCTTCGACGTCGCTGACGATCACCTGCGCAGCGCGCAGAGGACGGCGGCCACGGACTTCGGCGCTCGGGTTTTCCTGGTCGGCCACGTACTGGCGGATCCACTTGTTCAGTTCCAGCTCGAGGTCGGTGCGCTCTTTCCACGAACCGAGTTGCTCGCGCTGCAGCACCTTCAGGTAGTGGGCCAGGCGGTTGACGATCATCATGTACGGCAGTTGGGTGCCGAGCTTGTAGTTCAGCTCTGCAGCCTTGCCTTCTGCGCTGATGCCGAAGAACTTCGGCTTCTGCACCGAGCTTGCGGAGAAGAACGCCGCGTTGTCGGAGCCTTTGCGCATGGTCAGGGAGATGAAGCCTTCCTCGGCCAGTTCGTACTCGCGACGGTCGGAAACCAGAACTTCCGTAGGAATCTTGGTTTCGATTTCGCCCATGCTTTCGAAGTGGTGCAGAGGCAGGTCTTCAACCGCGCCGCCGCTCTGCGGGCCGATGATGTTCGGGCACCAGCGGAACTTGGCGAAGCTGTCGGTCAGCTTGGTGCCGAACGCGTAGGCGGTGTTGCCCCACAGGTAGTGCTCGTGGCTGTTGGCGACGTTTTCCTTGTACACGAACGACTTGACCGGGTTCTCTTCCGGGTCGTACGGGTTGCGCAGCAGGAAGCGCGGCACGGTCAGGCCGACGTAGCGGGCGTCTTCGGAGGTACGGAAGCTCTGCCACTTGGTGAATTGCGGGCCTTCGAAGTGGTCTTTCAGGTCCTTCAGGTCCGGCAGGCCGGTGAAGCTTTCCAGGCCGAAGAATTTCGGGCCGGCGGCGGCGATGAACGGCGCGTGGGACATGCAGGCGACGCTGGACACGTACTGCATCAGCTTCACGTCCGGCGAGCTTGGGGACAGGTAGTAGTTGGCGATGATCGCGCCCACCGGCTGTCCACCGAACTGGCCGTATTCAGCGGTGTAGATGTGCTTGTACAGGCCCGACTGCATCACTTCCGGCGAGTCTTCGAAGTCGTCCAGCAGGTCGTCCTTGGAGACGTTGAGGATTTCGATCTTGATGTTTTCGCGGAAGTTGGTGCGGTCCACCAGCAGTTGCAGGCCGCGCCACGACGATTCCAGGGCCTGGAAGTCCGGGTGGTGCAGGATTTCGTCCATCTGACGGCTGAGCTTGGCATCGATCTCGGCGATCATGCGGTCGACCATGGCCTTCTTGACAGGCTCGCCGTTGTTCTGCGGCTTGAGCAGCTCTTCGATGAACGCCGACACACCGCGCTTGGCGATGTCGTAGGCTTCGTCGTCCGGCGTCAGGCGGGTCTCGGCGATGATGCTGTCGAGGATGCTGTATTCGCCGTTCTCGGCGGCGTTCTGTTGTGCTGCGCTAGTGCTCATTGTGTTGGCTTCCTTGGCTGCTGGAGTCTCAGGCGTCCGGGGCTGCGGCGTTCAGGCCCAGCTCACCGAGTACGCGACCGCGGGATTCGTCGTCGGCGAGCACGCCTTCGATGGCTTTACGGAACGCAGGGGCGTTGCCCAGCGGGCCTTTGAGGGCCACCAGCGCATCGCGCAGTTCCATCAGCTTTTTCAGTTCAGGCACTTGCTCGACCAGGCTGGCCGGGTTGAAGTCCTTCATGGAGTTGACGCGCAGCTGCACGGCCAGCTCGTCGGCTTCGCCGTCTTCCTGCAGACGGTTCGGCACGCTCAGGGTCAGGCTCAGCTCCTGCTTGGCCAGCACCTCGTCGAAGGTCATCTTGTCGATGCTGATCGGCTTGCGATCCTCGATCTTGCGCTCGTCCTTGCGGTGGGTGTAGTCACCGATCGCCAGCAGTTTCAGCGGCAGTTCAATCTCTTCCTGAGCACCGCCGGTGGCGGGTTTGAAGGTGACGTTGATGCGTTCCTTGGGGGCTACCGAGCCTTCTTTGGCCATGGCTTTTCTCCTTGCGGTTGTGGCCCTGGGGCCTATTCGAGTACCACTTCGAGGTCGAGGTGGCACAGCCTGCGATAAATCTCATCCTTGCGTTCACGTACGGCATGGTTCTGCGGCATCAGCTCGCAGCAACTGTGCAGCAGGTGCAGCACTTCCAGCGCAAGATCGGGCTCCCAGGCGTGCAGGCCTGAGTCCTGGAGTGTCTGATCGAGGGTTTCGAGCTGGTTCTTGGCCAGTTCGTACTTCTTGGCCATGAAGCACAGGCGCGCCAGGGCGAACTGCCAGAAGAAGCGCACCCGCCCGCCATGGGCGGCCTGCAGGCCTTGCTTGAGGATCTGCACGGCGGCCTTCAGGCCTTCCTTGCGCAGGATCGGCATCACCTCTTCGAGGGCCTTTTCCCAGGCCGGCTGGGTCTCGACCTCGGCCTCGACCTTGCGCGGCGCGCTGGCGCTCTGCAGGTGCGGCATGACATTGGCGGCGATCCAGGCGCGGGTGGCCGGATCGGCGAACGGCACGCCGTCGTGGAAACGCAGCTCGACGATGCCGGGCAGGCGCTGAACCAAAAGCGCGAAGTGGATCTCCACTTCGCGCATGGCCATTTCGGCGTTGAGGTTCTGCAGGCATTCCCAGACCATCCGCTGGCCGTCGAACCAGAACGGCGCCTTCGCCAGGCTCGCCTCCAGCTCCACCAGCAGGTCGGCGTACTTGCCCTGGTCGAAACGGTCCTGATAGGCCTTGAGCTTGTCCGTCGGCAGGTTGCGCAGCACGGTGATCTGCTCGGCGTTGCGCTCGGGCACCGCGTCGATCGGCAGCCACAGCAGCGTGCGGTTCAGGCGCAGGGCGCGCAGGTCGGTGGCCTTCTGCTTGAGCCACCAGGCGCACAGCGGGCGGGCGCTCTCCTGCTGGGCGCGCAAGGCCTTGTAGGCCTCTTTCTCGTTGTCGATCGGCGCGCCGGGTGTGAACAGTTGGGTGGCCGCCTGCTTGACCTGGGCCACCGCCGCGCCGACCACGCCGGGTTCCGGCTGGTTGTCGGCGGCGCGCTGGATCATGGTCTTGAGGCGGCGGCTGACCGGCAGCAGCAGCGGCGCGTCGTCGCCCAGGTGCTGGCTGCACGCGGCGTCAAGGCCGTCCAGATGCTCGGACAGGCGCCGGAACATCGGCAGCTGTTCCTTGATCGCGACATTTTCGGTGATGACCTGCTCCAGCCGCGGCACCAGCCAGCCGATGGCGGCGGCCCGGGTGCGGGGCTTGAGCGGGTGGATGTCGGCCCAGTTGTTTTCCGACAGATGGTGCAGCAGACCCAGGCCAGCGAGCAGCCCGGGGAAGGACTCGCGCTGGTACAGCGACCATGTCAGCCAGGCGCCGACCCGCAGGTCCTTGGACTGGGTGCGCAGGAGGGTTTCGCTGTTTTCGCGGATTTTGAGCCAATCGACCTGGCCGCTTTCGTGCATCGACGAAGCCTTGGCCAGCTCGCTTTCCAGCGCCTCGAATTCGCTCGAGAAGCGAACGTCTTCGCCCGCAAAATTCTCTTTGGAAACAGAGACTTTAGCGAGTTCGAGGTAATGGGCGGAAAGTTTGCTCGAGTAGGACATCCATGGCCTTTAGTTTGGATTACGGTCGTGCGCCCATTGGAATGGCAGCGGCGCGGGACAGTATCGAAGAGCGGCGAAGCGACTCATCCAATTGAGTTTCTGCTCTTTCAAGTGCGCGCATCGTAATCACTATGATGGCCACTAGCAAGCATCTGATTAAACAACAAGACGAAGTGTTCATTGGGTTCTGTAAGAGATTGCCCTATATGCCGCAGGGGTTTCCCTGATGCCTGTTTATATTCCACGTTTACCTCCCTCCCGGCCGAAACCTCCGACCTAGAGCGGCCCGTGAAACCGCCGCCGGACAGCTGCACGCTCGTCCCATAAGTAAGGGCGGCAAGCATGACAAATCCGGAAAAAAAATGAAGTAGGAAGGTTCTGAAAATGGGACGGTATCTATGAACAAATGGTGAGAACCTGCCGGGAACAATAAAAGTGCCATCATCGTGATGGCATCCTATATATCCACTAGTTCCAAAGGCCTTCCCCAAACGGGGGCCCATGCCTCGAATCAATATCCAGCCATCACTCTTCCTACAGCCCGTTCCTCAAACCGGGCCCGCACTTTGAAACGCGGATCGGTCTGACTCAAGCCCCGGACACTTCTTACATAAACATGTTTCACGCCTTGTTAGCGTGTCGGGCAATGTTCGCGTGCGCTGACCAGGGAGGGTTTCGACATCACGCCCAATTTCCCTCTCTGCTTAAGGATAAGCGTATGTCTGGAGCTGTCAGTTCTGCGCGCTTTACGCTGCATATTCCCGCCGTTCGCAACGACTTCAAGGTGTTGGCTTTCGAAGGTGCCGAGGCCGTCAGCACGCTGTATGCCATCAAGGTAGAACTGGTCTGCGAGGTTCATGATTTCGACGTGGAAGGTTTGCTTGGTCAGCCGGCGTTCCTGCGCTTCGGACTGAATGGCGAAGGTATTCACGGGTGCATCGAGGATGTACAGGCCGGCGAGTCGGGAAAGCGCCTGTCGCACTATGGCCTGACACTGGTTCCAGTCCTCCACTATTTGCAGTTCAGTCGCGATCAACAGATTTTCCAGAACCAGACTGTCCCACAAATCATCACACAAGTGCTCAAGCGGCACGGCATCCTTGCCGATGCGTTCAGGTTCCATGTCCAGACCTTGCCACCACGCGCGAACTGCACCCAGTACGGTGAAAGCGATTTCGGGTTCATCCAGCGCCTGTGCGCCGAAGACGGCCTCACATGGCATCACCAGCACTCGTTGGAGAGGCACTTGCTGGTGTTCACCGATGACACGGTGTTCCTGCCGACATTGCACACAACAACCTACCGGCACGACAGCGCGATGGTGGCGGAGCACCCGGTGGTTCACCGGTTCTCCTGGCACGCCCGAACACGTACCAGCCGCGTCACCCGTCGAGACTACGACCCGAAGCGCCCGCACCTGTTGCTTGAAAGCCGCTTTGTCGCCGATTTCACACCCAGACTTGAGGACTATCGCTACCCGCTGGCGATGGAGAACGAGAAGCGCGGCAAACAACTTGCCCGTCAGGCCCTGGAGCGCCATCGCGCCGATTATGAAACAGCCGAGGGTCAGAGCAACCAGCCAACCCTGCGCTGTGGCCACCTGTTCGAACTGACCGAACATCCCCGAAAGCGATGCAACGGGCTGTGGCAATTACTCGAAGTCACGCACACCGGACGACAACCTCAAGTTCTGGAGGAACACGCCACACACCAAGTCCCTTGCGCAGACGGTTTTACCCAGGGATACCGCAACAGCTTCCGCGCCATTCCTGCCGAAGTGGTTTTCCGCCCGCCTCTGCCCGTGCGCCGGCCTCCATTAGTGAGCCAGACCGCTCGGGTAACCGGTCCAAAAGGTGACGAGATCTACTGCGATGAGTTCGGTCGCGTGAAGATCGAGTTCCACTGGGACCGGGCCGGGCTGAACAGCGAGCGCAGCAGTTGCTGGGTACGGGTGTCGTCGAGCTGGGCCGGAAACGGCTTTGGCGCAATGACCCTTCCCCGCGTCGGAATGGAAGTAGTGGTGACCTTTCTGGAGGGCGACCCCGATCAACCACTGATTACCGGTTGCGTGATCAACAAACTCACACCCGCGCCTTACAGGCTGCCCGAGCACAAGACCCGCACCGTGCTGCGCAGTCGCAGTTCACCCGATACCGGCGGCTACAACGAACTGACGCTTGAAGACCGTGCCGGCCAGGAACTGGTTTACCTGCGCGCCCAACGCGACATGGAGCGGCAGGTTCTCCATGACAGCCGGCTGGCGGTCGGGCGCGATCGATGGGAAAGCATCCAGGGCAGCAGCCAGACGACCGCGGGCAAAATCATCACTGTCGAGGCAGGCCAACAGGTACAGGTCAAGGCCGGCGCCAGCGTGGTGCTGGATGCAGGCGCCAGCATCACGCTGAAGGCGGGTGGTCACCATATCGTGATCGACAGGGACGGGATCTTCAGCAGCACCGAGATGGTGGCGGGAGGAAAGCCATCCGCCAGCAAAGCCGCTGATCATCCAGAAGCCGCAATGCCAAGAGCCTTGGCCGCAGGACCGGCAACTGCTTCCACTCAAGCCGCGGAGGAAGGCGAGCTTGAAGAAGAGGAGGAAGAGGTCGAACTGGAAGACGAGTTACCTGCTGGCATCACCTTGCGGATCGGCGTGTTTTTCGATGGGACGGGGAACAATCTGTTCAACAGCGAACAGGTGAAGGGGTGCTACGCGCGGGATGTGAATCTTGAGGAGGAAGCCGAGGACATTCGCCAGTTCTGCCAGTCGCATGGGTATGACGGGCAAGGCAATGTGCCGGATAGCAGTTATGGGAATGACACTAGCAATGTGGCGAAGTTGTATAGGTTGTATCGCGATGACCAAGGACGGCGACTGGCAGAAGAAGAAACCATCTGGCACATACCGATTTACTTTGATGGCATAGGTACGAGTGCCAATGAGGACGACTCGGTGTTTTCGCAAATGACCGGCACAGGTGCACAAGGTGTATTGGCGAGAGTCAAGCAAAGCCCAGCGAGCATCATTGCCGGGATTCGCGTTTTTGAGCTGGCAAACCCGACCTTGAAAGTGGAATCCGTTCAGTTCGACATCTTCGGCTTCAGCCGCGGTGCCGCAGCTGCGAGACACTTCGCCAATGAAGTAATGAAAGGCGAGCAAAGCCCGCTGGCGCAATTACTTCCCTCGGACTCGTCACTGTTCCTTGAGAGCTTCTCCTGGCGGGCCAAAATCGATGTCAGCATCAACTTCATCGGCATCTTCGACACCGCTGCCGCCATAGGCAGCATGGCTGACGGCGATTTCAGCGTCCATGACGCCAACAACCCCGGCGTCAATCTGTATCTGGCGCCGGACATTGCAAAGAAAGTTGTGCACCTGGTTGCCCGGGACGAACGCCGCCACAACTTTTCGCTCAACAGCGGTGGAAGCGCCGACATTGTGTTGCCCGGCGTCCACTCCGACTTGGGCGGCGGGTACTTACCGAATCTTGTTGAACGGGTACTGCTTAGCAAGCCTCGCTGCAGTCGCGACGTGGACTTCAATACCCCTCCGTCGTCGACCAACGCTTATCGATTGGCCGAGCAAGAACTCAGCAAGCTTCAGGACCAACTGCATCTCTATGGGCTGACGCTTCAAGTCAAAACCTGGGCGGTGGAAACGGCCAGCAACGTCAAGGGCGATCGGCGCAAATCAAAAAGTGTCTATGCGGCGGTCTACAGCGAACGAATCGTGCGCAATGACCTGTCCTTGATTTACCTGCGAATCATGCGGGAGCTGGCGACCCGGCACGGGGTCGAGTTCGAAACGATTAACGAAGAAGCTCAGAGTTACGCGTTACCTGAGGAGCTCATGGATATCGCCCGAAAATTGATGATGTTTGCGCTCGGTGAATCCCGCAGTCTCGATTTGAGCCTGAACGAGAATGCGCTACTCGCTCAACGCTACATTCATCTGTCATCCAACTGGAATGCTGCGAAGGGACTCAACGAAACCGGGCTGAGCATCCTGTTTATCAATCGCCCCGCCGATCAGTCTGTTCGTGTGGTGCACCCCAATGCGTGAGAACTCGTACATGCTCAAGATTGGCTTTGCATTGATATTCATTGTGTTGCTGGGCGGCTGCACATCCGGTGGTACAAAATCACTGCCTTATGACGGCTGGATGCTCAGGTTTTTCACACCCGACTACATGGAGGCCTGGATCGAAACTGCAGACGTCGTGGACGTCAACAAACGCGTGTTTCTGGACGCAGCCGGAGGAGTTCCAGCCTTTGCCTATCCTCGACCGTACAGCAAAGGCGTGCCCACCACTTTCCGTGGGCAGGCACCAGGATGGCCGGAACATCCGGTAGGCAAAGGTCGACGTGTCACGGGGGCCGCGCTGCCCTATCTGGTCTTCGTCCGCTGGTATTCCATGGCCGAACCACAGACTTACAAAGCCTTCATAAAAATTCCGGACTCAGTGCGCCAGATCATGCTCAAGAGCGAGAGGGTTTTCTGTCGGGCGGACGGCAAGTGGATCACGGATTACCGAAATATGATGGTCATCGGCCTCGCGCCAGGCGGCATCGCCAAGGTCTGGCTGGGCGGCCAGTGTCTTTTGTCGACCGAAGTCATGCGGGTCCAGGGCAAGATCGATCCCAAAGGTCCCTACGGTGGCAAGACCAACGGAAGACACAGGCAGCTCTATGAAGAATCCAAGGCCTACATCGAAAAATACGGCATCCCCTACGACTCCTGGTGACCTAGATTGCCGAGCACCGTCTACCGCCAGCGACCACAATACAACCCGCTGCAACTCATCACTGATACGGACATTGGCAAATGGATGAAAACAGACGACCCATCAAGACCCGCTCGGCGGGCTGGGCGAGACGCTTCACGGATGAACTGGTCAAGCGGGACATCTCCCCCAACCAGATCTCCGTCATCAGCATGCTCTTTGCGCTGTTCGGCGCGGTGGCCCTGAACATCGACAATGACGTGGCCGGCTCGATCTGCTGCATCGTCGGCATTCAGTTGCGGCTGCTGTGCAATCTGTTCGACGGTATGGTTGCAATTGAAGGCGGCAAGCAGTCGGCTATCGGCAGCCTGTACAACGAGTTTCCGGACCGGATCGCCGACAGCCTGCTGATCGTCGGGCTGGGCTTTGCCATCGGCCAGTCCGACCTCGGCTGGTTTGCCGCATTGGCCGCTGCACTGACGGCGTATATCCGGGTGTTCGGCGGCTCTCTCGGACTCACGCAGAGCTTCATGGGGCCCATGGCCAAGCAGCACCGGATGGCGGTGATGACCGTGGCGCTGCTGTTGAACGTCTTCGAAACCATTTATTACGCGACCCACTACGCACTGCTGATCGCGCTGGTGATCATTGCCCTTGGCTCCATAGCCACCTGCGTGACGCGCACCCTGGCCATCGCCAGACAACTGAAGGGGAATGCCCATGTGGATCAGTAATGCACTGATTTCGGTGCTGCGTTTCTTGATCGGCGTGACCGCCCGCTGGGAGAGCCCGCCGGACCTCACCCGCCAGCGCATTTACTACGCCAACCACACCAGCCACATGGACACCCTGGCGATCATCGCCGCACTGCCGCCGGAAGCCCGGTTGAACGTGAAACCGGTGGCGGCCGCTGACTACTGGGGCAAGAACCGCTTCCTCTCGTACATCTCGCAGAAAGGTCTGAACGCGGTGCTGATCGAGCGTAACCCGGCACCGGGCACTAATGTGCTGGAGCCGATCTTCGATGTGGTGCGGGCCGGCCACTCGATCATCATTTTCCCCGAAGGCACCCGCTCCACGCAGGCACTGCCGGGGGAGTTCAAGTCCGGAATCTTCCGCCTGGCCGAGACCTTCCCCGACGTCGATCTGGTGCCGATCTACCTGGAAAACCTGCACCGCTCGATGCCAAAAGGCAAACATGTCCCGCTGCCGATCATCTGCACGATCCGCATCGGCGATCCGCTGCAAAGGATAGAAGGCGAGGAAAAACAGGTGTTTCTGGAACGGGCGCGTGACGCCATCGTGAGGTTGTCGAAATGAGTCTGGAAACCAAGTTCCTGTGGTTCTTCGCAGCCATCGCCGGGCTGCTGGCCGTGGCGTCGCTCACCGGGCGCGTTCTGGCCCGGCGGGCCACCTCCGAAAGCTCGGTGGCGACCATCGAAAACCTCAACCAGCGGGTGAATGCCTGGTGGGGGATGGTCATTGTTTTCTTCGTGTCCTGGCTGCTCGGCCCCAACGCCACGGTCGTGCTGTTCGGCTTCATTTCCCTGTTCGCACTGCGCGAGTTCATCACGCTGACGCCTACCGCGCGTGGCGACCACAACGCGCTGTTCTCGGCGTTTTTCATCTTGATCCCCCTGCAATACCTGCTGATCGGCACGCACTGGTACTCGATGTTCACGTTGCTGGTGCCGGTGTATGCGTTCCTGCTGCTGCCGGCGATTGCCGTCCTGAGCCAGGACACGGAAGGATTTCTGGAGCGCACGGCGAAGATCCAGTGGGGCGTGATGATCTGCATCTACTGCATCAGCCACGCGCCGGCGCTGTTGCTGCTGGATCTGCAAGGCTTTCAGGGTCAGAACGCCCTGTTGCTGTTCTATCTGGTGTTCGTGGTGCAGATGAGCGATGTCCTGCAGTACGTGTTCGGCAAGCTGTTCGGCAAACGCAAGGTCGCGCCGCTGGTGAGCCCGTCGAAGACCGTGGAAGGCCTGATCGGGGGCGGCCTGTCGGCCACGCTGATCGGCGGCTGCATGTTCTGGATGACGCCGTTCAGCTTCTGGGCAGCGCTGCTGATGTCGCTGGTCATCGTGACCATGGGCTTTCTCGGTGGCCTGGTCATGTCCGCGATCAAGCGCAGCCTGAGCGCCAAGGACTGGGGCACAATGATCAAGGGCCACGGCGGCATGCTCGACCGGATGGACTCGATCTGCTTCGCGGCGCCGATCTTCTTCCACCTGACCCGCTACTTCTATTCGGCCTGATCCGCACCTTCTCCCTTGCGCCAGGCACAAAAAAGGGCATCCGACCTGGTCGTGATGCCCTTTTTTCACTGCGGCACCCCCGCTCATCCCGGGGGCGCACCGCAATTACGGATTGACGCTGTCCTTCAACGACTTGCCCGGCTTGAACGCAACGGTGTTGCTGGCCTTGATCTTCACCGGTTCGCCGGTTTGCGGGTTCTTGCCGGTGCGGGCACCGCGGTGGCGTTGCAGGAAGGTGCCGAAGCCCACGAGGGTGACGCTGTCCTTGCGGTGCAGGGCGCCGGTGATTTCTTCGAGAACGGCATTGAGGACGCGGTTGGCCTGCTCTTTGGTCAGGTCCGCTTTTTCTGCGATGGCGGCGGCGAGTTCTGGTTTACGCATTAGTGAAGCCCCTTTGACGGTTTTTTGTTGTTATGTCCGTGCTGTCCTCGTTGGAACAGCGCCCAAGGCGCCGCAGGCTCTACGCTGCGGCAGACGGGAGTGAGGATGGCACGCGGTTCGGGGCGGCGCCAGTCTCCCCGCGACCTTTGTGGGGGCAAAAGCGGGGTGATTCCGACAGAACGACCGGCATTTACGCCAGCAGGGCCGGAAGTTGTTTGTTCAGGGCGAGTTTTTCGGTCACGGCCGCGCCGGTCAGGGCGTAGCCCAGCAGCTGGCCTTCGCCGTCGTGGCACAGCGCTTTGACGTCGGCGCCCTGCCCCTCGACCGTCCACACGCCCTCGCGGCCCCGTGGCGGCGGGGACACCACCAGCGGGCAGACGGGGGTCTTCACGGTGATCGGCATCGGCCCGTAGCTGACCGCCGTCGGATTGCCGCTGAGGGTCTGCGCCAGCGCTCTCGCACAACTCATGAGGGGCATCACGTACAGAAGATTCAGCCCGTCGACCTCGGCGCAGTCGCCCAAGGCGTAGATGTTGGCGTGGGACGTCTTGAGCTGGCGGTCGACCATCACACCGCGGTTGACCTGCAATCCGGCGGCCGCCGCCAGGTCGATCCGCGGACGCAGGCCGATGGCCGACACCACGGCGTCGCAGGCGATCACCTGGCCGTCGGACAGGTGCGCCTCCAGGCCGTCCGCGACCTTTTGCAGGCGGGCCAGCACCGGGCCGAGGTGGAAGCGCGCCCCGAGGCCTTCAAGCCCCGCCTGCACGGCCGCAGCGGCGGCCGGGTGCAGCAGGGTCGGCATGACCTGTTCGCACGGCGCAACCACTTGCACCTCGTAACCGCCCAGGATCAGGTCGTTGGCGAATTCGCAGCCGATCAGCCCGGCCCCGAGCAGCAGCACCCGGCGCTTGCCGTCCACGGCGGCACGGAAACGCGCGTAGTCTTCGAGATCGTTGATCGGGAACACCCGATCCGCCGCATCGCCCGCGATCGGCACGCGCACGGTCTCGGCGCCCCAGGCGAGGATCAGGTCGCGGTACTCGACCGCCTCTTCGCCGATCCACAGGCGCTTGTGGCCGGGGTCGATGCCGCTGATGCGGGTGTGGGTGCGCACCTCGGCCTTGAGCAGCCCGGCCATGTCGCCAGGCTCGGCCATGCTCAGGCCGTCGGCGTCCTTGTTCTTGCCGAACCCGGTGGAGAGCATCGGCTTGGAGTAGGAACGGCCGTCATCGGCGGTGATCAACAGCAGCGGGGTATCGCCGTCGAGCTTGCGAAACTCTCGGGCCAGGTTGTAGCCGGCCAGCCCGGTGCCGATGATCACTACAGGTGCGTTCATGCCCTACTCCTTGTGTTTTCTCAGTTGATTTCGATCATTTCAAAGTCCGTCTTACCGACGCCGCAGTCCGGGCAGAGCCAGTCTTCAGGCACGTCTTCCCAGCGGGTGCCTGCCGCGATACCGTCATCCGGCCAGCCTTCGGCTTCGTTGTAGATCAGGCCGCAGACGATACATTGCCACTTCTTCATTCCGGTGTTTCCTCAGGGGTTCAGGCGAGTGTCGGCGCAGAGGGTCGATGGTGTCGCGCTGCCCTCCGGCTCAGGGCGTTTTGTACTGGGGGTGCCGGGCAGATGCAAGCCTGTTCGGCGCAATGGCGACCCGGATCAATCAATATCGCCGCCTGCCATGGTAAGCTCGCCGCCTCATTTGCGGCCAAAAACGACTCATTGTGCAACCCACAGAATCCCGCCCGGCCCCGCTCTGGCTGGCGCAAACGCAGTTGATGCCCCTCCCCGCCCCACAGGTCATGGACTGGCTGTTCGACGAAGGCTCCCTGACCCGCCGCCTGACCGGCCTGTCCGACGGCGGCTTCAGCATCACCCCGCTGTTCGAAGGCTGGCAGCCCCTGCGCGCCGACGAGTGCGCGGCGCTGGACCTGGCCGAAGGCAGCGAAGGCTGGGTGCGCGAAGTCTACCTTCACGGCCACGGCGAAGCCTGGGTGTTCGCCCGCAGCGTGGCCTCGCGCAGCGCCTTGCAGGGCGACGGCCTGCACATGGACGAACTGGGCAGCCGCTCCCTGGGCGAGCTGCTGTTCTGCGACCACGCCTTCAGCCGGCGCGCCATCGAAGTCTGCCGCTATCCTGAGCAGTGGCTGCCCGCCGAATGCCGCGGACCAGGCCTGTGGGGCCGCCGCTCGCGCTTCGACCGCGGCGCGCTGAGCGTGCTGGTGGCGGAGGTCTTCCTGCCGAGCCTGTGGGCCGCCACCGCCGCCGAACCGGAGAACCGCTGATGTACCAGAGCCTGCTCAAGTCCCTGAACCGCCTGAACCCGCGGGCCTGGGACTTCATCCAGCTGACCCGCATGGACAAGCCCATCGGCATCTACCTGCTGCTGTGGCCCACGCTGTGGGCGCTGTGGATCGCCGGCAAGGGTTCGCCGTCGCTGGCCAACATCGTGATTTTCGTCCTCGGCGTGGTGCTGACCCGCGCCGGCGGCTGCGTGATCAACGACTGGGCCGACCGCAAGGTCGACGGTCACGTCAAACGCACCGCGGAGCGCCCGCTGGCCGCCGGCAGGATCAGCTCCAAGGAAGCGCTGGCGTTCTTCGCCCTGCTGATGGGCGCAAGCTTCCTGCTGGTGCTGTGCACCAACGCCGCAACGATTTGGCTGTCGCTGGGCGGCCTGGCGCTGGCGTTCACCTATCCGTTCATGAAGCGCTACACCTATTACCCGCAGGTGGTGCTGGGCGCGGCGTTCTCCTGGGGGATGCCGATGGCGTTCACCGCCGAGACCGGCGAGCTGCCCGCGACCGCGTGGCTGCTGTGGATCGCCAACCTGCTGTGGACGGTGGGCTACGACACCTATTACGCGATGACGGACCGCGACGATGACCTGAAGATCGGCGTGAAGTCCACGGCGATCCTGTTCGGCGATGCCGACCGGGCGATCATCCTGACCTTGCAGGGGCTGGCGCTGGGCTGCCTGCTGCTGGCGGGCTCGAAGTTCGGGCTGGGCCTGTGGTTCCACCTGGGCCTGCTGGCGGCCGCCGGCTGCTTCGCGTGGGAGTTCTGGTTTACCCGAGACCGCGACCGGATGAAGTGCTTCAAGGCGTTCCTGCACAACCACTGGGCGGGGATGGCGATCTTCATCGGGATCGTGCTGGATTACGCGCTGCGCTGAGCCGCCGCCCAGAACCATTGCGGGAGCGAGCCTGTTCGCGATGGCGGCGCATCAGTCAACGGATCTGCCGACTGGCCTGACGCCTTCGCGGGCAAGCCCGCTCCCACAGGGTTCCACAGAGGCAAAAGATCAAGCGGTCACTTGTGCTCGTGCACCACGTGCCACACGTCCTTCATGCCGTCGCCCTTCATTTCCCCGGGCTTTTCATCCTTCACGAAGGTGTACAGCGGCTTGCCGTCGTAGGCGTACTGCATCATGCCGTCGTCGCGCTTGATGACCGTCCACTTGCCTTCGGCCTTGGCGCCCGCCGGCGCCATCATCGGCGGCCAGTTCTTGGCGCAGTCGCCGTTGCACATCGACTTGCCGCCGGCGTCCTTGTCGAACGTGTAGACGGTCATGCCTTTGTGGTCGACCATCATGCCGTCCTTCATCATGGCCGGCTCGGCCGCCAGGGCAAGGCCAGGCAACGTCAGTGCGGCGGCCATCAGCAGGGCTTTGAAAGAAACAGTCGTCTGAGTCATGGAAACCTTCTTTTGTGGTTGTCAGGATTCGAACTCAGAGCTTAGTCCAGGATTTGCACAATCGCCGGGCGCCGAATACTGTCACACGACTGCAATAATTCCGTTATCTAATGCGGCGCACGACAGTTAAATGACAAGAGGATTAAGGCATGGTTGGCAGGAACATTCTGATCGTCGACGACGAAGCGCCCATCCGCGAGATGATCGCCGTGGCGTTGGAAATGGCCGGCTACGACTGCCTTGAGGCCGAGAACTCGCAGCAGGCCCACGCCATCATCGTCGACCGCAAGCCGGACCTGATCCTGCTCGACTGGATGCTGCCCGGCACGTCCGGCATCGAACTGGCCCGCCGCCTCAAGCGCGACGAGCTGACCGGGGACATCCCGATCATCATGCTCACCGCCAAGGGCGAAGAGGACAACAAGATCCAGGGCCTGGAAGTCGGCGCCGACGACTACATCACCAAGCCGTTCTCCCCCCGCGAGCTGGTGGCGCGCCTGAAGGCCGTGCTGCGCCGCGCAGGCCCCACCGACGGCGAGGCGCCGATCGAGGTCGGCGGCCTGCTGCTCGACCCGATCAGCCACCGCGTGACCATCGACGGCCGCCCGGCCGAGATGGGCCCGACCGAATACCGTCTGCTGCAGTTCTTCATGACCCACCAGGAACGCGCGTACACCCGCGGGCAATTGCTGGACCAGGTCTGGGGCGGCAATGTCTATGTCGAGGAGCGCACCGTCGACGTGCACATCCGGCGCCTGCGCAAGGCCCTCGGCGATGCCTACGAAAATCTGGTACAAACCGTGCGCGGCACCGGCTATCGGTTCTCCACCAAGGCATAAAAGCAGCGGCAAGCTTCAAGCCACAAGCGGCAAGGACTAGCCGAACCGCTCTGACTTGCAGCTTGCAGCTTGAAACTCGAAGCTGCGTTAAGGACGCTCCGTGAATCAAAACTGGCATGGCACCCTGATTCGCCACATGCTGTTGCTGGTCACCGCCTGCCTGGTGATCGGCCTGATCACCGGTTACTACGGCTGGAGCATCGCCGCGGGCCTGGGGCTGTACCTGGCCTGGACACTCAAGCAGTTGCTGCGCCTGCACGAATGGCTGCGCCTGCACCAGCCCGACGAAGCGCCGCCCGACGGCTACGGCCTGTGGGGCGAGGTGTTCGACAGCATCTACCACCTGCAACGCCGCGACCAACGGGTGCGCGGACGCCTGCAAGCGGTGATCGACCGCGTCCAGGAGTCCACCGCCGCCCTGAAGGACGCGGTGGTCATGCTCGACAGCGAAGGCAACCTCGAGTGGTGGAACCGCGCCGCCGAGACCCTGCTCGGCCTCAAGACCCCGCAGGACAGCGGCCAGCCGGTGACCAACCTGGTGCGCCATCCGCGCTTCAAGGAATACTTCGAGCAGGACAGCTACGCCGAACCGCTGGAAATCCCCTCGCCGACCAACGACCGCCTGCGCATCCAGCTGTACATCACCCGCTACGGCAACAACGAGCACCTGATGCTGGTGCGCGACGTCACCCGCATCCATCAGCTGGAACAGATGCGCAAGGACTTCATCGCCAACGTCTCCCACGAACTGCGCACGCCGCTGACGGTGATCTGCGGCTACCTGGAGACCCTGCTCGACAACGTCGAGGAAGTGAACCCGCGCTGGGGCCGTGCCTTGCAGCAGATGCAGCAACAGGGCGGACGCATGCAGACGCTGCTCAACGACCTGCTGCTGTTGGCCAAGCTGGAAGCCACGGACTATCCGTCGGACAATCACCCGGTGCAGATCGATGCATTGCTTCAATCGATCAAGAGCGATGCGCAGCAGCTGTCCGGCAGCAAGAACCAAAGCATCAGCCTGGAGGCCGACGGCAGGATCCTGCTCAAGGGCAGCGAGGCGGAACTGCGCAGCGCCTTCTCCAACCTGGTGTTCAACGCCGTGAAGTACACCCCGGCCGAAGGCAACATCCGCATCCGCTGGTGGGGCGACGAGCAAGGCGCCCACCTGAGCGTGCAGGACTCCGGGATCGGCATCGACAACAAGCACCTGCCGCGCCTGACCGAACGCTTCTACCGCGTCGACTCCAGCCGCAACTCCAACACCGGCGGCACCGGCCTGGGCCTGGCCATCGTCAAGCACGTGCTGCTGCGCCACCGCGCCCGCATGGAGATCAGCAGCGTGCCCGGCCACGGCAGCACGTTCACGTGCCATTTCGCCCCGGCCCAGGTGGTGCGCTCGCGCGCCGTCAGCGCCGCCGAGTAAGCCCGCACTAGGCAATCGCCCGGTCAGCCGCTACATTGGCTGACTTGCGCCTGCCCTTTCAGGTGCGCTCCTTCTCATTTTTCGAATCACACGGAATCCGCAAAACCCCATCATGGACCCTTCCCCTGGCTTGTCCCTCGCAACCATTTTCGCCGACTTCGGCATGATTCTCTTCGCTCTGATCCTGGTCCTGCTCAACGGCTTCTTCGTTGCGGCGGAGTTCGCCATGGTCAAGCTGCGCTCGACCCGGGTCGAGGCCATCGCCGAGCAGCACGGCTGGCGCGGGCACATCCTGCGCACCGTGCACAGTCAGCTCGACGCCTACCTCTCGGCCTGCCAGCTGGGCATCACCCTCGCCTCCCTGGGCCTGGGCTGGGTCGGCGAACCGGCGTTCGCGCACCTGCTGGAGCCGGTGCTCAGCGCCGTCGGCGTGCAGTCGGCCGAGGTCGTCAAGGCGATCTCGTTCTTCACCGCGTTCTTCATCATTTCCTACCTGCACATCGTGGTCGGCGAACTGGCGCCCAAGTCCTGGGCGATCCGCAAGCCCGAGCTGCTGTCGCTGTGGACGGCGGTGCCGCTGTACCTGTTCTACTGGGCCATGTACCCGGCGATCTACCTGCTCAACGCCAGCGCCAACGCCATCCTGCGCATCGCCGGCCAAGGCGAGCCCGGCCCGCACCACGAGCATCACTACAGCCGCGAAGAACTGAAGCTGATCCTGCACTCCAGCCGCGGCCAGGACCCGAGCGACCAAGGCATGCGCGTGCTGGCGTCGGCGGTGGAGATGGGCGAGCTGGAAGTGGTCGACTGGGCCAACTCCCGGGAAGACCTGATCACCCTGGAATTCAACGCCCCGCTCAAGGAAATCCTCGCACTGTTCCGCCGCCACAAGTTCAGCCGCTACCCGGTGTACGACAGCGAGCGCCAGGAGTTCGTCGGCCTGCTGCACATCAAGGACCTGCTGCTGGAGCTGGCGGCCCTGGACCACATTCCGGAGTCGTTCAACCTCGCCGAGCTGACCCGCCCGCTGGAGCGGGTGTCGCGGCACATGCCGCTGTCGCAGCTGCTGGAGCAGTTCCGCAAGGGCGGCTCGCACTTCGCCGTGGTCGAGGAGGCCGACGGCAACATCATCGGCTACCTGACCATGGAAGACGTGCTGGAAGTGCTGGTGGGCGACATCCAGGACGAACACCGCAAGGCCGAGCGCGGCATCCTCGCCTACCAGCCGGGCAAGCTGCTGGTGCGCGGCGACACGCCGCTGTTCAAGGTCGAGCGCCTGCTGGGCATCGACCTTGACCACATCGAGGCGGAAACCCTGGCCGGCCTGATCTACGAAACCCTCAAACGGGTGCCGGAAGAGGAAGAGGTGCTGGAGGTGGAAGGCCTGCGGATCATCATCAAGAAGATGAAAGGGCCGAAGATCATCCTGGCCAAGGTGCTGATGCTCGATTGATCGGCTGGCTGTCGGTCGAGTCGATCCCATCGCGAGCAGGCTCGCTCCTACAGGTTCAGTGCCCTCATTGCTTGCCCAGCGCAAAGTTGGGCAACGCCCCCAGCGGCTGGTTGAACTGATACGGAATCGACACCAACCCCTCGCCCGTATTGCGCTGCACCACGAAGTGCAAGTGGGGGCCGCTGCTGTTGCCGGTGTTGCCCGAGAGCCCCAGGGGGCTGCCCACCGTCACGCGCTGCCCTTCCTTCACGCTCACGGAACCTTGCTTGAGGTGCAGATACACGCCCATGGTGCCGTCATCGTGCAGGATCCGCACAAAGTTGCCGGACGGATCGGTGCCGCGCCCGTTCTGGGAATTCTCGGTCTTCACCACCACACCCGCCCGCGCCGCGATGATCGGCGTCCCCACCGGCATGGCGATGTCCATGGCGTATTTGTTCTTCGGCCCGAAGTGGCTGTAGTCGCCATTGGCACCTTGGCTTAGGCGGAACGGCCCGCCGCGCCAGGGAAACGGATACCGATAGCTCTGCGCTGCGCCAGCCGGATCGCCCAGGGAATAATGGAACATCGGCGTATACACCAGCGGCTTGCCACCGGACACCGCCGTCAGCAACGCCAACCGGGTATTGCTGCGCGCCGGCAGCACCCGGCGGATCGTCTGCGCCGGGGCGCCACGCACGTTGCTCATCCCGGTAAACGCCAGTGCCACCTCCACCGGCGCGTACAGGTCGTTGCGCACGAACACCACGTCCACGCCCTTCTGCTTCTTGATGTCCAGGTACACCTGGCGCTCCAGGCGCTCGACCATCCGGTCCTGGAAGACGAACACCTGGGAGCCTTTGCTCGGACGGTCGCTGTACGAAACCACTCCGTTGGCATCGGTGGACTTGTAGATCGTCATGGCCACGGTCGAGGTGGAGGCCATGAACAGACCACAGAAAAACAGCAGGCGCAGGGGCATGGGCGAACGTTCTGTCGAGGAAGGCCTGGAAGTGAGCCTAGCAGCTGAGACAGACCAGGCTAGCCGACAGATGTTTCAAATGTGGCACAGGGGGGAGATGGGCGGCGCATTCAATGACGCCATCGCGAGCAGGCTCGCTCCCACAGGGGGTCTGTGGTGCAGCGCCCCTGTGGGAGCCAGCCTGCTGGCGATGGCGTCAGCCCACGCACAGCAAGGCAGTGGCTCCCGCAAGAAACGGTGGGAGCGACAGTACGACGCTTCGACTTGCCCGCGCAGACGGACGGTCAGGCGCCCGGAACGAAATGCTTCTGCGCCGTGCCGCGGGCAATCAGGCGGGAGAGGTAGTCGAGCTTCTGCGCGTCCTGGTCGACGAAGCGGAAGGTCAGTTGCAGCCAGTCGCTGTCAGGCTTCGGCTCGTGGGCCACAACGGCGTGCAGGTAGCCGTTCAGGCGCGCGGTTTCGGCGTTCTCGCCCTGCTCCAGGTCGAGCACGGCGCTGTCGAGGATCTGCGGCAGGTTGTCGGTGCGTTTGACCACCAACAGCGCTTCCTTGATGCTCAGGGCCTTGATCACGCACTGCTGGGTGCCGCTCGGCAGGCGCAACTGGCCCTGGCCGCGGCCGCTGGCCGGTGCCGCCGCCGCGGCCGGTGCCTTGGGCGCAGGGGCGTTGTTGAGCAGGCCACGGGACGGTGCGGCGGCCGCCGGCGCCGGCGCGGCGGCAGGCTTGGCGAACGGGTTGACCGCAGGCGCGGCGGCCGGGGCGCCGCCGACCACGGCAGGCTTGCCGCCGGTCAGGGCGCTCAGGGAGTCATTGCCGAACGCCGAGTTCATCTTGGTCGGCGCGCTGTTCATCAGGGTGTCGAGCTTGCCGACCTTGTTCAGCGCCTGCTTGACCTTGGTCAGCAACTGCTCGTTGGTGAACGGCTTGCTGACGTAGCCGGTGACGCCGGCCTGGATTGCCTGCACCACGTTCTCTTTGTCGCCGCGGCTGGTGACCATGATGAACGGCATGGTCTTGAGGTTGTCCTGCTCACGGCACCAGGTCAGCAGCTCGAGGCCGGACATCTCCGGCATTTCCCAGTCGCACAGCACCAGGTCGAAGGCTTCCTTGGCCAGCATGGCCTGGGCCTTGCGCCCGTTGATGGCGTCCTCGGTGCGAATCCCCGGGAAGTAATTGCGCAGGCACTTTTTCACCAGGTCACGAATGAACGATGCATCGTCCACGACCAACACACTGATCTTGCTCATCCAACACCCCTAAAAAAATCCCGGCAAGCATAACGCTTGAATGATGGCACTTTGCCAAAACTTTTCAGTCACGCCGGGACTTTTCGTTCGCGGGTGCTGCTTTTTCGATTCGCGCCCCAAACGAAAACGCCCGGCCAAAGGACCGGGCGTGCTTCTTGGGCAATCTTACTTATCGTCAGCTTCGTCCGGAACATTAGCGGTTTCGCCGCTTGTGCCTTCAACTTCTTCCTTCATGCGCTTGAGGCCCATGTGGCGCACATCGGTGCCGCGCACCAGGTAGATCACCAGCTCCGAGATGTTGCGCGCGTGGTCGCCGATCCGCTCCAGCGAACGCAGCACCCAGATGATGCTCAGAACCCGCGAGATAGAGCGCGGGTCTTCCATCATGTAGGTCGCCAGCTCGCGCAGGGCGGTCTTGTACTCGCGGTCGATGATCTTGTCGTACTGCGCCACGGACAGCGCCAGGTCGGCGTCGAAGCGGGCGAACGCGTCCAGCGCGTCGCGCACCATGTTGCGCACCTGATCGCCGATGTGGCGCACTTCGACGTAGCCGCGCGGCGCCTCGCCCTCTTCGCACAACTGGATGGCGCGGCGGGCGATCTTGGTCGCTTCGTCGCCGATGCGCTCAAGGTCGATCACCGACTTGGAGATGCTGATGATCAGCCGCAGGTCGGACGCCGCCGGCTGGCGGCGGGCCAGGATGCGCAGGCATTCCTCGTCGATGTTGCGTTCCATCTGGTTGATCTGGTCGTCGATCTCGCGCACCTGCTGGGCCAGGCCCGAGTCGGCCTCGATCAGCGCCGTGACCGCGTCGTTGACCTGCTTCTCGACCAACCCGCCCATGGCCAGCAGGTGGCTGCGCACCTCTTCGAGTTCGGCGTTGAACTGCTGGGAGATGTGGTGGGTTAAACCTTCCTTCGAAATCATGGGTTTGCTCCGCAAAAGCTGTGAGCCGCAAGCTACAAGCTGCAAGCTGTTTCGTTTTTTACTCGGTCCGCTCTTACTTGCCGCTTGAAGCTTGCGGCTCGCAGCTGCGACTAGCCGTACCGTCCGGTGATGTAGTCTTCGGTCTGCTTCTTCGCCGGGTTGGTGAACAGGGTGTCGGTGTCGCCGAACTCCACCAGTTTGCCCATGTACATGAACGCCGTGTAGTCGGAGACCCGCGCGGCCTGCTGCATGTTGTGGGTCACGATGACGATGGTGAACTTGGACTTGAGCTCGTAGATCAGCTCCTCGACCTTCAGGGTCGAGATCGGGTCGAGGGCCGAGCACGGTTCGTCGAGCAGCAGCACTTCCGGCTCCACGGCGATGGTGCGGGCGATCACCAGACGCTGCTGCTGGCCGCCGGACAGGCCGAGCGCCGAGTCATGCAGACGGTCCTTGACCTCGTCCCACAGGGCCGCGCCCTTCAACGCCCACTCGACCGCTTCGTCGAGCACGCGCTTCTTGTTGATGCCCTGGATGCGCAGGCCGTAGACCACGTTTTCGTAGATGGTCTTGGGGAACGGGTTGGGCTTCTGGAACACCATGCCGACCCGGCGGCGCAGCTCGGCCACGTCCTCGCCCTTGCGGTAGATGTTGTTGCCGTAGAGGTTGATCGCGCCTTCGACGCGGCAGCCGTCCACCAGGTCGTTCATGCGGTTGAAGGTGCGCAGCAGCGTGGACTTGCCGCAGCCGGACGGGCCGATGAAGGCGGTCACGCGCTGTTTCGGGATGTTCATGCTGACGTCGTACAGCGCTTGTTTCTCGCCGTAGAACAGGCTCAGGCCCGGCACTTCGATGGCCACGGTTTCCTGCTCCAGGTTCAGGCTCTGCTTGTCGCGGCCCAGGGCGGACATGTTGATGCCGTGGGTATGTGTTTCGTGCTGCATGGGTTCTCACTCCGTTCGTAGCTGCCAGCGTCTAGCTGCAAGCTGCAAGTTTTGAGCAAAAGCGGCTTGTGGCTTGCCGCTTGTGGCTAATGGCTTTAGCTATCCAACGCTTTGTATTTTTCGCGCAGGTGGTTACGGATCCACACCGCCGACAGGTTGAGCACTGCGATCACCAGCACCAGCAGCAGCGCCGTGGCGTACACCAGCGGCCGCGCGGCCTCGACGTTCGGGCTCTGGAAGCCGACGTCGTAGATGTGGAAGCCCAGGTGCATGATCTTCTGGTCCAGGTGCAGGTACGGGTAGTTGCCGTCCACCGGCAGCGACGGCGCCAGTTTCACCACACCCACCAGCATCAGCGGCGCCACTTCGCCGGCGGCGCGGGCCACGGCGAGGATCATGCCGGTCATCATCGCCGGGCTGGCCATCGGCAGGACGATCTTCCACAGGGTCTCGGCCTTGGTCGCGCCCAGGGCCAGCGAGCCCTCGCGCACGGTGCGCGGGATGCGCGCCAGGCCTTCTTCGGTGGCCACGATCACCACCGGCACCGCCAGCAGCGCCAGGGTCAGGGAGGCCCAGAGCAGGCCCGGCGTGCCGAAGGTCGGCGCCGGCAGCGCTTCAGGGAAGAACAGCCGGTCGAGGGAACCGCCCAGCACGTAGACGAAGAAGCCCAGGCCGAACACGCCGTAGACGATCGCCGGAACGCCCGCCAGGTTGTTCACCGCGATGCGGATCACCCGGGTCAGGGTGTTCTGCTTGGCGTATTCGCGCAGGTAAACCGCCGCCAGCACGCCGAACGGGGTCACGATCATCGCCATGATCAGGGTCATCATCACGGTGCCGAAGATGGCCGGGAAGATCCCGCCTTCGGTGTTCGCCTCGCGGGGGTCGTCCGACAGGAATTCCCAGACCTTGCTGAAGTAGAAGCCGACCTTGGTGAAGGTGCCCATGGCGTTCGGCTGGTAGGCATGGACCACCTTGCCCAGGCCGATCTCGACTTCCTTGCCGTTGGCGTCGCGGGCGGTCAGGGCGTCGCGGTTGAACTGCGCGTGCAGGTCGGAGAGGCGTGCCTCGACCTCCTGGTAACGGGCGTTCAGCTCGGCGCGCTCGGCGTCCATGTCCGCTTGCGCGGCCGGGTCGAGCTTGCCTTCGAGCTCCAGCTTGCGGCCGTGCAGGCGGATGCGTTCGAGGCCGGCGTTGATCGCGCCGATGTCGACCTTCTCCAGGGTCTTGAGCTGGGCGGCGAGCTTGTTCACCCGGTCGATCCGCGCCTGCAGCTCGGGCCAGGCGGCCTCGCCTTCGGCGATGACCTTGCCGTCCTGCTTGACGTTGACCAGGTAGCCGTAGAAGTTGCCCCATTCGCGGCGCTCGACGGCCATCAGTTCCACCGGCGTGGTCTGGTCGTTCAGCCACTCGCCGACGGTCCAGGTGAAGTCGTTGCCGTTCAGGTCACGGTTACCGACCTTGATCAGCTCGCGGGTCATGAACTCCGGGCCTTCGTCCGGCACCGGCAGGCCGGCGCTCTTGAGGCGGGCGCGGGGCACTTCTTCCTTCTGCACCACTTCGCCGATGACCAGGTGCTTGCCCTGGCCCGGCACGTCGTAGCTGGCGTGGAGCAGATCCGCCGGCCAGAAGTGACCCAGGCCGCGCACGGCGATCACCGCCAGCAGGCCAATGGTCATGATGACCGCGATGGACACCGCGCCACCGCTGATCCAGACGCCCGGGGCGCCGCTCTTGAACCATCCTTTCAGGGAGTTCTGTTTCACAGACTTCTACCTTTCTTAAAGCGACGAGTATTTCTTGCGCAGACGCTGACGAATCAGTTCCGCGAGGGTGTTCATGATGAAGGTGAACAGCAGCAGCACCAGCGCCGAGAGGAACAGCACGCGGTAGTGGCTGCCGCCGACTTCCGACTCCGGCATTTCCACCGCGACGTTGGCCGCCAGGGTGCGCAGGCCTTCGAACAGGTTCATTTCCATCACCGGGGTGTTGCCGGTGGCCATCAGCACGATCATGGTCTCGCCCACCGCGCGGCCCATGCCGATCATCAGCGCCGAGAAGATGCCCGGGCTGGCGGTGAGGATCACCACGCGGGTCATGGTCTGCCACGGCGTGGCGCCCAGGGCCAGCGAGCCCAGGGTCAGGCCGCGCGGCACGCTGAACACGGCGTCTTCGGCGATGGAGTAGATGTTCGGGATCACCGCGAAGCCCATGGCCAGGCCGACCACCAGGGCGTTGCGCTGGTCGTAGGTGATGCCCAGGTCGTGGGAGATCCACAGGCGCATGTCGCCGCCGAAGAACCAGTTCTCCATGTACGGGCTCATGTACAGCGACAGCCAGCCCACGAACAGGATCACCGGGATCAGCAGCGCGCTCTCCCAGCCGTCCGGGATCTTCAGGCGGACCGATTCCGGCAGGCGGCTGAAGGTGAAGCCAGCGATCAGGATGCCGATCGGCAGCAGCATCAGCAGGCTGAAGATGCCCGGCAAGTGCCCTTCCACATACGGCGCCAGGAACAGGCCGGCGAAGAAGCCGAGGATCACCGTCGGCATCGCTTCCATCAGCTCGATCACCGGTTTGACCTTGCGGCGCATGCCCGGGGCCATGAAGTAGGCGGTGTAGATCGCGGCGGCGATGGCCAGCGGCGCGGCCAGCAGCATGGCGTAGAACGCGGCCTTCAGGGTGCCGAAGGTCAGCGGCGACAGGCTCAGCTTCGGTTCGAAGTCAGTGTTGGCGGCGGTCGATTGCCAGACGTACTTAGGCTCGTCGTAGTTCTCGTACCAGACCTTGCTCCACAGCGCGCTCCACGACACTTCCGGGTGCGGGTTGTCGAGCAGCAGCGGCTGCAGCTTGCCGCCGGCCTCGACGATCACGCGGTTGGCCCGCGGCGACAGGCCGAACAGGCCTTGGCCCTCGACCACCTGGTCGACCAGCAGGGTGCGGTGCGCGGTGCTGTGGAACACGCCGAGCTTGCCGCTGGCGTCGAGGGCGGCGAAGCCCTTGCGACGCTCCTCGGCGCCGATCTCCACGATCGGCGCCTTGCCCATCTGGAAGGTGCGGATCTGTTTCAGGCGCAGTTCGCCGTCGGTGTCGCGGGCCATGAACCACTGGGCCAGACCACCGGTGGAGTCGCCGACGATCAGCGAGATGCCACCCACCAGTTGAGTGGCGGCAGTGACTTGCGCGTCAGCGTTTTCCAGCAGCTTGTAGCGACCGTTGAGGCTCTTGTCGCGCAGGCTGAACACGTCGGCCTGGGCCCGGCCGTTGACCACGTACAGCCACTGCTGGCGCGGGTCGACGAAGATGTTCTTCACCGGTTCAGTCATTTGCGGCAGATCGATGCGCTTCTGCTCGTTGGTGACTTCGCCGGTCATCATGTTTTCTTCGCTGGTCAGGGCCAGCACCTGCAGCTGCGCGCCGGTGGAGCCGGCCAGCAGCAGGGTCGAATCGTTGGCGTTGAGGCTGATGTGCTCCAGCGCGCCGCCGCTCTCGTTCAATGCGATCGGCGCTTCGCCGTACGGGTACTCGATCGCCGGGGTGATGGTTTTCTTGCCTTCCGGGTAGCTGACCTTATAGGTGTGACGGAACACCAGCGCCTGGCCGTTGGACAGGCCCACGGCCACCAGCGGATGGCCCGGCTGGTCTTCGCCGATGGAGGTCACGGTGGTGCCGGCCGGCAACGGCAGACCGACGCGCTTGAGCTCGGCGCCACTGTCGATGTCGAAGAACAGGGCCTGGCCCTTGTCGGAAACGCGCATGGCCACCTGGTTCTGCTCTTCCAGCGAGATCATCAGCGGCTTGCCGGCGTCCTGCATCCAGGCCGGGGCCAGGGTGTCTTTGGCGGTCAGGCTGGCGCCCTGGAACAGGGGCGCGACCACATAGGCGAGGAAGAAGAAGATCAGGGTGATCGCCGCCAGCACCGCCAGGCCGCCGACGAGGACGTACCAACGGGTGAAGCGATCCTTGAGCGCACGGATGCGGCGCTTGCGTTGCAACTCAGGCGTATTGAAGTCAATGCGCTTGGGAGGGTTCGTAGTCATTTTGGAATTGGCCAGATCATTCATGCGCACACCCTAGCGATCCTGTATGACAGAAAGATGACAATGCAGTGACGCACCAAATCCGCCGCCAGCAGGGCACTGGCGGTGGATAGAAGAATTCGGGGAGTGTGGGGCCGGGCCGCTCGCGGGCCGGGCCCCACACGGGAGTCAGGCGGGGTTCACCCCTGACTCAGTTTGTTACTTTTTTGCGACTTCGGCGCCGCCTTCCTGCAGGCCCAGGTCAGCCAGCGCTTTGGCGGCGACTTTGGCCGGCAGCGGGATGTAGCCGTCCTTCACCACGACTTCCTGACCCTGCTTGGACAGAACCAGTTTCACGAACTCGGCTTCCAGCGGGGCCAGAGGCTTGTTCGGGGCCTTGTTGACGTAGACGTACAGGAAACGGGACAGCGGGTACTTGCCGTTCAGGGCGTTTTCTTCGGTGTCTTCGATGAAGTCGGTGCTGCCTTTCTTCGACAGGGCGACGGTCTTCACGCTGGCGGTCTTGTAGCCGATGCCCGAGTAGCCGATGCCGTTCAGCGAGGAGCTGATCGACTGCACGACCGAAGCCGAGCCAGGCTGTTCGTTGACGTTAGGCTTGTAGTCGCCTTTGCACAGGGCTTCTTCCTTGAAGTAGCCGTAGGTGCCGGATACCGAGTTGCGGCCGAACAGCTGAACCGGCTTGTTGGCCAGGTCGCCGGTCACGCCCAGGTCGCCCCAGGTCTTCACGTCAGCCTTGGCGCCGCACAGGCGGGTGGACGAGAAAATTGCATCGACCTGTTCCATGGTCAGATGCTGGATCGGGTTGTCCTTGTGCACGAACACAGCCAGGGCGTCCACGGCGACCGGAATGGCGGTCGGCTTGTAGCCGTACTTCTGCTCGAAGGCAGCCAGTTCGGTGTCCTTCATCTTGCGGCTCATCGGGCCCAGGTTGGAGGTGCCTTCGGTCAGCGCGGGCGGCGCGGTGGCGGAACCGGCGGCCTGAATCTGGATGTTTACGTTCGGGTATTCTTTCTTGTAGTTCTCGGCCCAGAGGGTCATGAGGTTAGCCAGGGTATCGGAACCGACGCTGGACAGGTTGCCCGACACACCGGTGGTCTTGGTGTAGCTCGGGATAGCAGGGTCAACAGCGGCAACCGCGTTGGCGGTCGCAACGCCAGCGGCGACAAAGGTCATGGCCGCCATCAAACGCTTCAGTTTCATGCCTTACTCCTAGCAGATAGGGTGTGTTAAGTCGGGGCCAAGTATCAGCAGGCCGTGTGAACACTCTATGGCTGAAATATGACAATTGGATGAAAGGCCAGCATCCAGGTTTTACTTGATGATTCAGGCCGGCTCCCACACCGCAATGCCTTTCAATGCGGGAGCGGGCCGGACATCAGCGGCCCTTGCTCCAGAGCCACGCCCCGACCACGATCCCCATCCCGCACAGCACCGCCACGTAATAGGCCGGGCCCATCGCGCTTTCCTTGAGCAACAGGCTGACCACCATCGGCGTCAGGCCGCCGAAGATTGCGTAGGCGACGTTATAGGAGAAAGACAGGCCACTGAACCGCACCACCGGCGGAAACGCCTTGACCATCACGTAAGGCACCGCGCCGATGGTGCCGACCAGAAGGCCGGTCAGCGCGTAGAACGGGAACAGCCAGTCCGGATGGTCCGCCAGGCTGTGGTAGAAGGTCCACGAGCTGGCCAGGAGGCCCAGGCAGCCGAACACGAACACGCGCCCGGCACCGAAACGGTCGGCCAGCGCGCCGGCCAGGATGCAGCCCACGCTCAGGAACACGATCGCCAGGCTGTTGGCCTGCAGCGAAACGGTCGGCGTGAAGTGGTAGACGGTCTGCAGCACAGTCGGGGTCATCAGGATCAGCACGACGATGGCGGCGGACAGCAGCCAGGTCAGCAGCATCGACACCAGGATCGCCCCGCGGTGGTCGCGCAGCACCGCCCGCAGCGGCACTTCCTCGGCCAGGGCCTTGCGCAGCTGCAGTTCGGCGAACACCGGCGTCTCGTGCAGCCAGCGGCGCAGGTAGACCGAGAACAGGCCGAACACGCCACCGAGCAGGAACGGGATCCGCCAGGCGTAATCCGCCACTTGCTCCGGCGTATAAAGGCTGTTGATCGCCGTGGCGACCAGCGAGCCCAACAGGATGCCGGCGGTCAGGCCGCTGGTCAGCGTGCCGCAGGCATAGCCGATGTGCCGGTCGGGCACGTGTTCGGAAACGAAGACCCATGCCCCCGGCACCTCGCCGCCGATGGCCGCGCCCTGGATCACCCGCATCAGCAGCAGCAGGATCGGCGCCCACAGGCCGATCTGCGCGTAGGTCGGCAGCAGGCCCATGATCAGCGTCGGCACAGCCATCATGAAGATGCTCAGGGTGAACATCTTCTTGCGCCCCAGCAGGTCGCCGAAGTGCGCCATGACGATCCCGCCCAATGGCCGCGCCAGGTAGCCGGCGGCGAAGATGCCGAAGGTCTGCATCAGGCGCAGCCACTCGGGCATGTCCGCCGGGAAGAACAGCTTGCCGACCACGGTGGCGAAGAAGACGAAGATGATGAAGTCGTAGAACTCCAGCGCACCGCCCAGGGCGGACAGCGACAGCGTCTTGTAGTCGTTGCGGGTCAGGGGTCGTGCGGGCTGGTCGGACTGCGCGAGGCTCGAGGGCGCTGTGGTCATGGCAAGGTCTTCTCTTATAGTCGGATCTGCCGCCGCAGCAACGCTGGCTGCGGCTCGGGCAGGTTCGGCACCATAGCAAATTGTTCGAAAAAGCACATAGGGGCGCATTTGGCGGGCGAAATGAGAACCTGACGGTCGTCGCGGAGTCTACCGACCGATATACTCGCAACCTCGCCCCGGCTTGTAGGGGGTTGCTGTGCGAAAACGCCGTTGGCCGCATGACCGTGCCGGGCCAGCCGGTTTCGCAGAGTTTCCCTAAAGGCGCCTTATGGAAAACGTGACGAACGTAGTATGTTCGGTGCTGAATCGTTTTTCCTGAAGACGGCCGTCACCCGCATCACCAACGAAGAGTCACGGGTCAGAGGCACCCTCGGCATGATAGAGCTCGAACAAGAAGATCCGATCCCGCAAGGCGACCTGGCCTTGCAGATCACCGCGCTTCCCCGCGAAACCAACGGCTTCGGCGATATTTTCGGCGGCTGGCTGGTGGCGCAGATGGACCTGGCCGGCACGGCGATGGCCAGCCGCGTCGCCGGCGGCCGGGTGGCCACCGTGGCCATCGACCGCATGGCGTTCCTGGTGCCGGTGGCCGTGGGCGCGCAACTGTCCTTCTATACCCAGACCCTGGAGATCGGCCGCAGCTCGATCCAGATGATGGTCGAGGTGTGGAGCGACGATCCGTTGTCCAGCGAGTGGCGTAAAGTGACCGAAGCGGTGTTCGTGTTCGTCGCCATCGACGGCAGCGGCCGCACCCGTTCGGTTCCGCCGCGCGCCCGCTAAACCTTGCGGCCGCCGGCAGGTCGAAAACGTCCCGAATCGCTGATCGAGAGCAGTCCCATGAACACGCCCAACGTCGAAGCCGTCAAACTCGATGAACTGAACTGCTGGCGCATCCGCCACGGCCAGGCCGAAGTGCTGGTGGCCCAGCAAGGCGCGCACATCCTCAGTTACCAGGTGGACGGCCAGCCGCCGGTGATCTGGCTCAACGACAAGGCCGCGTTCAAGGCCGGCAAGAGCATCCGCGCCGGCGTGCCGGTGTGCTGGCCCTGGTTCGGCGTGTTCGCGCGCAACCCGCAGAGCGTGCAGGCCATGCGCACCGGCACGGAACCGGCGGGCGCCCACGGGTTTGTCCGGGCGACCGACTGGGAACTGGCCGGCATCGAAGCCGAAGGCGAAAGCCTGAAGGTCGAATTCACCCTGCCCTGCCCCGAAGGCGGTTTCGCCGACTGGCCGCACCCGGTGGACCTGACCCTGACCCTGCGCCTGGACGAGCGCCTGCACATCGGCCTGACCAGCCGCAACCGCGGTGCCGACACCGTCAGCCTGAGCCAGGCGCTGCACACGTACTTCGCGGTCAGCGACGTGCGCGACGTCAAGGTCGAAGGCGTGGACGGCCTCCGTTACATCGAGACCCTGGACGACTGGAAAACCGTCACCCAGAAAGGCGACCTGCAGTTCACCGGGGAAACCGACCGCATCTACCTCGACGCGCCGCCGCGACTGAGCATCAACGACCCGGCCTGGGAACGGCGCATCGTGCTGAACGCCACCGGCTCGCGCACCGCCGTGATCTGGAACCCTTGGATCGACCGCGCCGCCGCGTTCAGCGACATGGCCGACGACGGCTGGCAGCGCATGCTGTGCATCGAAACCGCGAACGTAATGGACAACATCGTGAACCTGGCGCCGGGCGCCAGCCACACCCTGGGCGTGAGCATCGGCAGCGAGCCTCTCTGATTCACCCCACTTGCGGGAGCCAGCCTGCTGGCGATAGCGGTCTGTCAGTTGACGATGAATCGACTGACACGACGCAATCGCCAGCAGCCTGGCTCCCGCAGTGGTTTGGCGGGTTGATCAGAGATCCGATTCCTGCACCACCTTCACCTTGTCCGCATCCAGCGCATACGCTGCGTCGGCCAGGTCATTGCTGACCTTCTCGACCTTCAGCGTGCCGGTCACCCACAGCGGCGTGTAGATGTCGTCCAGCTTCAGGCCCTTGGGATAGCGCACCAGCACCAATTGGTTGGGCGGCGGTGGCGGCACGTGGATGCAGGCGCCCGGGTACGGCACCAGGAAGAACAGCGTGCTGCGGCCCTTGGCGTCCGACTCCAGCGGCACCGGATAGCCGCCGATGCGGATGCGCTTGTCGTTCATCGACGCCACGGTCTTGGTCGAATACATCACCGCCGGCAGGCCCTTGGCCTGTTTCATCCCGCCCTTCTGGGTGAAGGTGCCGTTGGCCTCCGGGGAGTTGTGGTCGATTTCGGGCATGGCTTCGAGGGCTTTCTGGTCCGACTTGGGCATCAGTTCCAGCCAGTCGGTTTCCGGCAGTTCGCCGGCGTGGGCCAGACCGCTGCCCAGCAAAAGGAGAGTCAACAGAAGACGACGCATGAAGGGGCTCGTTGAGAATGCTCGTGAAAGGAAGGAACCGCGGATCGCCGAGCATTGCGGCCCTTCCCGCAGGACCTGCGGGAAGGGCCTTGTCGCTTTGGATCAGCTCTTTTTGATCAGGCCGTAGATCACCAGCAGGATGATCGCGCCGACCAGCGCGCCGAAGAAGCCGGCGGCCTGGCCTGCGTGGTAAATGCCCAGGGCCTGGCCGCCGTAGGTGGCCGCCAGCGAACCGCCGATACCCAGCAGGATGGTCATGATCCAGCCCATGCTGTCGTCGCCCGGCTTGAGGAACCGCGCCAGCAGGCCGACGATCAGGCCGATGAAGATGGTACCGATAATTCCCATGGCATTTCCCTCTGATTGATTGGCTATAGCCTAGCCAGACTTTGGCATCCTGCCATCAGAGAACGGCGGCCCCCGAAGGTTCCGCCGCCGCCAGATGAAACTCTCGTCACTCGGCGATCAGCGCCTCGACCTTGAGGATCTGCTGCGCCAGGGTCGCCTTGTCGGCACAGCGCAGGTTGGCGTGGCCGACCTTGCGCCCGGCCTTGAACGCCTTGCCGTAGTGGTGCAGGTGGCAATCGGCGATGGCCAGCACTTTCTCGGTCTCCGGCACCTTGCCGATGAAGTTGAGCATCGCGCTCTCGCCGACCTTGGCGGTCGAGCCCAGCGGCAGGCCGGCCACCGCCCGCAGGTGGTTCTCGAACTGGCTGCACTCGGCGCCTTCGGTGGTCCAGTGCCCGGAGTTGTGCACCCGCGGGGCGATTTCGTTGGCCTTCAGGCCGCCGTCGACCTCGAAGAACTCGAACGCCATCACGCCGACGTAGTTCAGCTTGGTCAGCACACGGCTGGAGTAGTCTTCGGCCAGGGCCTGCAACGGGTGATCGGTGCTGGCCACCGACAGCTTGAGGATGCCGCTGTCGTGGGTGTTGTGCACCAGCGGGTAGAACCGGGTCTCCCCGTCACGGGCGCGCACGGCGATCAGCGAGACTTCGCCGGTGAACGGCACGAAGCCTTCCAGCAGGCAGGCCACGCTGCCCAGCTCGGCGAACGTGCCGGCCACATCCTCAGGCGTGCGCAGGACCTTCTGGCCCTTGCCGTCGTAGCCCAGGGTGCGGGTCTTGAGCACGGCCGGCAGGCCGATGGCCGCCACGGCGGCGTCCAGATCGGCCTGCGACTGGATGTCGGCGAACGCCGGGGTCGGAATCCCCAGCTCCTTGAACATGCTCTTCTCGAACCAGCGGTCGCGGGCGATGCGCAAGGCTTCGGCGCTCGGGTACACCGGCACGAACTGGGAGAGGAACGCCACGGTCTCGGCCGGGACGCTTTCGAACTCGAAGGTCACCAGGTCGACTTCATCGGCCAGTTGGCGCAGGTGGTCCTGATCGCCGTAGTCGGCCCGCAGGTGTTCGCCCAGCGCGGCGGCACAGGCGTCCGGCGCAGGATCCAGGAAAGCGAAGTTCATGCCCAGCGGGGTGCCCGCCAGGGCCAGCATGCGGCCCAACTGGCCGCCACCGATCACACCGATCTTCATCTCAACAACCTCAGGCAATGCGTGGGTCTGGATTGTCCAGGACGCTGTCAGTCTGCTCGGCGCGGAAGGTCTTCAGCACCGCGTGGAACTGCGGGTGCTTGGCGCCCAGGATGCTGGCCGACAGCAGCGCGGCGTTGATCGCGCCGGCCTTGCCGATGGCCAGGGTGGCGACCGGAACGCCGGCCGGCATCTGCACGATCGACAGCAGCGAATCGACGCCCGAGAGCATGGCCGACTGCACCGGCACGCCCAGCACCGGCAAGTGGGTCTTGGCCGCGCACATGCCCGGCAGGTGCGCCGCACCGCCGGCACCGGCGATGATCACCTCGATGCCGCGGCCTTCGGCCTCTTCGGCGTACTGGAACAGCAGGTCCGGGGTGCGGTGGGCGGAAACCACTTTCACCTCGTAGGGGATGCCGAGCTTTTCCAGCATATCGGCGGTGTGGCTAAGGGTGGACCAATCGGACTTGGAGCCCATGATCACGCCAACCAGTGCACTCATCGTCGCGCCTCTTCTCTCTGGGCGCCCGCAGGCGCGTCAAAAACAACAAGCCACGCAAGTTGCGTGGCTTGATTGTACGGAAAATGGCCGGACAAACCGGCCGAAGGCCGCGCAGTATACCGCAAAGAAGCCAATAAACAGCCCCCGTCTCGACCATCTGTCATCTGCCGCAAAGCCCCGGTTTTATTGACCCGAAGGTCAGTGCTTGCGCACCGCTCGATCCCTGTGGGAGCTGCGGTGCGACGACTCGACTTGCAAGCGATGGCGTCTGCCCCGTCAATGCAGAGGTTGCCTGACCCGCTGCTTTCGCCGGCAAGCCAGCTCCCACACGGTTGTCGGGTGGGCTCAAGCCGTTTGCGCGGCTCCGCCCTCGAGCTTGCGCCACAGCAGCCGCACGTTGGCTTTGCGCACCAGCGCGCAGCGGTACAGGCGGATCTCCAGCGGCACATGCCACTGCGGGCCGCCGCAGATCACCAGTTCGCCGCGGGCCAGTTCGGCGCGCACGCTCAACTGCGGCACCCAGGCGATCCCCAGGCCTTCGAGCGCCATGCTCTTGAGGCTGTCGGCCATGGCGGTCTCGTAGACGGTGGTGAAGCGCAATTGGCGCTGGCGCAGCAGGCCGTTCACCGAACGCCCCAGGAACGCCCCCGCGCTGTAGGCCAGCAGCGGCACGCTCGCCTCGCCTTCCAGGTCGAACAGCGGCCGGCCGTTGGCGTCCGCCGCGCACACCGGCAGCATTTCGGTGTGGCCCAGGTGCAGCGACGGGAAGATGTCCGCGTCCATCTGCATCGCCGCATCCGGGTCATAGAAGGCCAGCATCAGGTCGCAGCCGCCTTCGCGCAGGGCATGCACGGCGTCGCCGACGTTGGTCGCCACCAACCGCGTGGCGATGTTCAGGCCTTCGTTGCGCAACTGCGCGATCCAGCGCGGAAAGAAGCCCAGCGCCAGGGAGTGCGCCGCCGCCACCTGGATCACCTCGCCCTGCCCACCCTCCAGATGGTGCAGGTGGCGCAGCACTTCGCCGAGCTGTTCGACCACCGTGCGCGCCGTCACGAGGAACAGTTGCCCCGCCGCCGTCAGCTCGATGGGCGTGCGCGAACGGTTGACCAGGGTCAGCCCCAGCGCGGCCTCCAGGCTGCGGATCCGTCGGCTGAACGCAGGCTGGGTCACGAAGCGCCGTTCAGCCGCCTGCGAGAAGCTGCGGGTGGCGGCCAGGGCACTGAAGTCCTCAAGCCATTTGCTTTCCAGATTCATCACACCCTCCGGGGCGCACCAAAATAGGTCACACGTCTGCCGCGCGAGCGGCGTCACACGGGCATTATGCCGAATGCGCATAGGGCAGTGTTTAACAGCATTGGCCCAAAAATTCCCACAAGCCTAGCATTCGCAGCGTTCCGGCACAGACCGGGTCCATATCGAGATGATTTCTATCATGTCCTCCGCTGCATCTTTCCGCACAGAAAACGACCTGCTTGGCTCCCTCGAAGTACCGGCTCAAGCGTACTACGGCATCCAGACCCTGCGAGCGGTGAACAACTTCCGTCTCTCCGGCGTTCCGATCTCGCATTACCCGAAGCTGGTGGTCGGTCTGGCCATGGTCAAACAGGCCGCCGCTGACGCCAACCGTGAGCTGGGCCATCTGAGCGAAGCCAAGCACGCTGCCATCAGCGAAGCCTGTGCCCGACTGATCCGCGGCGATTTCCACGAAGAGTTCGTGGTCGACATGATTCAAGGTGGCGCCGGTACGTCCACCAACATGAACGCCAACGAAGTGATCGCCAACATCGCGCTGGAAGCGATGGGTCACCAGAAAGGCGAATACCAGTACCTGCACCCGAACGACGACGTGAACATGGCGCAGTCGACCAACGACGCCTACCCGACCGCGATCCGCCTGGGTCTGCTGCTGGGTCACGACGCGCTGCTGGCCAGCCTCGACAGCCTGATCCAGGCGTTCGCGGCCAAGGGTGAAGAATTCAACCACGTCCTGAAGATGGGCCGCACCCAGCTGCAGGACGCCGTGCCGATGACCCTGGGCCAAGAGTTCCGCGCCTTCGCCACCACCATGGGCGAAGACCTGGCCCGCCTGAAGACGCTGGCCCCGGAAGTGCTGACCGAAGTGAACCTGGGCGGCACCGCCATCGGCACCGGCATCAACGCCGACCCGCGCTACCAGGCCCTGGCCGTGCAGCGCCTGGCACTGATCAGCGGCCAGCCGCTGGTGCCGGCCGCCGACCTGATCGAAGCCACCTCCGACATGGGCGCCTTCGTGCTGTTCTCCGGCATGCTCAAGCGCACCGCGGTCAAGCTGTCGAAGATCTGCAACGACCTGCGCCTGCTGTCCAGCGGCCCGCGCACCGGCATCAACGAGATCAACCTGCCGGCGCGTCAGCCAGGCAGCTCGATCATGCCAGGCAAGGTCAACCCGGTGATCCCGGAAGCCGTGAACCAGGTGGCCTTCCAGGTCATCGGCAACGACCTGGCGCTGACCATGGCGGCCGAAGGCGGCCAACTGCAGCTGAACGTGATGGAGCCACTGATCGCCTTCAAGATCCTCGACTCGATCCGCCTGCTGCAACGCGCCATGGACATGCTGCGCGAGCACTGCATCGTCGGCATCACCGCCAACGAAGCCCGCTGCCGCGAACTGGTCGAGCACTCGATCGGCCTGGTCACCGCGCTGAACCCGTACATCGGCTACAAGAACGCCACCCGCATCGCCCGCGTCGCCCTCGAGACCGGCCGCGGCGTGCTGGAACTGGTGCGCGAAGAAGGCCTGCTCGACGACGCCATGCTCGCCGACATCCTGCGCCCGGAAAACATGATCGCCCCACGTCTGGTTCCGCTCAAAGCCTGAACCGACGCGAAATTCGCTGTACCGCTCACCAGGTCGAGGGACTAGACACCTCTCACCTTTTGAGGGCTTGGGGATCGCTCCCCAAGCCCTTTTTTTTAACTTTCCGATCCTGAGACCCGTATGTCTGGGGATTGCTCGCACAAAAAAGAGCAACCTCCACACAAGCCCGGCGCCGGTAACGCCGGGTGTTTCAAAGCCTACGTTCCGTCGCTTGCACCACAACCGTGCAGACGGGCGCCGCACTGATAGGTATAGTGCCGCCCCTCTTCGCGTGAGCGGTCGTCGGTAACGAGGCCCAAACCCATGCGAAACCCGAACTAATAACAAACCCGCGATATGGAACCGGGACGAAACCTTCGCCTCGCCTGTTGTGCCGCACGCACACCGGTGTAACGCGATGTTTCAGACCGTCCAGCATTTGCTTACACAAAAAACAGCGAGGAAAAATCCATGCTAGAAGTCATCAACGACTTCCTCTCAGGCAAAGTACTGATCTTGCTCATTGTCGGGCTCGGCAGCTACTTCACGATTCGCTCGCGTTTCGTTCAACTGCGCCACTTCACCCACATGTTCGCAGTGTTCCGCGACAGCCTCAAAGGCAACGCCGGGCAACTCAGCTCGTTCCAGGCCCTGATGCTCAGCCTCGCCGGCCGCGTCGGTGCGGGCAACATCGCCGGTGTCGGCATCGCCGTGACCCTGGGCGGCCCGGGCGCGGTGTTCTGGATGTGGGTGACCGCACTGGTCGGAATGTCCAGCAGCTTCTTCGAATGCACCCTGGCCCAGGTCTACAAGCGCGCCGACGGCGACGGCCTGTACCGCGGCGGCCCGGCCTACTACATCCAGCACGGCCTGAAGCTCAAAGGCATGGCGGTGGTGTTCTCCATCCTGCTGCTGGTCACCTACGGCTTCGCCTTCATCGGCCTGCAGTCCTACACCGTGACCCACTCGCTGCAGAACGCCTTCGACTTCGACCCGCGCCACACCGGCATCGTCCTGGCGGTGCTGCTGGCCATCACCTTCATCGGCGGCATCAAGCGCATCGCCGCGGTGTCCGACCTGCTGGTGCCGGTCAAGACCCTGGCCTACATCGCCGTGACCCTGTACGTGATCGGCACCCAGATCGAACACGTTCCGGCCATGCTTGAGACCATCTTCAAGAGCGCCTTCGGCCTCGACCCGGCCTTCGGCGGCCTGCTCGGCAGCGCCATTGTCATGGGCGTGAAGCGTGGCGTGTTCGCCAACGAAGCGGGCCTGGGCAGCGCGCCGAACGTCGCCGCCGTGGCTGCCGTGAAACACCCGGGCGCCCAGGGCGTGGTCCAGGCCTTCAGCGTGTTCCTCGACACCTTCGTGATCTGCACCTGCACCGCACTGCTGATCCTGCTGTCGGGCTTCTACACCCCAGGCTTCGAAGGCGACGGCATCGTCCTGACCCAGAACTCGCTGGCCGCCGTGGTCGGCGACTGGGGCCGCCTGTTCGTCAGCGTCGCGCTGTCGCTGTTCGTGTTCACCTGCATCCTCTACAACTACTACCTGGGCGAGAACAGCCTGCAGTTCCTCAGCCGCAACCGCGTGGTGCTGATGGTGTTCCGCGGCCTGGTGCTGGCGCTGGTGGTCTGGGGTTCGATGCAGGACCTGTCGACCGTGTTCGCCTTCGCCGACATCACCATGACCTGCCTGGCCTTCGTCAACCTGATGGCCCTGGCCATGCTGTTCAAGGTCGGCCTGCGGGTGATGCGCGACTACGACGAGCAGCGCCGCGCCGGCGTCGATCAGCCGGTGTTCGACTCGCGCAAGTTCGCCGACCTGGACCTGGACCTGAAGGCCTGGCCCGCCGAAACTTCGCCGGCCACCCAGGCCGAGCCGCAAGGCGTGCCCGCAGCGCAACGCTGACGGGTGAACGGCGGGCGCATCCTCTGCGCCCGTCGGTTACAGTGCGTTAAATGTCGGAGCGGGCTTGCCCGCTCCCACAGCACCTCACCGTTTCGGAGAATCCCATGAACCCTTCGACCTACCCTGCCGCCCAGCACGTCATGGTGCTGTACACCGGCGGCACCATCGGCATGCAGGCCAGCGCCAACGGCCTGGCCCCGGCCTCCGGTTTCGAGGCGCGGATGCGCGACTACCTGCACGGCCAGCCTGAACTGGTGGTGCCGCAGTGGCGCTTCCGTGAGATGGCGCCGCTGATCGACAGCGCCAACATGACCCCGGCCTACTGGCAGCAACTGCGCGAAGCGGTGGTCGATGCCGTCGACGTGCAGGGCTGCGACAGCGTGCTGATCCTGCACGGCACCGACACCCTGGCCTACAGCGCCGCTGCCATGAGCTTCCAACTGCTGGGCCTGCATGCCCGCGTGTGCTTCACCGGCTCGATGCTGCCGGCCGGCGTCACCGACAGCGACGCATGGGAGAACCTCAGCGGTGCGCTGACCGCCCTCGGCCAGGGCCTGGCGCCGGGCGTGCACCTGTACTTCCACGGCGAGCTGCTGGCGCCCACCCGCTGCGCGAAGGTGCGCAGCTTCGGGCGCCACCCGTTCAAGCGGCTGGAGCGCCAGGGCGGCGGCACGCACGCCGCTTCGCTGCCTGCCCAACTGACCTACGGCGCCCCCAAGCAACTGGCGAACGTCGCGGTGCTGCCGCTGTTCCCGGGCATTTCGGCACAGGTCGTCGACGGCCTGACCGCCAGCGGCATCCAGGGCCTGGTGCTGGAGTGCTACGGCAGCGGCACCGGCCCGAGCGACAACCCCGAATTCCTCGCCAGCCTCGGCCGGGCGCGGGACAAGGGCGTGGTGGTCGTCGCCGTGACGCAATGCCATGAGGGCGGGGTCGAGCTGGACATCTACGAGGCCGGCAGCCGTTTGCGCGGCGTGGGCGTCCTGTCCGGCGGCGGCATGACCCGCGAGGCGGCGTTCGGCAAGCTGAACGCGCTGCTGGGCGCGGGGCTGAGCGACGCCGACGTGCGGCGCCTGGTCGAACTGGACCTGTGCGGCGAGCTCGCCTGACCTGACGCCACAGATCCCCTGTGGGCACGGGCAGGCTCGCGCCCGCAGGGAATTTTCATCCGGCATGCAACTTGCTGCGTTCCAGCCATCCCCAGGCTGGAAGATCCCATGCTCCACTCCCACCTCACCACCCTCAACGCCGTCTCCCTGATCCTCAACACGTTCAAGGACCAAGGGCTGTCCGGCGACGCGCTGCTGGCCGGCAGCGGCATCAGCGCGGCGGACCTGAGCCGCGCCGACACGCGCATCACCACCAACCAGGAGATGCAGGTGTGCGCCAACGCCGTGGCGCTCAAGCACGACATCGGCCTGGAACTGGGCCGGCGCATGCATGTTTCCTGCTACGGGATACTCGGTTACGCCCTGCTCACCTGTGCCACCTTCGGTGACGCCCTGCGCCTGGCGATCCGTTATCCGGCGCTGCTGGGCACCCTGTTCGAACTGAGCCTGGAGGACGACGGCGAACAGGTCTGGTTCGTCGCCGCCGACTACCGCGAGAGCCCGGCGATGGCGGTGTTCAACGCCGAGTTCTGCCTGGTCTCGCTGAAAGTCATCTGCGACGACCTGCTCGGCCACCCGCTGCCGTTGCGCGCCGCCCGTTTCGAACACGCCGCCCCGGACTACCGCGACAGCTACGCCGAGCCCTTCGGCTGCCCGCTGCACTTTCGCGCCAAGGACAACGCCTTCGCGTTCGAACGGCGCTGGCTCGACCAGCCGCTGCCGCTGGCCGACACCATCACCCACCAGGCCATGGCCGAGCGCTGCCGCAAGCAGAACACCGAGTTCACCGGGCGCCAGGCCTGGCTGGGACGGATCCGCCAGTTGCTCGGCGCGCAGCTCAATTGCGCGCCGGGGCTGGAGGGGCTGGCGCAGCAGATGAACTGCTCGCCGCGCACCCTGCGCCGGCACCTCAAGGACATGGGCTGCAGCTATCAGGAACTGCTCGATGAGCTGCGCTTCGAGCGGGCCAAGCAGATGCTCTGCGAAGACCAGATGCCGATCTACCGCATCGCCGAGACCCTGGGCTTCAGCGAGACCGCAAGCTTCCGCCATGCGTTCGTGCGCTGGAGCGGCGTTGCCCCCAGCCAGTTCCGCCCCCACGGCTGAGCCCTGCCTCGGCAGCAGCGAGCCTGCTCACGATAACGGCGGATCATCCAGCGCCTCATTGCCCGATAGTCAGCCATCGCGAGCAAGCTCGCCCCCACAGGCACCGAGGCTGCTGCCGTCAGGGGAGGGGCGAATTGAGGTCAGCACTTTTGGCCGCATCGATCCCCTTTTGGCCGCTCCCGCCGTTCTCCGCACCGTTCAGTGCCGCAACACTGTGTTCAACCGAATCAGCCCTGCGGAGAACAACAAATGCTGACGATCTACTCGGACGACCACCACCTGCACCACGGCCGCTGCGAACTCATCGACGGCCAGCTCAAGCCGTGCTTCGAGATGCCGTCCCGCGCCGACCACGTGCTGCAACGGGTCAAGCACCAGAACCTGGGCCCGGTGCAGGCGCCGAAGGATTTCGGCCTCGAGCCGATCGCCCGCATCCACAGCCGCGACTACCTCGATTTCTTCAAGGGCGCCTGGGCGCGCTGGGCCGAACTCAACACTGACGGCGACCTGCTGCCCTACACCTGGCCGGCGCGCACCTTGCGCCAGGTTAAGCCGACCAGCCTGCACGGCCAGCTCGGCTACTACAGCTTCGACGGCGGCGCGCCGATCACCGCCGGCACCTGGCAGGCGGCCTACAGCGCCGCGCAAACGGCGTTGACCGCCCAGGCAGCGATCCAGCGCGGCGCCCACAGCGCCTTCGCCCTGTGCCGTCCGCCGGGACACCACGCCGCCGGCGACCTGATGGGCGGCTACTGCTACCTCAACAACGCCGCCATCGCCGCCCAGGCGTTCCTCGACCAGGGCCACAAGAAAGTCGCGATCCTCGACGTGGACTATCACCACGGCAACGGCACCCAGTCGATTTTCTACGAGCGCAGCGACGTGCTGTTCACCTCGATCCATGGCCACCCGGAGGCGGAATTCCCGTTCTTCCTCGGCTATGAAGACGAGCGCGGCGAAGGCGCCGGCGAAGGCTTCAACTTCAACTACCCGCTGCCGGCAGGCGCAGGCTGGGACGTCTGGAGCGCCGCGCTGGAGCAGGCTTGCAAAGAGATCGAGCGCTACGGCGCCGACATCGTCGTCGTGTCCCTGGGCGTCGACACCTTCAAGGACGACCCGATCTCGCAGTTCAAGCTCGACAGCCCGGACTACCTGGCCATGGGCAAGCGCATCGCCGCCCTGGGCAAGCCGACGCTGTTCGTCATGGAGGGCGGCTACGCCGTGGAGGAAATCGGCATCAATGCGGTGAACGTGCTCGAAGGTTTTGAACAATGAACAGCCTCAAGCCCCTGATCGCCTCCGCGCTGTGCGCCGCACTGCTCGGCGGCGCGGCCCACGCCGAAGAACGCACCCTGCGCGTCTACAACTGGTTCGACTACATCACCCCCAAGGCCCTGGAGGATTTCAAGGCGCAGAACACCCAGACCAAACTGGTCTACGACATCTTCGACACCAACGAGGCGCTGGAGGCCAAACTGCTGACCGGCAACTCCGGCTACGACGTGGTGGTGCCGTCCAACGTGTTCCTGGCCAAGCAGATCGAGGCCGGGGTGTTCCAGCCGCTGGACCGCAGCCGGCTGCTGAACTGGAACCACCTGGACCCCAAACTGATGAAGCTGATCGAGGCCAACGATCCGGGCAACAAATTCGCCGTGCCGTACATGTACGGCACCATCCTGATCGGCTTCAACCCGGCCAAGGTCAAGGCGGCGCTGGGCGACAACGCCCCCGTGGACAGCTGGGACCTGATCTTCAAGGAAGAGAACATCAGCAAGCTCAAACAGTGCGGCGTCGCCCTGCTCGACTCGCCGTCGGAGATCCTGCCGCTGGCCCTGCAGCACCTGGGGCTGGACCCCAACAGCAAGAACCCGCAGGACTACGCCAAGGCCGAGGCGCTGCTGCTGAAGATCCGTCCGTACGTCACCTACTTCCATTCCTCCAAGTACATGGCCGACATCGCCAACGGCGACATCTGCGTGGCGGTGGGCTACTCGGGCAGCTTCTCCCAGGCCGCCAACCGTGCCAAGGAAGCGAAGAACGGCGTGGTGGTGGACATGCGCCTGCCCAAGGAAGGCGCGCCGATCTGGTTCGACATGCTCGCCATCCCCAAGGGCGCGCAGAACCCGCAGGACGCCTACACCTTCATCGACTACCTGCTGCAGCCGCAGGTGATCGCGCCGGTCAGCGACTTCGTCGGTTACCCGAACCCCAACAAGGACGCCACGCAACAGGTCGACCCGGCGATCCGCAACAACCCGAACCTGTACCCGACCGACGCGGCCATGAACACGCTCTACACCCTGCAGCCGCTGCCCCGCGACGCCGAACGTGCGCGCACCCGGGCCTGGACCCGGATCAAGTCCGGCACCTGATCCGGCTCCGGCCACATAAGACCCGCACCCGTGCGGGTCTTTTTTTGCCTGCGGTAACCGGCTACCGCAGGCGTCGCCCGATGCGCGGATACCGTGGCAGCGAACGAGATTCCCCACAGGCCTCCCAACGGTTGCGACCCCATGAGCGAAACCCCGACAGAAACGCCCGTCCCGCTGCTGCTGAACGAAAGCCGGCTGATCGAACAGATCAGCCGGGGCCCGACCCTGCATGCCGCCACGGCGCAACAATTGCGCAACGCCCTGAAGCAGCGCTTTCCCGACCTCGACATCGACCCGGACATGGCCGTGGTGATGTCTCCGCTCTGGCGCGAGCACAACGGAGCGCTGGTCAGCGACAGTTGCCGCTTCGAATCGCTGAGCCATGCACTGGTGCGTCTGGCCCTTGATCAAGCCAGCGCCAACTACATCGAGGGCGAACACTTCCTGACCCTGACGCCGTATGCCGAGGAACCGGTTCACCTGCCCGTCGGCATGGATGCGCTGACGGTACTGCTCAATGAACAGGCACCGCAGATCTTCGCGCACTTCCAGCAAGCCCAGTTGGACCACTGGAACGAGCCCGTCGGTGCGCTGCCGCGCTGGCAAGCGTTGTCCGACATGCTCAAGGCAGCGCTCGACGTCGAGTCGGTCAACGGCTGGGACGCAGATCTGTGCGCCTTGTGCCGCCAGGTCTCCAGGTTCCCCGACAAGGCATCGCGCCCGCCGGAAGGCAGCGGACTGACGAATGTCCGTGCCCGCATGGTGGACCTGGACTATGCCTTCGATTTCGCCGAGGCCATCGACACCCGGCACCTGATGTCGCCCGGTGCGCTGGTGTTGACCGCCAACCGGGGCGGGCGCGACCTGATCGTGATGTACACGGTCTTCGACGGTTATGAAGCCTTCGATTCGCTGGAACAGTTGGGCGCCGTGCTGCCCGAACGGATCGACGTCGACCTCGGCGGATCCAGCCTGAAGTGGCGCCTCTACGAGCCGGAGGGCAACGTCTTCGATGCCATGGCCTGGGCGCTGGTGAATTGCCAGCTCGACTCCATCGACGCCCTCGACCCGGCCAGCCCCTCAGCCGCGGCCCGGCTCACACCGCGCAGAACCGAGATCCGGACGCTCAGCGCCCGCGACAACCAACGCATGGCCCAATTGGTCGACGCGATGCCGCCGTGGCTGTCGGCAGGCTCCCTCGATGACATCCAGGCCTACAGCGGATACCTGAACACCTTGGGCCTCTTGCGCGAAGGGGCCGAGGACGCCTTCGCACCCATGAACCTTGCGTCCATACAGACCTACGCCCAACAGCGGATGCGCGAGGCCATCATTGCGCAGAGACCGGGCGCAGCGGCTGCGGCACTGCACCTGGACGACGTGCGGGTCACCGTGACCCAAAGCTTCGAGACCGGCGGCTTCACCCTGCCTTCGCCGCTCGGACGCAGCATCCAGACCCTCGGCCAGTTCGCCCTGAGCAACACGCCCCCCTACATGGCGACCGTCGCCTACGCCGACGATTCGGCCACGCCGGACTGGCTGACGCCGGCGTTTCTGGTACGCATCGCAGAAAGCATCGACGTCGGGGAAACCTACCCGCAACTGATCAAGCGCACCCTCATCGACGACCCGGTGCAGGCCCGGCGGCACAGGCTGCGCTATTGCCGTCAGTTGCCGACCCTGCTGCAACTGCGGGCCCTGGAGTGCAAGCTCAAACAGGAAGGCAACGTGGATGACCGGGGCTACCGGCAAATCTGCCGGCTGGCGGCGTCCATGGCCGGCAACGCCCCGTCCGCCGACTGGCCGGTGCAGATCCGTCCCCTGGCGTTCATGCCGCAGTTGCGCCCGGGCAGCGGGACAGACACCGTCACCGGCATGTACATCATCGGCCCGGGCCAGCACCGCAGCGGTCCGTGCCTGCTGTACCGGCCCCTGATGGAGCGCTCACTGCTCCAGTTCGAGTCCGGACAGAACCTGCTGTACGCGCTCCACCAGCCCGGCGAACTGCGGGACTCGGTACTCGCCTGGCTGGCCGACGACGGGCGCAGCTTCGAATACGCCCAGTATGTGTTCCCGAACGGCATGCCCTCGCCGCGAACCATCGCCGACCTGGCCTTCGAGCCGTTCATCCATCTCGGCCTGTCCCCCTCGATCCGACTGGCCGGCGCGCCACTGACGGGGGACATCCCCGCCACGCTGTTCCGCGACCACAGCCAGGCCCTGGCCATGCTGGCCGACCGCCAATCGACCTCGAACGCCGAGCGGCGCCGGGCATTGCTGGTGGACAGCGGCTGGGCGGTTTTCGGTGTGGCCGCCAACTTCCTCAGCGGCCCGGCGGGCACCGCCGTCTGGGTCTGGCAAATCATCGTCCAGATTCAACAGGCGATCGAAGCCCGCGAGCGCGGCGATACGGAGGTGCAATGGTCGTCCACCGGCGATGTGTTGCTGACGCTGAGCATCCTGCTGACCCACCGAATGGCGTGGCGGCGCCTGCGCCTGTCGGGGCCTTCGGACAAGAATGCACTTCTCGACCCGACACTGGAGGAAGCGCCCCTCACCGATGCCCCCGTTGCGTCAATGCCTGCGAAAGTCGTCCAGGAACCCGCCCTGTCCAGCCCGCGACTGCCCGAGGCGCACCTTGGCGGGCTGGCACCGATCAACGGGATCCGCACGTCCTCCGGAACACGGTTTGAACAACTCATGGACCGGTTGCAGGTGACGGCTCCCGGACTGCCTGCGCAGGCGCGCCCCAACGCGGATCATCTGCACGAGTCGGCGGGAAGGACCTACGCCCAGGTGGGCCGCCGCTGGTTCGAAGTCCGTTACGACCGGGACGGACCGGTCAGCGTCATCGATCCGGACCATCCCGAGCGATCGGGCCTGTGCATCAGGTTCGACCACGGGGAAGGCCGGTGGGTCTGGGATCTTCGGTTGCGGTTGCGCGGGGGACAGCCGTCCGGTCGGATTCGGGCATTTCGCCAGGAGAAGGCCAAGAGAATGGCCGAGGCCTGGACAGCCCTGCAGGCTTTCCTGACACAGGAGCCTGCGTTGAAAGCCGCGCTGGAGGACATCGTGATCCGCACCGAGAGCCAGGATCCGCAAACGGCGGTGCCCGAAAGCACCCTAACCGACTACCTGGCGCGATCCGACACCTTGAGCGACGGCTACACAAAGGCCCTGGCGGACCTGGAGAACTGGCGCAAGGAAGGCGGCACCGGTGTGTTCTATCAAGCGCAACTGATACGCCTCACCGTCGAACAGCATCGCTGCATCAATGGCTGGGTCAGGCTCAAGCTTCGCGAATACATCAGGCATGTCAAACCGATGATGAGCCAGGCACCGGCGTCGGAGCCGTCGGCACGCGCGCAACAACGGGAGGCGACACTGGCCACCCTCGCCGTCAGCAATGCGATCGTCGAACGGCTCGACCGCATGGACAGCACCTTGGCCAAACTGATGAGCGGCACCGGCCAGACCCGGGAAGCCGCCGGAAAACTGGAGAAACTGCGGCCGCCACTGTCGCGCTTCGACTTCCTCGCCAATGAAGTCGGCATGTCCGTCGATCTCTGCCTGCAAGAGCGCGCGGGCAGCGCCAGCGAGGCGACCCGGCAGATGATCTTCAGCGTGTTCGATGAGGCCGGGGATGCGGGGCACGCCTTGGTCGAGCGGCGCGCAGCGTCGGAACCCGGGCCCGCCAGCGCCCAGGAAACCGAACGCGTCATTGCGCTGGTCGACCGTCTGGAGGGCTGCCAAAAGCGCATGGAAGACTTGCTGGCCAGCTCACCCGAGCAACTGGAGCCGACACGCTACCGACGGATCGCCCAGCTCATCGCCGAGTTTCGCCAACTGGCCCGCAGCCGCCTGCTCGAATTGCTGCCCGCCCCCGAAGAGATTCCGATCGCCGCCATGGTCAGGCTGGAAACAGGGCCGTCCACGTCACGCCCCGTCGGCAAGGTCAACAAGCTGCGGCCACGGGTGCTTGAGACGGAACGGCCGGGCCCTGCGGCAAAACCGGAACCGCTGGAAAACGTGCCCATCGTCAAGGTGCCGCCCCGCCGCACCGTGCAGCCCCCTTCAGCGGATGACGATCAGATCCTCGGCAAAGGCCTTGCGCTGTACAACGACAACGATCTCTTCATCAAACACACAACCGCAGATTCCCGGCGCCCCCGGCGCATTCCTGCGGACATGAAGGATCTGTTCGAGCAACAGGCAGCACGCCTTGAGCAAGCGGCCAAGGATGTCCATGCAGCCTACGGACGCAAGAAAGCCTCAGGAAACACGCAATGGATCGACAGCAGGCTGAGCAGCGACCTGAAGTCGGCCGCGCAAAAGTGCCGGCGGGAAGGCGTGAGGGTCTACAGCGACATGATCATGAGCCGCAAACCCCGGGAAACCTACCTTCAGTGGCTGCATGAACACGACCGGATCGACATCGTCAAAGACCCGCGCGGCCGCATCAAGACCCGGCAACGCAAGGACTGGTTCCAGGAATACCGCGTGCTCGACAAGACACGGCAGAACAAGCCGCTGTGGGTCGCCCACTTTCACTACGGCAACGTGACCGACGCCGACGGCGGCTTCACCGTCGCCCACCTCAAGCTCGCCGATGAGTACCTCAAGTCGCTGCCGGATACGGCCCGCCAGGAACTGAGCACGTTTGACGACGTGGACAACGCCCTGCGCCGGTTGACCACGCCGCAAGTGCTTGACCTGTTTCTCAAGGGCCGTTCAGCCGGTCCCTCCAGCCCCTGAGCCGGCGGGCACCGTGCGGTCAATCACGCCACACGGTGCCCAGGCGCGCCAGCGCAGCCGCTATCGCAGGCTCGGGCACCGCCGCAAACCCCAGCACCAGGCCGGCGCGCCGGTCCGCCGGCGGTGACGGGTCGGGCAGCCAGTAACCGCTCAGCCCGTTGACCTCGACGCCGGCGCTCCGGGCCTTTTCCACCAGTTCACGTTCGCGCGCCACGCTGTCGACCGGCACCGTCAGGTGCAGGCCGGCCATCACGTCGGGCAACGGACCGACGCCACGGATGCCGGCGGGCCAATGGGCCAGCAAACAGTTGAGCCGGTTCAGGGCGGCGCGGCGCATGCGCCGGATATGCCGCTGAAAGTGGCCCGCAGCCATGAACTCGGCCATGACCGCCTGGGTGCTCACCTCGGAATGGCGCACGTCCACGGCGCGCCGCTGCGCGAAGGCCTGCACCAGCCCCGCAGGCAGCACCAGATAGCCCAGGCGCAGCGCCGGGAACGCGACCTTGCCGAAGGTGCCGACGTACAGCACGCGGCCCTGACGGTCGAGCGCCGCCAACGGTGCCAATGGCGCGCCGCTGTAGCGGTATTCGCCGTCGTAGTCGTCTTCGACGATCCAGCCCCGGGTGCGCTCGGCCCAGGCCAGCAGCTCCAGGCGCCGGGCCAGGCTCATGACCACGCCGCTGGGGTACTGGTGCGAAGGCGTGACGTAGGCCAGCCGGCAATCGCCGAGCCGCTCCAGCTCGCCGCAGTCGATGCCTTCGCTGTCCACCGCCACCCCGTGCAGGTTCGCGCCGGCCAGCGCAAAGGCATGGCCCGCCGCCCGGTAGCCCGGATTCTCGATGGCCACACCGTCGCCCGGCTCCACCAGCAACTGTGCACAAAGGCTGATCCCCTGCTGCGCGCCGCTGGTGATCACAATTTGTTCAGCGGTGCACTGCATGCCCCGCGAGCTGCGCAGGTATGCCGCGATCATCCCGCGCAGCCGCGCATCGCCGGCCGGGTCGCCGTAGCACAGCTGATCCAGGTCGGGCTTGCGCCAGAACCCCGCGTTCAGCTTGGCCCAGACCTCGAACGGGAACAGGTCGAACGCCGGAACGCCGACCCGGAACGCCTTGGGCGGCCCGCTGGGCGGCATCGGCAAATGGTTCTTCGTGACCCGTTCCAAGGCCGCGCTGTGGATAACTTTGCTGGATAAATACCCAGGCAAATCCTCGCATTTTGTGGATAAGGCTGTGGGTAAGCCTGTTGAAAACCCTGTGGATATTTTTGTGGAAAACTTTTCCGCCGACAGTGACGCCTGCGGCAACTGCGCCACGTACGTTCCGTCGCCGACCCGCCCTTCGATGAATCCTTCGGCATACAGCTGATCGTAGGCCCGCACCACGCTGTTGCGGGAGATCCCCAGCGCGGCGGCCAGGTCCCGGCTCGCCGGCAGGCGCATGCCGCTGGCCAGGCGCCCGTCCAGCACCCGCAGGCGCAGCGCCTGGTACAGCTGACGGCTCAGGCCCTGGCGCCGGTCCAGTTCAATGCCCGCCGGGTTGAAGGACAAGGACAACGGCTCGCTGGCCATGGCAATGGCTCCATGAAATTGGTCATGAGTGGCTCTTACAACAGACCAATAGCCTGCCTAGGATGCAGGCAACCGCCAAGGAATTTTTCTTCATGTACACCCCACGCGCCTTTGCCGTCGACGACCTGTCCCAACTGCACGAACTGATCCTCGCCACCCGCCTCGCCATCCTGGTGAGCCACGGGGCGCAGGGGCTGCAGGCCAGCCACGTGCCCGTGCTGCTGCATCGCGAGCAAGGCGAACACGGCACGCTGTACGGACACCTGGCCAAGGCCAATCCCCAATGGAAAGACCTGCGCGACGGCGCCGAAGCGATGGTGATCTTCGCCGGCCCCGACGCCTACGTCAGCCCCGGGTTCTACCCGGGCAAGGCCGAGCACGGCAAAGTCGTGCCGACCTGGAACTACGTCGCCGTGCACGCCTACGGCCACGCCGAGACCTTCAGCGACGGCGGGCGCCTGCTCGACATCGTCAGCACCCTCACCGACCGCCATGAGTCGAACCGCGCCACACCCTGGAAAGTCGACGACGCCCCCGCCGACTACATCGACGGCATGCTCAAGGCCATCGTCGGCTTCGCGATCCCCATCGACCGCCTCGAAGGCAAACGCAAGCTCAGCCAGAACCGCAGCGCCGAAGACATCGCCGGCGTGCGCGAAGGGCTGGCCGCCAGCCCCGACTTCACCGACCGAACCCTCGCCCACCTGATGCGTTAAGGACCATCACCATGAGTCAGATCGACATCCGCCCGGTCAGCGCCGACGACCACGCGGCCTGGCTGCCGCTGTGGCAGGCCTACCTGCGCTTTTACCAGACCGAGTTGCCGGACGCCGTGACGCAGAACACCTGGCAGCGTTTCCTCGACCCGAACGAACCGACCCATGCCGCCCTCGCCTGGGCCAACGGCAAGGCCGTCGGCATGGTGCACTTCATCTATCACCGTTCGAACTGGAGCATCGAGAACTCCTGCTACCTGCAGGACCTGCTGGTGGCGCCCGAAACCCGCGGCACCGGCGTCGGGCGCCTGCTGATCGAACACGTCTACGCCACGGCCAAGGCCGACGGCTGCTGCAAGGTGCACTGGCTGACCCACGAAACCAACGCCACGGCGATCCGCCTCTACGAGCGCATCGCCGAACGTCCGGGCTTCATCCAGTTTCGCAAAGCCATTTGAGGATCAACGTTCATGACCACCCCGCTCGCTGACTGGAAAGGCGTTCCGCCCCCCTCGACCACCCTGATCGAAGGGCGCTTCATCCGTCTGGAAAAACTCGACCCGGCCCGCCATGGCGACGACCTGTTCAAGGCCCTGCAAGGCCCCGGCGCCGATCCGAAACTGTGGGATTACCTGCCTTACGGCCCGTTCCCGGAACGCAGCGCGTTCAACGATTGGCTGAACAACCACGCCGCCGCCAGCGACCCGTACTTCTTCAGCGTGATCGACCGCGCCAGCGGCCAGGTCCAGGGCATCCTCAGCCTGATGTCCATCGTGCCGGCCCAGGGCCGCATCGAAATCGGCCACGTCACCTTCGGCGCGCCGATGCAGCGCTCGCCGAAAAGCACCGAGGCGGTGTACCTGCTGGCCAAGGAATCCTTCGCCCTGGGCTACCGCCGCCTGGAGTGGAAGTGCAACAACGCCAACGCCCGCTCCAAATACGCCGCCGAACGCCTGGGCTTCAGCTTCGAAGGCGTGTTCCGCCAGCACATGGTGGTCAAGGGCCAGAACCGCGACACGGCGTGGTACTCGATCCTGGATTCGGAATGGCCGGCGGTGGCGGCGGGGTTCGAGCGGTGGCTGAGCGACGGGAACCAGACGGCGTCGGGGCAGCTCAAGGGCCTGGCCGAGTGCCGCGCGTAAGGCTCGTCCTGCATCGGGGGTGCTGTGGGGCCAGCGGTCTTCGTTCCGCACCCGCAGCCCCCCCATCTTCAGCCCGAACGGGCGGAACACGGCATTCAGCGACTTGAGCGTCCGATTGCCTTCCCCGTGCCCGGTAGATGGGCCTCTGACATTTCGCCAATCGAAGTTTCAGCACCGACCGTAGGCAAAGGCATCATGTCGCCGGGCGAAACGGCGAACGTCGGCCGACCCTCCTCCTCCCGGCTACGAAACCGGGCTCCATCCCCTGCACGACACGCAGAATCGCCCGGCATCGGCGCACCGGCATCGACTTTTAGAGTTTGGCCTCCTTTCCAGCGAGGCAGAACCCGATGCTCAACCGACCTACGTTTCGCCCACACTGCGTGGCCCTGGCTGTCGCCGTCGCCCTCGGCCATGCCGCTTACGCGACGGCTCAGGAGCCCCCCGCCGCCCTCGTGACGCTCGACGGGCACAAGGCCCGCATCGACAGTTTTCTCAAGGATCCGGATACGAAGGTGATCCCGGTCACCCGGCCGGAATCCGGCGCCGACGGCATCGCGCTGAAACTGGACGCCACCCACGACCTGGTCAGCGTCAGCCGCAAAGGCCGGTTCGACGGCATCGTCGACGGCGGTGAAGGGATCAATGCCCTTCAGCTTGAAACGGCCAACGCCAGCGAGCTGGGAGAAAGCCGCAACTTCGATCATGTGCGCATCAAGCGCGGCGAATGGACATTGAGCGGAACGGGGGACTTCCCCGGCGGAGCCTTCGTGGCGGACAACGCCACGCTGAACAACCGAGGCCATGTGCTCGGGCAGGTCTCGGTGGATCGGCGGGCGACCTTGCGCGGCAACGGCGAAGCCGGCCATCTGCTGGTGGCCGGCAAGCTGGAGGTCAACACGCTTCACGGGGCGCCTCGGGTGCGGGGAGACCTTGAGCTGCAAAAGACCGCCGAACTGGCCTATGGGATCAACGCCGCCGGCAGCGGCGAAACGATCAGTGTCGGCGGCACCGCCCGCCTCGGCGACGCCACCCTGAACATCATCGCGGCGCCGGGCGACTATCCGGAAACCGGTCAACACACGATCATCGAAGCGGGAAAGGTCGAGGGCCGGTTCGGTCAGGTCACCAGTGATCTGGCCTTCCTGAGCCCGACCGTGAACTACGCCGAACAGACCGTCGGCCTGACCTATGCCCGCAACAATGTGCCGCTCGAAAGCGTGGCCGAGAATGAAAACGGGCGCGAACTCGCCGAGAGTCTCGAGGAGCCCGTCGCCGGACAACCTGCCGGGACAGACAGGCCGCCGACGGCCCCCGAGACACCCGGCCGGATCCCAACGGCGCCATCCGGCCCGACCGCTGTCACCGCAAAAGCGGCGGCCCCAGGCAACGCCGCCGTCAACGCCTTGCTGACCACGAACCGGATCACCGCATCCCGTGCCCTCGACCAACTGTCCGCCGGCGGCAACGCCAACCTGGCGGGAGCGACGCTGGGCAGTGTCGCTCCGGTCGGCGCCAGTCTGCTGTCCGCCATGCGTCAGACGGGCGATGGCCCCTCGGTGGAGCGCAACCCGCCGCACCTGGCCAACGGCGGCGAAACCGGCAGCCGCGTCTGGCTGCAGGCGCTTGGCGACGGCGGCACGCTGGACCGCGGCGAAAGCGCCAGCACCTTGCGGCATGCAACCCAGGGTTTGCTGCTGGGGGCGGACTGGGCAGCGGATGAGCATTGGCGTCTGGGAATGCTCGCAGGGCAATCGCGAACCCGTCTGGACGGGCAACAATACGAGGGCCGGCTCGACAGTTGGCACCTGGGGGCCTATGCCCTGCGCCAGAGCGGCCCGATGGCCATTCGGTTAGGCGCCGCCTACGGCAACCATGCCGGCGTCAGCAAGCGCAGCGTCGCCTACAACGGATTCAGCGACCGGCCCAAAGGCAAATACGAGGCGCACACCGGCCAGGCCTTTGCCGAGCTCGGCTACAACCTCGGCCATGGCCGGTTCAGCGCCGAGCCCTTTGCCGGCCTCGGCATCCAACGCTATCGGCGCGACAGTCATACCGAAAAAGGTGGCGATGCCTCGCTGCAGGTCCATGGCCAGACGCAACAGAACGTCAGCAGCACCCTTGGGCTGCGCCTTGCCTACGTCAAGGCACTGGATGACGGCCTCCAACTGACGCCGCGGTTCAGCGCCGGGTGGAAACACACCTACGGCGACGTCCAAAGCCACACCCGCCAGAAACTGGCGGCCGGCGGCAGGGACTTCACCGTGGAAGGCGCAGCGTTGGACCGCAACAATCTGACACTGGACGCAGGGCTGGAACTGGCCGTCTCGCCAAGGCATTCGTTGGGTTTGGGCTACAACGGCGATATCGGTCACCGCAGCCGCCGGCACGGCGTGTCAGGCCAATGGCGCATGGCGTTCTGACGGCCCCGGCCCGATCTGTCCTGCGGGAGCGGCCGAGCGGGCCGTTCCCGTCGCAAATGGCGGACAAAAAAAGGGGGGCACATGCCCCCCCGAGGTATAAAGCGTTGCATCGGCGCTGTGGGTCAGCCCTCGATCTCGATCAGGATCTCACCCGGATTCACCCGGTCGCCCTTGGCGACATGAATGGCGGTGACCTTGCCGGCGATGGCCGCCTGGACTTCGGTCTCCATCTTCATGGCTTCGGTGATCAGCACAGCCTGGCCGGCCTTGACGGTGTCGCCCTCCTTCACCAGCACATCGACGATGTTGCCCGGCATGGTGGTGCTGACATGGCCCGGTGCCGAAGCCTGCTTGCGCTTGCTGCTGCCGCCGCCGACGAATTCGTTGAGCGGCTCGAACACCACCTCTTCCGGCATGCCGTCGATGGACAGGTAGAAGTGGCGCTTGCCTTCGGCCTTCACGCCGACGCCGGTGATGTCCACCCGGTAGGTTTCGCCGTGGACGTCGATGACGAACTCGGTCGGTACGCCTTCACCGCCCGCCGAAGCCACCTTGCCCGCTTCCGGGATCGGCAGCAGCACTTCCGGCGTCAGGGTGCCGGCGGCACGCTCTTCGAGGAACTTGCGGCCGATGTCCGGGAACATGGCGAAGGTCAGCACGTCCTCTTCGGACTGGGCCAGAGCGCCGATGTCGGCCCGCAGCTTGGTCATTTCCGGCTTGAGCAGATCCGCCGGGCGCACGTCGATCACGTCCTCGCTGCCGATGGCCTGGCGGCGCAGCTGCTCGTTCACCGTGCCCGGCGCCTTGCCGTAGCCGCCTTGCAGGTAGAGCTTCACTTCGTTGGTGATGGTCTTGTAGCGCTCGCCGGCCAGCACGTTGAAGAACGCCTGGGTGCCGACGATCTGCGAGGTCGGGGTCACCAGCGGTGGGTAGCCCAGGTCTTCGCGAACCCGCGGGATTTCCGCCAGCACTTCATTCATGCGGTTCAGGGCGCCCTGCTCTTTCAACTGGTTGGCCAGGTTGGAAATCATGCCGCCCGGCACCTGGTTGACCTGCACGCGGGTGTCGACCGCCGTGAACTCGCTTTCGAACTGGTGGTACTTCTTGCGCACGGCGTAGAAGTACAGGCCGATCTCCTGCAGCAGCTCCAGGTTCAGGCCGGTGTCGAACTCGCTGCCCTTGAGGGCGGCGACCATCGATTCGGTGCCCGGGTGGCTGGTGCCCCAGGCGAAGCTGGAGATGGCGGTGTCGATGTGGTCGGCGCCGTTTTCGACGGCCTTGAGCTGGCACATCGCGGCCAGGCCGGCGGTGTCGTGGGAATGGATGAACACCGGCAGCGACTGCTCGGCCTTCAGCGCCTTGACCAGTTCGCCGGTGGCGAACGGGGTCAGCAGGCCGGCCATGTCCTTGATCGCCACCGAGTCGCAGCCCATGGCTTCCATCTGCTTGGCCTGATTCACGAAAGCCTCGATGGTGTGCACCGGGCTGGTGGTGTAGGCGATGGTGCCCTGGGCGTGCTTGCCGGCGGCCTTCACCGCTTCGATGGCCACACGCAGGTTACGCACGTCGTTCATCGCATCGAAGATGCGGAACACGTCGATGCCGTTGACCGCGGCCTTGGCGACGAACGCCTTGACCACGTCGTCGCTGTAATGGCGGTAGCCCAGCAGGTTCTGGCCGCGCAGGAGCATCTGCAGGCGGGTGTTGGGCAGCGCGGCGCGCAGTTGGCGCAGGCGCTCCCACGGGTCTTCCTTGAGAAAGCGCACGCAGGCGTCGAACGTCGCGCCGCCCCAGACTTCCAGCGACCAGTAGCCGACCTTGTCGAGCTTGTCGCAGATCGGCAGCATGTCTTCGGTGCGCATGCGGGTCGCGAGCAGCGATTGGTGGGCGTCACGCAGGATGGTGTCGGTTACGAAGATCTTTTTAGTCATTGGTATCTCCTCATAGCGGCAAGCGGCAAGCCAGAAGCGTCAAGCAAAAGCACATCGGCCTTACTTGCCGCTTGCAGCTGAAAGCCTGCAGCTGTCTCATTCATAATCCCGCGTGTGCGGCGATGGCGGCAGCGATGGCCAGGGCCAGCTCTTCGGGTTTGCGCTTGATCGAGTAGTTGGTCAGTTCCGGATGGCTTTCGACGAAGCTGGTGTTGAACTGGCCGCTACGGAATTCCGGGTTGCGCAGGATTTCCTGATAGTACGCCGCCGTGGTCTTGACCCCTTGCAGGCGCATGTCGTCGAGGGCGCGCAAGCCGCGGTCCATGGCCTCTTCCCAGGTCAGCGCCCAGACCACCAGCTTCAGGCACATCGAGTCGTAGAACGGCGGAATGGTGTAGCCGGTGTAGATCGCCGTGTCGGTGCGCACGCCCGGCCCGCCGGGGGCGTAGTAGCGGGTGATCTTGCCGAAGCTCGGCAGGAAGTTGTTTTTCGGGTCTTCGGCGTTGATCCGGAACTGCAGCGCGAAGCCGCGGTGCTGGATGTCTTCCTGTTTCACCGACAGCGGCAGGCCGGAGGCGATGCGGATCTGTTCGCGGACGATGTCGATCCCGGTGATTTCCTCGGTGATGGTGTGCTCCACCTGCACCCGGGTGTTCATCTCCATGAAGTACACCTCGCCGTCAGCGAGCAGGAACTCCACGGTGCCGGCGTTCTCGTAGCCCACGGCCTTGGCGGCGCGCACCGACAGGTCGCCGATGTAGGCGCGCTGCTCCGGGGTCAGTTGGGGGCTTGGGGCGATCTCGATCAGCTTCTGGTTGCGGCGCTGGATCGAGCAGTCACGCTCGAACAGGTGCACCACGTTGCCGAAACTGTCGCCGAGGATCTGCGCTTCGATGTGCTTCGGGTTGACGATGCATTTTTCCAGGAACACTTCCGCCGAGCCGAACGCTTTGGTGGCCTCGGAGATCACGCGGGGGAAGTTCTGTTCAAGCTCTTCGCGGCTGTTGCAGCGGCGGATGCCCCGGCCGCCACCGCCGGAGGTGGCCTTGAGCATCACCGGGTAACCGATGCGGTCGCCTTCGCTGAGGGCCTCTTCGAGCCCCGAAACGTTGCCTTCGGTACCCGGCGTGACCGGTACGCCGGCCTTGATCATGCTGCGGCGCGCTTCGGTCTTGTCGCCCATGCGACGGATCACTTCCGCCGACGGGCCGATGAATTTGATCCCGCGTTCGGCGCAGATCTCCGCCAGTTCGGCGTTTTCCGACAGGAAACCGTAACCGGGGTGCAGCGCATCGCAGCCGGTCTCCACCGCCAGGTTCACCAGCTTGCGCGGGTTGAGGTAACCGGCCAGCGGCTCGGCACCGATGCTGTGGGCCTCGTCCGCACGCTTCACATGCAGGGCATGCCGGTCGGCGTCGGAGAAAATCGCCACCGAGCGGATGCCCATCTCGGCGCAGGCACGCACGATTCGTACGGCGATCTCACCACGGTTGGCGATCAGGATCTTTGTTATCACTTGGAGGTTCCCTTGAGCCGGTGGTAACCACGACCTGCTAGACCCAGGTCGACGCGTGACCAAATGTTTCAATCTGGTCGCCGCTTCACACTAGCGCCGGCAAGGGATTAACAAAAATGAATAAAAATTGGGACAGGCATAAGTAAAGACTTATAGTCATTGCACCCAGCCGTCGCCAGAGCCTGTAGAAAATGCGTAAGTCTTTGATGCGTATGACATTGCGTCAATTGCAGATCTTCAACGAAGTGTGTGACTTGCGCTCCTACAGCCGCGCCGCCGACGAAATGTCCCTCACGCAACCGGCCGTTAGCCTACAGATCCGTCAGCTCGAAGAGCTGATCGGCCAGCCGCTGTTCGACTATGTCGGCAAAAAGCTCTACATGACCGAGGCCGCCGAAGCGCTGCAACGGGCCAGCCGGGACATCTTCGGCCGCCTGGAAAACCTCGACATGCAGCTCTCGGACATGCAGGGATCGCTGCAGGGCCAACTGAAACTGGCGGTGGAGTCGAGCGCCAAGTACTTCGTGCCGCACCTGTTCGCCGCCTTCAAGCGCCAGCACCCGGAAGTGAACCTGCAACTGACGGTGGTCAACCGCGGACAAGTCATCCGCCGCCTTTCCGACAACCGCGACGATCTGGTGATCATGTCCATGGTGCCCCAGGACATGGGCCTGGAATTCCTGCCGTTCCTCAACAACCCGATCGTGGCGGTGGCGCCGCCGGATCATCCGCTGTCGCACATGGGGCCGCTGCGCCTGCAGGACCTTGAGCCTTACACCCTGCTGATCCGCGAGCCCGGCTCAGGCACGCGGATGGCCTGCGAGGAGTACTTCAAGGAGAAGCGCGTGCACTTCACCCAGACCCAGGAAGTGGCCTCGGCCGAAGCCCAGCGCGAGTGCGTATTGGCCGGCCTGGGCCTGGCGTTGCTGACGCGCCACGCCCTGAACCTGGAGCTGGCGACCGGCGGCCTGGTGGAGCTGCCGGTCGAAGAATTGCCGCTGCTGCGCAGCTGGTGCCTGGTGCAGGCCAAGGCCAAGCGCCTGTCACCGGTGGCTCACGCCTTCCTGGCGTTCATCCGCAGCGAACGTGCGCAGATCAGCGCGCTGGTTGAGCGCTTCGCCGGGAAGCCGACGGTGCCGCCTGCCAGTAGTTGAACTCGAAATCCGAGGGAACGTCGCTGATTTCGGCTTGAAGCTGGCGCAATTCGAAGCGGTCTTCGATGGCGCGGCGAAACTCCATGCGGCGCTGGTCTTCCTGTTGACGGCGGGTTTTCGCAGCGCTGTTGCGTTCTTCGTAGGGCTGAGCCATTTCGAGTCTCCCAAGGCGAGTACGGGAGTTTCACGATAGGCCCGGGGGATGACGGTTTGGCGGCGCGGGGGTTACAGGCTGATGAATCTGCCTTGCTCCCGCTGGCCCGCACAGGGCGACGGGAGCAAGCTCCCTCGCCACAAGCGGGCGCCCTGACCGCAGGATCCTGCGGCGTCAGTCGTCCAGCGGCTTCACGGCCTTGGGCGACAGTCGCAGGCTGCGCAGGCTGCGCTTGACGCTCTTGAGGTGGTTGACCAGGCTCGGGCCGCGCGCCATGGCCACGCCCATCGCCAGCACGTCGATCACCACCAGGTGGGCGATGCGCGAGGTCAGCGGCGTGTAGATCTCGGTGTCTTCATGCACATCGATCGCCAGGTTGACGGTGGACAGCTCGGCCAACGGCGTCTGGCTCGGGCACAGGGTGATCAGCGACGCGCCGCTTTCACGGACGAGGTTGGCGGTGATCAGCAGGTCCTTGGAACGGCCGGACTGGGAAATGCAGATCGCCACGTCGGTCGGCTTCAGCGTCACGGCGGACATCGCCTGCATGTGCGGGTCGGAATACGCCGCCGCCGTCAGCAGCAGCCGGAAGAACTTGTGCTGCGCATCCGCCGCCACCGCGCCGGACGCGCCGAAGCCGTAGAACTCGACGCGCTGGGCCTGGGACATCAGGGTCACCGCCCGCTGCAGTTCCTGCGGATCGAGCTTCTCGCGCACCTCCATCAGCGTGTGCAGGGTGGTGTCGAAGATCTTCAGGCTGTAGTCGGCGACCGAATCGTCTTCATGGATCGCGAACTGGCCGAAGCTGGCGCCCGCGGCCAGGCTCTGCGCCAGTTTGAGCTTGAGGTCTTGGAAACCGGAACAGCCGATGGCCCGGCAGAAGCGCACGATGGTCGGCTCGCTGATACCGACACTGTGGGCCAGGTCGGCCATGGAACTGTGCATCACCGCCGCAGGGTCAAGCAGCACGTGGTCGGCGACCTTGAGCTCCGACTTGCGTAACAGGTGACGTGACTGGGCGATATGTTGCAGCAGATTCAAGGGCTGGACTCTTGTTGTGGTCAGGTGCTTGCCATGGGCAGTCGCAAGGCATGTAGCAAGCTTGTAGTTATACTACATGAATTGGCTTTTTGCCTGCTCAATGCATCACTCGATCTCCCCGTATCAGGCGGCATCCGCCGCATGTAGCCCTTCAGCGCAGGTTTTCCTGCCCGCGCAGCAGATCCGCCAGGGCATCGGCCTCCACCGGGCGGCTGATCAGATAACCCTGCACTTCGTCGCAGCCCTCGGCCTTCAGGAACGCCAACTGCTCGGGCCGCTCGACGCCTTCGGCCACCACCTTCAGCGCCAGTCCGTGGGCCATGGCGATGATCGCGCGGGTGATCGCCGCGTCCTCGCTGCCCTCTCCCAGGCCACGGATGAACGCCTGGTCGATCTTCACGTAATCCACCGGGATCCGCTTGAGGTAGCTGAGGGAGGAATAGCCGGTGCCGAAGTCATCGATGGCCAGCTTCACCCCCAGGTCGCGCAACTGCTGGAACGTGGCGATGATGTGCTCGACGCTGTCGAGCAACTGGCTTTCGGTCAGTTCCAGCTCCAGGTAGTGCGGGGCCAGGCCGGTTTCCTCCAGCACCTGGCGCACCAGGCTGGCCAGCTTGCCCTGGCGCAACTGATGCACCGACAGGTTCACCGACACCCGGATCGGCTCCAGCCCCTGGCGCTGCCACTCGCAGGCCTGCTGGCAGGCCTGGCGCAGGACGAACTCGCCGATGGGGCCGATCAGCCCGGTCTCTTCGGCGAGCCCGATGAAGTCACCCGGCGGCACCCGGCCCAGGGTCGGATGATCCCAGCGCACCAATGCTTCGGCGGCGTTCAGGCGGCCGGTGGCCAGGCACAGCTTCGGCTGATAGAACACGTGCAGCTGTTTGTCTTCGATCGCCTTGCGCAACTGGTTTTCCAGTTGCAGGCGCTCAAGGGTGCTGGCTTGCAGGCTGTCGGTGTAGAACTGGAAGTTGTTGCCGCCCAGGTGCTTGGCGTGCTGCATGGCCATGTTCGACTGGCTGACCAGCGCGGCGATCTCCCGGGCGCTGTCCGGCAGCAGGCTGATGCCCATGGAGGCGCTGACCACCAGCTCATGCCCTTCCACGGTCAGCGGCAAGCGCAGCTTGGCCAGCAACCGCGTGGCGACCCGCGCCAGGCTCGACAGGTTGCCGTAGGCATCGAACAGCACCGCGAACTCGTCGCCGGACAAACGCGCAATGGTGTCCGCCTCCGGCAGCGCGCTGACCAGCCGCCGGGCCATCCGTTGCAGCAACTGGTCGGCGACCTCGTGACCCAGGCTGTCATTGAGCAGCTTGAACCGGTCCAGGTTGATGTGCAGCAGCGCCAGGCTGCGCCGCCCGCCCTGACGCACACGCTGATGGGCCTCGTGCAGGCGCTCGCGGAACAGCGAGCGGTTGGCCAGACCGGTGAGTTCGTCGTAATGGGTCAGGAAGCGCATGCGCTCTTCAGATTCGCGCCGGGCCGACAGGTCGGCGAAGAAGCCGACGATATGACTGACGTTTCCCCGACCATCGCGCACGGCGTTCAGTTGCAGCCACTGCGGGTACAGTTCGCCGTTCTTGCGGGTTTCCACCAGTTCGCCCTGCCAGGTGCCGTGCTGCTCCAGCGCATGGCGGATCGCGACGTAGTGCCGGCGGGCATCGCGGCTGCACGGCAGCTCGACGACGTTGCGCCCGAGCATGTCTTCGATGTCGTAACCGGTGACCCGGCTGAACGCCTGGTTGATGGCGATCAGCGAGTAGTTCGGGTCGAGGATCACGATGCCCTCGCTGGCCGCCTCGAACACCGTTGCCGCCAGTTGCCGCTGCGCTTCCTGGCTTTTGCTGACGCTGATGTCGCGCCGGGTGCCGACCATCCGGGTGACCTGCCCGCTGTCGCTGCGCTCCACGGCGCGGCCGCGGTCTTCGATCCAGACCCAGTGGCCGTCGCCGTGGCGCACGCGGTATTCGATCTGATAGTCCTCGGTGCGGCCCTTGAGGTGCTCGATCAGCGCCCGCTTGAGCGGCGGCACGTCTTCGGGGTGCAGGCGCGGGCGCAGATGCCTGAGCAGCCCGGTGACGTACTCAGGATCGATGCCGAACAGTTCCTGGATCTGCGTGTGATGGACTTCGTCGGTCTGCAGGTTCCAGTCCCACAGGCCCAGCTCGCTGGCCTTGAGCGCCAGCGCCAGGCGCGCCTCGCTTTTGCTCAGGGCCTGGTTGGCGGCGTCCAGTTCACGGCTGCGCTGGGCGACCCGGTCTTCCAGCTCGACCTGGGCCTCGCGCAAACGGCCCTCGGCGCAGCGGCGCTGCTCGATTTCCTTGGCCAGCTCCTGGTTGAGCTGCTCGCTGCGCGCCTGCGCCTGCTGCAGGTGTTCGATCAGGTGCTGGTTCTGGAAACGCCGCAGCAGGCCGCGGTCGATCAGCCGGTTGACCTGCCAGGCCACCACGCTCAGCGAACCGAGCAGGATCAGCCCCAGCCAGCCCCAGCCGCGGGCCTGCTCATCGCCGCCCCAGAACAGGTAGCCGATGGCCGGCAGCAGGCACGGCAAGGTAAAGGACAGGAATGCCGGAATGCTCACGGCGTAGGCGACGCTGGCCGACAGGGTCGCGGCACCGATCAGGCCGAACACCCAGGCCTGCTGCATGAAGTTGTCCGCCGGCACCAGGGCGATGCCGGCGCCGGCCAGGGTCAAGCCGGTCATGGTCGAGCCCAGCAGGAACATCCGGCGCCAGACGGGCTGGGCCTGCCGGTCGGGGATCGCCGAATCGAAGGCGGCGACCTGAATCACCCGCAAGGCGACCAGAGACAGCAGCCACACCAGCCAGACGCTGACCACGAAATAGCGCTGCGGGCTCCAGAGCAGGCCGGCGCAGACCAGACCGTTGATCAGCATGAACAAGGTGGGCAACAGTGAGCCCTGATACAGCAGGCGCGTGCGCTCGACCGCCATCTGCATGGCGTAGTGCTTGCGGATAACCCGGGGCTCCACGAGGGGGCCCGACAGGTCGGGGCTGAGGGTCATAGGCAATGTTCTTGTTCTTATAAGGTGAGCATGGGCCCGAAACGTGGACGGAGCATACACAAGCCGATTCACTTGCCAAACTGCTCCAGATCATAATTTCACCGAAACTTTCCGACGCCGATGACCTCGCAAAAGCCCCGGAACCACGCGGGTCAACGGGTGCAGCCGATGACCGACCGGTCGTCATCGGCAGTGCTTTCATCGGTTCATGCAACGCTCGGTTTGCCCGGGCCTGCGGCGCACCCTAGAATGCCCCGATGCGCGATGATCTCTCCCTTCTGCTGAACTCCCTCAACGATGCCCAACGCCAGGCCGTAGCGGCCCCCGTTGGCCGTCAATTGGTCCTGGCCGGTGCCGGCTCCGGCAAGACCCGAGTGCTGGTGCACCGTATCGCCTGGTTGATCCAGGTCGAAAACGCCTCGCCCCACTCCATCCTGTCGGTGACCTTCACCAACAAGGCCGCCGCCGAGATGCGCCACCGCATCGAGCAACTGCTGGGCATCAACCCGGCCGGCATGTGGGTGGGCACCTTCCACGGCCTGGCGCACCGCCTGCTGCGGGCGCACTGGCAGGAGGCCGGGCTGAGCCAGACCTTCCAGATCCTCGACAGCGACGACCAGCAGCGGCTGGTCAAGCGGGTGATCCGCGAGCTGGGGCTGGACGAGCAGCGCTGGCCGGCCCGCCAGGCCCAATGGTTCATCAACGGGCAGAAGGACGAAGGCCTGCGCCCGCAGCACATCCAGGCCGGCGGCGACCTGTTCCTGGCCACCATGCGCGGCATCTATGAAGCCTACGAGGCCGCGTGCCAGCGCGCCGGGGTCATCGACTTCTCGGAACTGCTGCTGCGCGCCCTGGACCTGTGGCGCGACCATCCGGGCCTGCTGGCCCATTACCAGAAGCGCTTCCGGCACATCCTGGTGGACGAGTTCCAGGACACCAACGCCGTGCAGTACGCCTGGCTGCGGCTGCTGGCCAAGGGCGGCGACAGCCTGATGGTGGTGGGTGACGACGACCAGTCCATCTACGGCTGGCGCGGGGCGAAGATCGAGAACATCCACCAGTATTCCGCCGACTTCCCGGACGCCGAAACCATCCGCCTGGAGCAGAACTACCGCTCCACCGCCGGCATCCTCAAGGCCGCCAACGCCCTGATCGCCAACAACACCGGGCGCCTGGGCAAAGAGCTGTGGACCGACGGTGGCGACGGCGAAGCGATCAGCCTGTACGCCGCGTTCAACGAACACGACGAAGCGCGCTACGTGGTCGAAACCATCGAAAGCGCCCTGAAGACCGGCCTGTCCCGCAGCGACATCGCGATTCTCTACCGCTCCAACGCCCAGTCCCGCGTCCTGGAAGAAGCCCTGCTGCGCGAACGCATCCCGTACCGCATCTATGGCGGCCAGCGCTTCTTCGAACGGGCCGAGATCAAGAACGCCATGGCTTACCTGCGCCTGCTGGAAGGCCGCGGCAACGACGCGGCGCTGGAACGGGTGATCAACGTCCCGGCCCGGGGCATCGGCGAGAAGACCGTCGAGGCGATCCGCGAGCACGCGCGCCACAGCGATGTGTCGATGTGGGAAGCGATGCGCCAGCTGGTCGCCAACAAAGGCCTGACCGGGCGTGCGGCAAGCGCCCTGGGCGCGTTCATCGAACTGATCGAGAACCTGGCCGCCAAGTGCATCGACATGCCGCTGCACCTGATGACCCAGACCGTCATCGAGCAGTCCGGCCTGATCGCCTACCACGAGGCGGAAAAAGGCGAGAAAGGCCAGGCCCGGGTGGAAAACCTCGAGGAACTGGTCAGCGCCGCGCGCAACTTCGAGAACACCGACGAGGACGAGGACCTGACGCCGCTGGCGGCGTTCCTCGGCCACGCCTCGCTGGAGGCCGGCGACACCCAGGCCGACGAGCACGAAGACAGCATTCAACTGATGACCCTGCACAGCGCCAAGGGCCTGGAATTCCCTTACGTGTTCCTGGTGGGCATGGAAGAAGGCCTGTTCCCGCACAAGATGAGCCTGGAGGAACCCGGTCGCCTCGAAGAAGAGCGGCGCCTGGCCTACGTCGGCATCACCCGGGCCATGCAGAACCTGGTGATGACCTACGCCGAGACCCGCCGCCTGTACGGCAGCGAAACCTACAACAAGGTGTCGCGTTTCGTGCGCGAAGTGCCCAAAGGCCTGATTCAGGAAGTGCGCCTGTCGAACAGCGTCAGCCGTCCGTTCGGCGGCAACCAGTCGATGAGCGGCAGCAGCCTGTTCAGCGGCAGCGCGATCCCGGAGACCGGCCTGAGCCTCGGCCAGGCCGTGCGCCATTCGATCTTCGGCGACGGCGTGATCCTCAACTTCGAAGGCGCCGGCGCCCAGGCGCGGGTGCAGGTCAACTTCAGCGAAGGCAGCAAGTGGCTGATGCTGGGCTACGCGAAGCTGGAAGCGATCTGAAACTGAATCCGCCTTTCTGCGGGAGCGGGTCTGCTCGCGATGACTTCAATGCGGTTCGTCGGTCGAACCGCGGCGTTTCAATCGCGGGCAGGCTCGCTCCCTCAGTGGCGCGTGTGAACCTTGATCCGACAGGGAGCGACTCATGGGCTCAGGCTTCTTCTCCTCGTGGACCTTCTGGGCCCTGCTCTCGGCCTTGTTCGCCGCGCTGACCGCGATTTTCGCCAAGGTCGGCATCGAGAACGTCAATTCCGACTTCGCCACCCTGCTGCGCACCTTCGTGGTGCTGGTCAGCCTGGCCTTGATTTTGTACGCGACGGGCCAATATCAGTCGTTGGGATCGATCTCCGCCAGGAGCTACCTGTTCCTGCTGCTGTCCGGGTTGGGCACCGGCGCGTCGTGGCTGTGCTACTTCCGCGCCCTGAAGGTCGGCCCGGCCTCGCTGGTCGCCCCGGTGGACAAGCTCAGCGTGGTGCTGGTGGCGGTGCTCGGCGCGGTCCTGCTGGGCGAGAAGCTCGACCTGCGCCAATGGGGCGGGATCGGCCTGATCACCGCGGGCGTCGTCTTGTTGGCCTTGCGCCGCTGAATAGAAACCCGCTGAACCTTCCTATTTTTCCTACAGACAAATGTACATGGCCCTATTGCCTCGACCGAGCTGAACCTAACCTGTCAGGCAAAAGCCCGAAACACTCTGCCGCTAGCCAGTGACACTTCAGCTGTGCAACATGGCGCGCGTGCTCTCCACAAACGGGAATACCCTTTATGAAACGTTTCCTCAGCATCGCCATGGCGTTGTGCATCGGCCTGACGATGAGCCTCGATGTCAACGCAGCCAAGCGCTTCGGTGGTGGCAAAAGCTCCGGCGCCGCGCCGACGCACCAGACCAGCCAGATGGCTCCTTCTTCCCCGGGCATGGGCGGCGCTGCGGCGACCGCCGGTGCTGCCGGTGCCGCAGGCGCGGCCGCCAAGGCCGGCGGTGCCTCGCGCTGGCTGGGCCCGCTGGCCGGCATCGCCGCCGGCGGCCTGCTCGCCTCCATGTTCATGGGCGACGGCTTCCAGGGCATGCAGTTCTTCGACATCCTGATCATGGCCCTCATCGCGTTCGTGATCTTCCGCTTCATCGCCGCCCGTCGCCGCAAGCAGCAGGACCAGTTCGCGCCGGCCGGCCATGCGCCGATGCAGCGTGAAGCGTTCGAGCAGAAGCCGGCCGCCATGGGCTCGATCTTCGGCGGTTCGGCAGCCCCTGCCGCCCGTCCGGTGATCAACGCACCGGCCTGGTTCAACGAACAGCGCTTCCTCGAAGCCGCCCGCAGCCACTTCCAGGCCCTGCAGCAGCACTGGGACGCCAACGAAATGGACAAGATCGCCGAGTTCGTGACCCCGCAGATGCTCGACTTCCTCAAGCGCGAGCGCGCGGACCTGGGCGACGGCTTCCAGTCCACCTACATCGACAACCTCCAGGTACAACTGGACGGCGTGGATGACCGCGCAGACAAGACCATCGCCACCCTGACCTTCAGCGGCGTGTCGAAGACCTCGCGTTTCGACCAGGGCGAAGTGTTCAGCGAAAGCTGGAACATGGAACGTCCGCAAGGCGAAAACCAGCCTTGGCTGGTGGCCGGTATCCGCCAGAACGGCTGATCCCAGGCGCGTCAGCCATGCAGTACCGAAAACCCCGGCCCAGGCCGGGGTTTTCTATTTCGCGGTTGCATCCATAGCGAGCTACTGTATAAACCGCCCCATGCAAACCGCGCCATACAAGCAAGAGGATCCCGGACGTGGAAGAAATCATCGAACAACTGCGCGAAGCCAACGAGCCCGTGCCGGTTCCCCTGGAACTGCCTGACGAAGACCAGCTGGTGGAGATCGAGGAGGAGCTCTTCATCAACATCCCGTTCGTCTTCAAAGAGTTCCTGCTGACCGTCAGCGACGTGGTGTACGGCAGCCTGGAGCCGGTGACCGTCACCGATCCGCAGTCCCACACCTACCTGCCGGAGGTGGCCGCGAACGCCTGGGACGCCGGCGTGCCGCGCGACCTGATCCCCATCTGTCAGGACGGCGATGATTACTACTGCGTCGAAGAGGACGGCACCGTGGTGCTGTGGTCGGGCGAAGAGGAACTGATCACCGAAGAGTCGTGGGAATCGGTCTGGCACTGGGCGCGGGACGTCTGGCTGGAAAGCTGATCCGCCCCGCCGGCCCAGGGCGGCCCTCAGTGCCCCGACGGCTCCTTGTGGTTGTCGAGGGTCTCCAGCAAGGCCACCTGCATCCGTGTGTGCACGCGGATGAACCAGCGCCAGAGCAGCGCCGCCACGGCGGCCGCCACCACGGCGACCAGCACCAGCAACTTGTTGGTCGGCAAGATACTGGCCGACAAGGCTGCCAACAGCAGGAAAATCACCAGCAACGACAGTAGCGGAATCACTTCGGCAATCACCCGCCGCACCCGCTGCGTATGGCGTCCGGCCATTTCCGGCTTGACGCCCATCTCCGCCAGCAGCATCGACAGCGCCTTGAGCTTGCGGTAAGCCGCGATCAGGAACGGCAACGACACCAGCAACGCCGCCCCCCAGATCAACGCCTTCTGCCAGCCCGGATCGGCGATCCAATCCTGCAGCCAGACCGAAATGCGCCCGGCGAAAAAGGCGCCGGCCAGGAAAATCGCGATCACCAGCGCCAGATTGACCCCGACCTGCAGCAGGATCCGCCGGATCATCGACGCCAGCAAAGCCCCTTCGCCACGGGGCTGGATGCTGCGCAGCCATTCGCCGTAGAGGCCGAACACCCGCCCCAGGCGCTGAGGCATGGCGGCGGACAGCTTGATCGACAGCGGATCGGCGGCGCGGATCAGGTACGGCGTCAACAACGTGGTGATGACCGAAACCGCCACGGCCACCGGATAGAGGAAATGGCTGGTGACCTGCAGCGTCATGCCCAGCGCCGCGATGATGAACGAAAATTCGCCGATCTGCGAAAGCCCCATCCCGACCCGCAGTGAGGTGCGTCCGTCATTGCCGGCGATAAAGGCACCGAGGCCGCAGGAAAGCATCTTGCCGAGCACCACCGCCACGGTGATGACCGCGATCGGCCAGGCGTACTGCAGCAGGATCATCGGGTCGAGCATCAGACCGATGGCGACAAAGAAGATGGCGCTGAACAGGTCGCGAACCGGTTCGATCAAGCGCTCGATCTTCAGCAGTTGCCGTGACTCGGCCATGATCGCGCCGATCAGGAACGCGCCCAGCACCATGCTGTATTCCAGCTTGACCACCAGCAGGCAGAAGCCGAAGCACAGGCCCAGCACGGTGATCAGCAGCATCTCGTTGCTTTCGAATTTCGCCACGTAAGCCAATAGACGCGGCACCAGCAGGATGCCGATGACCAACGCGACGATCATGAACAACGACAGCTTGCCGACCGTGGAGAACACTTCGCCAGAACTCACCGTACCGCTGACGGCGATGCTCGACAGCAAGGCGATGATGCCGATGCCCAGGATGTCCTCGACGATCAGCACGCCGAAGATCAATTGGGCGAAACGCTCGTTCTTCATCTTCAGGTCATTGAGCGCCTTGACGATGATGGTGGTCGAGGAAATGGCCAGGATCGCGCCGAGGAACAGCGAATCCATGGTGTTCCAGTCGAACCAGCGGCCGATTTCGTAGCCGATCCAGATCATCAGCACGATTTCGAGGAAGGCCGCGATGAACGCCGTTGCGCCGACCTTGAACAGCTTGCGCAGGCTGAACTCCAGGCCCAGGCAGAACATCAGGAAGATCACCCCCAGTTCGGCGAGGGTCTTGATGGTGTCTTCGTCGTGGATCAGGCCGAACGGCGGCGTGTGCGGGCCGATGATGAACCCGGCGACGATGTAGCCGAGCACCACCGGCTGCTTGAAGCGGTGAAAGAGCACGGTCACCACGCCCGCGACCAACATGATCACTGCCAGGTCCTGAATGAAACTGATGGCATGCATGGCGTGGGCTCCTTGAATGGCAAGGCTCGCCAATGGCCTGGAAAACAGGCGGGGCGAGCTGAATGAAAATCCGCTTTTGGTGTGGGAATCGCCCTTGGGAAGTGGCTTTGGCAGGGTAACACCGCGACTTCCGGCTGAAAGGCGGTGCAATATATGGAAACAGATCGATCGGGCGTGACGGCGGCCAGTTGCCCGGCGTCCCGATAACGGTGGTTTGAAAAACGACCAGGCGCCCGCAGAGGCGCTTCCTCCAGCAATCCTGCCTTGACCCGTGAGAACGTTATGGAACCCGGAAACGCCCAGCTGTCAATGACGGTACTGATGACACCCGACATGGCCAACTTCTCTGGCAATGTCCATGGCGGCACCCTGCTCAAATACCTCGACGAAGTGGCCTACGCCTGCGCCAGCCGTTATGCCGGCCGCTACGTGGTGACCTTGTCGGTGGACCAGGTGATTTTCCGCGAGCCGATCCACGTCGGCGAACTGGTGACCTTCCTGGCGTCGGTCAACTACACCGGCAACACCTCGATGGAAGTCGGCATCAAAGTCGTGACCGAGAACATCCGCGAACGCTCGGTGCGCCACACCAACAGTTGCTTCTTCACCATGGTTGCGGTGGACGACCAGCGCAAACCTGCGCCGGTGCCGCCGCTGCAGCCGCAGAACAGCGAGGAGAAGCGCCGTTTCATGCAGGCCCAGCAGCGCCGGCAAATTCGTCAGGAGCTGGAGAAGCGCTATCAGGAGATCAAGGGCGACGCGTGAACCCTTCGGCTTGAAGTCGTTTCACCGATAGCCTGCACCGCCGCTGTCAGGCGGTGTCTCCACTGACGCCATCGCCAGGCAGGCTCCTACAGGATCCGTGGGTCACAAGCTGATCGGTGTCGCCTCGAACTTCACCCGCGGATGGGCGATCCGGTCCTGGGCCCGCACCAGCTGCAATTCGTAGCTGGCGCAGGCCTGGGTCTCCAGCAGCACTTCATGCACCGCCGCCGCCGTGAACTCGAACGCCGCCAGCAGGCTGTCGCCCAGCAGCACCCGCGCCAGGAACAGCCCGGACGTCAGGTCGCCCACCCCTACCGGCTGACGGGGGAACGCCAGCAGCGGACGGCGCAGATGCCAGCTGCCCTCGGCCGTCACCAGCAGCATCTCGAACCCTTCGGCCGGCTTGCCCGGGTAGTCCAGGTGTTTGACCAGCACCGCCTTCGGACCTCGGGCGAGCAACGCGCGGGCCATGGCCAGGCAATCAAACAGCGACTGCGGCTTGCGCCCGGCAAAACTGTCCAGCTCCAGCTGGTTCGGGCACATGATATCGGCCACCGCCGCCGCCTCTTCCAGCAGGAAGTCGCTGACCTCCGCCGGCACGCTGCAGCCCTTCTCCGGATGCCCCATCACCGGATCGCACAGGTAAAGGGCCTTGGGATTGACCGACTTGATCCGCGCCACCCCCTCGAGAATCGCCCGGCCCTGGGCGGCGCTGCCCAGGTAGCCCGACAGCACCGCATCGCAGTTGCCCAGCTCGCCGATGGCGGCGATGCCTTCGACCAGCTCCGGAATCCGCTGCGGCTGCAGCACTTCGCCGGCCCACTGGCCATACTGGGTGTGGTTGGAGAACTGCACGGTGTTGAGCGGCCAGACATTCACCCCGACCCGCTGCATCGGAAAAACCGCAGCGCTGTTGCCGGCGTGGCCGAACACCACATGGGACTGGATGGCGAGCAGATGAGGCGTACGTTTCATTCGGGATTTTCCGTAAAACGATTGAAATTCAAGCCGCGCAGTATGCGACGAAACGCAGCCTGTACGACAGACCGGCGACGCAGTTAAGCTGATGCCCTCTTTTGGAGTCCCCTGTTGATGCTGACCCTGGAAAACATATTCGTGCTGATGCTGTTCGCCGCCGCCGGCGCATGGCTCTGGCACAACCACGGCTTGCGGGAGCGCGCGCTGGAACGGGTCAAGCAGCATTGCGTGAACGTCGGCGTCGAACTGCTCGACGGGAATGTCGCGCTGAAGCGGATCGGCTTCATCAAGGACGCCAGCGGCCGCCGGCGGCTGGCCCGGGTCTACGGCTTCGAATTCACCGTGACGGGCGAGACCCGCCACAACGGCACCATCACCCAGTTCGGCGCGCACAGCGCTCAGATCGAACTGGCGCCCTACCCGGCGCCGTTCGACGAGGCGCCGCCGGTGGCGGACGTCGCCAAGCCCCGGGCCGAAGTGATCGAGCTGAGCCAGTGGCGGCAGGAACACACCAAGTGGAAGCCCTGAGCTAGAAGATCCCGGTCCGGCAACCCGCCAGACCTGCCTGCAATGTCGCGACATCCTGCCGCTCGGCGAAGATCAGCTCGATCCGCGAGTCCTTACGCCATTCGCTGGGCTGCCATGGCGCCGGCGCGTTATCCAGGGCATTCATCGATCGCCAGCCGTCGGCGCTGTGGATCACCAGTTTCGCCCGACGCCAAACCAGGCTTTCCAGCCATTGCCGGACGCGCGCGCTGTCGAAAACCTGCCCGGGGTGCCAGCGCCAGCCGATGCTCCAGCCACCGTCCCGGGCCTGGTGCAGGCAGATCGGCAGCGCCGGATCGCTCCAGACCGCCGGGATCTGCGCCAGCGCCTCCGGCACGTTCAGCCGGTCGACGCCCGCCACCGCCTGCACGTCCAGGCCGGGCAGTTCCGCCAACGGCAGCTGTGCCTGCTGGGTCCAGACCCTCCTCACCGCCGGCAATTGCGCGGCGATTGCCTGCCGCGCTGGCTCCGCGAGGTTTTCCGATTTGTTCAGCAACAGCAGGCCGGCGCCGGCCAAAGCCTGCCTTTGAGTGTCCGGCAGCGGCTTGCCGGCCGCCAATGCCTGGGCGTCCAGCACCAGCACCCAAGGCTGCACGGCCAGAACGCCCAGCCAGGGCGCCTCGCCCAACTGCTTGAGCAACTGCGCCGGATGCCCCAGCCCTGACGGCTCGATGAACAGGCGATCCGGCCTGGCCTTGCGCAGCAGCCGACCGAGCCCGACCTGGAACGGCGCGCCGTTGACGCAACACAAACAGCCGCCGGCCACTTCGCCCAGTGCGATACCATCGGCGTCGCGGGTCAGCAGTGCGGCGTCGAGGCCGATCTGGCCGAATTCGTTGATCAGCACCGCCCAGCGCTCGTGCGCCGGGCGCTGGGCCATGAGCCGGCGGATCAGGCTGGTCTTGCCTGCGCCCAGCGGCCCGGCGATGACGTGGGTGGGAATGTTCTGCAACATGGCTGAAGTGTTCTGGAGGTCGAAGATGCGGTGGATGGGATGGTTGTTGCTGACGCTGGTGTCGGGCGAGGCGCTGGCCCAGGCCTGCGTGGTGCGCAGCCAGGCGGAACGGCTGGACGTGAAGGTCTGCCAGCAGAACCGCAACATCCCGCAGAAACTGTTCAGCGACGGCTTCTGCCGGCCCACGCTGGCCGGGCAGACCGTCGAGGTCGAGTATGTCGACCAATGCCCTGCAGGCGCCTTCGGCGTCTGCAGCGACGCGCAAGTCGCCAATATGCCCTATCGCCAGGATATCCACTATTACGGCGTGGCCACCGACGCGGCATACCTGCAACCGTACTGCGAAAACCAGAGCCACGGCCGCTGGCTCAAGCCTTGAGGCGCTAGCCGAGCCAGTCGAGGGTGAGCATCAGCCGACGCTGGCCCGGCGCTGGCTGCGGCGAACGGTGGATCAGGCCGAACCCTTCGTTTCCGTGCCATTTCTCGCCCTTGAGCAGGGCCACTTCACCGGCGTTCAGCCGCTGGATGCGCGACGGCTCGGCAGGCTCGGCGTCGGGGTTGCCCAACAGGCGGCGATCCATCGACCCTTCGCTGAGCCATTCGCTGCCGATGCCGGCATACGTGGTGATCAGGCGCACCGGCACATGATCGACGTGAAACCGCGGGCACATGGCCTTGTCCAGCACCCGCAGGCGCAGGCCGATGCGCGTGGCGCCGAGCAGGCAGGCGAAGGCGCCGGTCAGCCATTTCAGGTCGGCGACAAACGCTTCGTGGCCGGCCAGGTCGCGGAACTCGCCGGCCAGGCCCGACAGATCCGGCTCCGCCTCCTCGTCGGGCAGTTCCAGGCACAGCGCTTCGGCGTACGGCACCTCGAGCGACAGGAGCAGATCCGCGAAATCCGCGATGTGCAACGGCAGCTGCCGTTGCCAGACAGCGAGGTTGGCGTCGTCCTCGAGGATCCGCGCCAGGTCCTGCGGGGTCGCCCCCTGATGCTGTACGCGAGTGGCGCGATACGACGGGTTCAAGGCGAGCATCAGGCGGCCTCTTCGTGCCAAGGGCCGAACGGATCCGGCCACTGCCGCCAGCCTTGCGCACCGACGGCCATTTCCGCATCGCTCAGCAGGCAGTCATCGAGATCCGCCGTGAGTTGCGCGAAATCGATGTCCTGACCGATGAACACCAGCTCCTGGCGGCAATCTCCCACGCTGGCCGTCCAGTTTTCCATGATCGCGGCAGTGCTTTCCCGATCCTGCGGCCATTGTTCCTTCGGTACGAACCGCCACCAGCGCCCGGCGAAGCCATGGCGCATCAGGCCGCCGGCCTGCGACCAACTGCCGGCATCAGCGGGTTTGCTGGCCAGCCAGAAGAATCCTTTGGAACGCAGCAGCTTTCCGTTCAGCCAGGGCCGGTTGAGGAAGTCGAAAAAGCGCTGCGGGTGGAACGGACGCCGGGCCCGATAGGCCGTGGAGGCAATGCCGTACTCTTGGGTTTCCGGAACATGTTCGCCGCGCAGCTCCTGCAGCCAGCCCGGGGCCTGGGCGGCCTTCTCGAAGTCGAAACGGCCGGTGTTGAGGATCTTCGCAAGCGGCACTTCGCCCATCACCATCGCAATGATCTCGGCCTGAGCGTTCAGGCGCCTGAGGATGGCCATCAGTTCCTCCCGCTCGCGGCTGCCGATCAGGTCGATCTTGCTGATCAGCAGCACGTCGGCGAACTCGATCTGTTCGATCAGCAGGTCGGTGATCGAGCGCTCATCCTCCTCCCCCAGGACTTCACCCCTTGCCGCGAGGCTTTCGGCGGCCTGGTAGTCGGACAGGAAATTCAAGCCGTCGACTACAGTGACCATGGTGTCGAGGCGAGCGACGTCAGCCAGGCTTTGACCCTGCTCGTCGCGGAAGGTGAAGGTTTCGGCGACCGGCAGCGGTTCGGAAATGCCGGTGGACTCGATCAGCAGGTAATCGAAACGGCCCTCACGGGCCAACTGGCCGACCTCTTCGAGCAGGTCTTCGCGCAACGTACAGCAGATGCAGCCGTTGCTCATCTCCACGAGCTTCTCTTCGGAGCGGTTCAGGCTGACATCACGCTGGACTTCGCTGCCATCGATGTTGATTTCGCTCATATCGTTGACGATGACGGCCACACGCAGACCGCCCCGATTACGTAGTACGTAATTCAGAAGCGTACTCTTTCCCGCGCCGAGAAAGCCTGACAAAACGGTCACTGGCAACATGTATGACATGGGGTAATCCTCATCAAACGGTCGGTTTTTGCGATCTGGCGCTCTTGAAGCCTCCAGGAGGCCACCACAGAAGCAGGCGCTTGAAAATCAGGGGGTAAAGGCGATTCAAATTTATGTTATAGTATAACAATATGAATTGACCACTCTTCTCTTGCTCCAAGCGCCGTCGCGCAGGAAGCTGTACACCGTCTAACCCGTCGGGAATTTCCATGAAACAGGCGCTGAAACGCTCGCTGCTGGGCCTTGGATTGTTGCTGGCCTCAACGGCCTGGGGACAATTCCCCGGCCCGGCCACGTGCACGCGCAGCGCCAACCTGCTGGCCTGCATCGATGCGCAGGGCAACGCCTACAGCGTCAACACCGTAGGCAGCACGATCTACCTGCGCGGCTTCGACAAGGCCGGCCAGCGCTATTGGGCGCAGACCAACAGCCGCTACGGACAACTGACCTTTTTCACAGGCATCGCGACCGACGGCGAAGCCTGGGTCGGCTACAACCGCCGCGTGGGCTGGACAACGATCAACCGTTATTCCAGCTCCGGCGGCAGCAGCGCCAAGTTCACCTGCAATCGCCTCACAGGCTGCTAGGCCACAGGATTTTTCTGCGCCTGCTGCCAGGCGAGGTAGCTGTCGAGCGGCGGATTCTTCTGGAAGTAGCGCTGCAATCCGTCGAACAAACCATCGGCAATCGCCTGCTGGTGGCGGGGGTTCACCAGTCGTTGACTGTCGCGCGCATTGGAGATGAAGCCGGTCTCCACCAGGATCGACGGCACATCGGGCGACTTCAGCACCGCGAACCCAGCCTGTTCCACGCGCTTCTGATGCAGCGTGGTGATGCCGGCGAGGCTGCCTAACACCGTACTGCCCAGTTGCAGGCTGGCGGCGATGGTGGCGTTCATCGACATATCGAGGATCACGCCAGCGAGCATCGGATCCTTGTCTTTGAGGTTGAGCAGACTGGTGGCGCCAAGCAGATCCGCACCGTTTTCACGCTGGGCCATGAAGCGCGCGGTGGCCGACGTCGCGCCCCCTTCAGACAGGCAATACACCGACGCCCCGGCCGCCGTCAGACGGGGCGCCGCATCGGCGTGCACGGAGATGAACATGTCGGCCTTGTGCTGACGGGCGATGTCCACGCGCTTGCGCAGTGGAACAAAGAAGTCGTCGTTGCGTACGAGCTTCACATCAAACCCTTTCTCCCGTTTCAGGCGCCGCGCAAGCAACTGTGAAATGGACAGCACGACGTCCTTTTCCCGCGCACCTTGGGCGCCCACGGCGCCCGGATCCTTGCCGCCGTGCCCCGGATCCACCACGACAATGATGTCGCGCTTGGGGTGAGCTCTGCCGGGCTGCGCGTGTGTTTCACGTGGAACCATCGGCGCAGGCGAAGCGCCGCTTACCAGATCCAGCACCAGCCGATGACCCTGGCCGTCCTGGGGCGCCAGCAAGAAGCTGTTCAACTGCGTTGGGTTCTTCAGATCCAGCACGATCCGCGTATCACCGCGACCGTAACCTCCGGAACGGATGGCGCGGATGACCGTGTCTTTCAACGGCAGCTGACTGAAATCACCGCTCACCTGCGCACCCGCCACGTCGATGATCAGGCGATCCGGCGAGCCCAGGGAGAACGTCTTGTAGCTCACCGGGCCGCTGAGATCGAACACCAACCGCAGCTTGTCGTCGGATCGCCACAGCCGCGCCTGGCGGATCTGTGCGGCTTTTGCACCAAAGGGAAAGGCCAGGGCGACACTGGCCAGCATCAGGTTAAGTAAGTGACGTCTGTGCATATCAAAGCCCGCTCATGAAAAAGGCATCGCGATTTCAATTGTTATAATATAACATCAATTCAAATCACACGATGGACCCACTCATGAATGCGCTGACGCTTCCGGATATCGCTGCGCAAGCCGCGCGCCAACCCCTTCCGCTCGAATGGGTGGGCATGCGCGGCATTGCCCTGCCCGTTTTGATCGAGGGCCAACGCCTGTGCGCCAAAGCGGATGCGGGTGTCAGCTTGGATGATGGCGAGGCCCGGGGGATTCACATGTCCCGGCTCTACCTGGCGTTGGAACGTCTGGAAACGCAGAACCTCAGCGCCGGCCTCATGCGTGAGGTTCTGCAGGCTTTTCTCGACAGCCACATAGGGCTGTCGAGCGGCGCTTACCTGAACATCCACACCGATCTGATGCTCAAGCGACCGGCGTTGGTCAGTCCGCTGGCCGGTTGGAAGACTTATCCCGTCACCCTCGCCGCGCACCTGAAAAACGGAATGTTCCACGTGGAACTCAAAATCGAGGTGCCGTATTCGTCGACCTGCCCCTGCTCGGCGGCGCTCGCACGGCAGTTGATCCAGCAACAGTTCGTTGACGACTTTGCCAACAAGCCCCTTCAACACGCCGATGTATTGGCCTGGCTGGGCTCGACCCGAGGCATTGTCGCCACGCCTCATAGCCAACGCAGCACGGCGCAATTGCACCTGCACCTCGACGCTGCGACAGAGCACCTCTCGCTGACCGACTTCATCAACCAGGCCGAAGCGGCCCTCGGTACCGCCGTCCAGACCGCCGTGAAACGCGCCGACGAACAAGCCTTCGCCCTCGCCAATGGGCAAAACCTGATGTTCTGCGAGGACGCTGCCCGCCGCTTGAATCTGGCCCTGCGACGCTCGCCCGGGATCCGTGAGTTCCACCTGCGAGTGATCCATGCCGAAAGCCTCCACGCCCATGATGCCGTCGCCGAAAGCCGCTGGCAGCGGGAGGCTCAATGATCCGCTGCCAGTCCTTGACGTGGGGAGCACCCGGCCAACCCTTGACCCCCGCCCTCTCTCTTTCGCTGGACACCGGCAGCCTGACCGCCGTGGTCGGCGCGAACGGCAGCGGCAAGAGCAGCCTGCTCAAGGTCATCGCGAAACTGCAGAAACCGTTATCGGGCAGAGTCGACTTGAGTGTTCCACGCCAAGGCGGACTGTCCTTCCTGCCCCAGCAACAGCACTTGGATCGCCAGTTCCCCATCAACCTGCGGGATCTGGTGGCGGCGGGTTTCTGGGGGCGCCGGTTGTCTTCGCCTTTGCGAAAGCGGCGCCTCGCGATTGCGTTGGAGGACTGGCAACTGAGCGGTCTGGAACAGCGCCCGTTGATGGCTCTCTCCGGCGGAGAACTGCAACGCGCCCTGCTCGCCCGCCTGAGCCTTGCCGATACGCCTTTGCTGTTGCTCGACGAACCGCATGCCGCACTCGATGAACAGGGGCAGGCACTGCTGTGGCAGCACCTGCATGCCTGGCACGCGCAAGGACGAACCCTCGTCGTGGTCTGCCACGACCTCGCCGCCGTACGCCACCACATCCCCCATACCCTGCTGATCAGGCACACCGGCTGCGTGTACGGCAGCTCCGCCGAACTGATCGAGCAAACACTCCCACCGCAGGTGGCCTGATGCACACCTTCGTCCCCCTCTGGCAACCGTTCCACGAATTCCTGTTCATGCGCCGCGCCCTGATCGGCGGGCTGCTGCTGGCCTGCAGCACGGCACCCTTGGGCGTGTTCCTGATCCTGCGCCGCATGAGCCTGATCGGCGACGCCGTCGCCCACGGCATTCTCCCCGGCGCGGCGCTCGGTTTCTGGTTCGCCGGGCTAAGCCTGCCTGCCCTCACCGTCGGCGGGCTCGCTGCTGGCCTGGGCATGGCCGGGCTCGCCGCCTGGATCACCCGCCGCACCGGCCTGCGCGAAGACACCAGCCTTGCGGCCATCTATCCCATGTCGCTGGCGGCCGGCGTGCTGATTCTGGGCATCGCCGGCAAACGTCTGGACTTGCTGCACCTGCTGTTCGGCTCGGCACTCGCGGTGGACGCCCCGACGCTCAACGGCATGCTGGGGGTGTCCGCCCTGAGCCTGGCGGCCATGGCGCTGATCTACCGCCCGCTGGTGCTCGACACCCTCGACCCGGTGTTCCTGCAGACCGTCAGCCGGCTCGGCCCGATCGCCCATGGCGCATTTCTGACCCTGGTGGTGCTGAACCTGGTGATCGGCTTTCAGGCCATCGGCGCGCTCATGGTGGTCGGGCTGATGATGCTGCCCGCTGCCGCCTCGCGCTTCTGGAGCCGGCGCCTGCCGGTCCTGATCGCCATCGCGGCGCTGATCGGCTGCCTGTCGGTCTGGCTCGGCTTGCTGCTGTCGTTCCACTGCTCGCTGCCCAGCGGCCCCGCCATCGTCCTGATCGCGGGCGTCGGCTATCTGCTGTCCGTGGTGTTCGGACCGATCCACGGTCTGTTGCGCCGCCCGCCTTTGCTCACATCCTCATGAGGTGCTTTCCGATGCGCGCTCTATTACTGCTGTTCAGCCTGACGCTGTCGATGTCGTTGTCGGCGGCGGAAAAGATACCGGTGGTCACCAGCTTCAGCATTCTCGCCGACCTGGTGCACCAGGTCGGCGGCGAGCATGTGCAGATCACCGACATGGTCGGGCCGGATGCCGATGCCCATACCTACGAGCCCACGCCGGACGATGCCAAGGCCCTGCTCAAGGCCCGGCTGATCGTGAAGAACGGCCTGGGGTTCGAGCCCTGGCTGGATCGCCTGGTGAGCAGCACCGCCACCCCCGCGACGGTGGTCACCGCCAGCCGCGGCGTGATCCCGCGCTCGCTGGAGGAGGACGGTGAAACCGTCCCCGACCCGCACGCCTGGCACAACCTGGCGAACATCGAGCTGTACATCGCCAACATCACCAAGGCCCTGACCGCCGCCGACCCGGCCAACAAGGCCGATTACGAGCGCAACGGCCAGGCCTACCTGAAACAGATCCACGCCCTGCTCGCCGAAGCCCGCGCCAAGCTCGGCTCGCTGCCGCCGGGCAACCGCAAGATCGTCACCAGCCACGACGCCTTCGGTTACCTCGGTCAGGCCTACAGCATCGAGTTCATGGCGCCGCAGGGGCTGTCCACCGAGCGTGAGCCGTCCGCCGCCGAGGTCGCTGCATTGATCACCCAGATCCGCCAGGCGAAGGTCAAAGCGGTGTTCATGGAGAATATCAAGGACGCGCGCCTGCTCAAGCAGATCGCCGAAGAGACCGGCGCCCGCATCGGCGGCACCCTGTACTCCGACGCCCTCGCCGCCACCGGACCGGCCAGCACGTTCGCCGGCCTGTTCGAACACAACCTCAACACCCTCTACCGAGCCTTGGGCCAACCATGATCCGCAAGAATCCTTCCGGCGACCTGCCGCTGATTGCCGAATCCGCCTACGTCGACAAAACCGCGATCATCTGCGGCAAGGTGGTGATCGGCGAAAACGTGTTCGTCGGCCCCTACGCGGTGATCCGCGCCGATGAAGTGGACGCCTCCGGCAGCATGGAGCCGATCACCATCGGCGCCAACTCGAACATTCAGGACGGCGTGGTGATCCATTCCAAATCCGGCGCGGCGGTGACCATCGGCGAGTACAGTTCCATCGCACACCGTTCCATCGTGCATGGCCCGTGCAAGGTCGGCGACCGGGTGTTCATCGGCTTCAACAGCGTGCTGTTCAACTGCGCCGTCGGCAACGGCTGCGTGGTGCGGCACAACTCGGTGGTGGACGGACGCGACCTGCCGGACGCGTTCTATGTCCCCTCCACCACCCGCATCGGCCCGGGCACCGACCTTTCGCAATTCCCGCCGGTAAGCGTCAGCGCTTCGGAATTTTCCGAGGACGTGGCCCGCACCAACGTCGATCTGGTGCGCGGCTACAAAGCCCTGCAGAACGAGTTCTGAGCCATGGGCAGCCTGCTGATCCGCAATGCGCGGCTGGTGAACGAAGGACGGCAATTCGGGGCGGACGTGCTGGTCAGCCACGGGCGCATCGTCAAGATCGCTTCAAGCATCTTCGGCGAAAACGCAGTGCAGGAAATCGACGCCGACGGCCAATGGCTGCTGCCGGGGATGATCGACGACCAGGTGCATTTCCGTGAACCGGGCTCGCCGGCCAAGGGCAGCATTCACTCTGAATCCCGCGCGGCCGTCGCCGGGGGCATCACCAGTTTCATGGACATGCCCAACACCTCCCCGGCCACCCTCACCCTCGAGGCGCTGGCCGACAAAAAGCGCCGGGCCGCCATCGGTTCCGTGGCCAACTACGGCTTTCACTTCGGCGTCAGCCAACACAACCTCGACACGGTGGCCGCGCTCAACCCGTGCGAAGTGGCCGGGGTGAAAGTGTTCATGGGCGCGTCCACCGGCAACCTGCTGGTGGACGATCCACGGATCCTGGAACGGCTGTTCGCCGAGGTGCCGACGATCCTGCTGGCCCACTGCGAACACACGCCCAGCATCGAGGCCAATGCCGCAAGGCTGCGCGAGCGCTACGGCGAACACCTGCCGCCCGACGCCCACGCGCTGATCCGTGATGCCGAAACCTGCTACCGCTCCTCTTCGCTCGCCGTGGATCTGGCCAGACGCCATGGCACCCGCCTGCACGTCCTGCACCTCACCACCGCCCGCGAGCTGGAACTGTTCGAGGACAAACCGCTGCCCCACAAACGCATCAGCGCCGAAGTTTGCCTGCATCATCTGCTGTTCGACGACCGCGACTACCCGACGCTGGGCAACCGGATCAAATGCAACCCGGCGATCAAATCCCGCACCGACCGCGACGCCCTGCGCCAGGCCTTGCTGAGCAACCGCCTGGATGTGATCGGCAGCGATCATGCGCCGCACACGTGGACCGAAAAGGAGCGACCCTACGACCAGGCGCCGGCGGGCTTGCCGCTGGTGCAGCACGCCTTGCCGGCGCTGCTGGAGCTAGTGGCCGACGGCGTGCTGCCGATCACCACCCTGGTGGCGAAGACCAGCCACCGGGTGGCGGATCTGTTCGCCATTCCGGACCGGGGTTATTTGCGTGAGGGATATTGGGCGGATCTGGTGCTGATACGACCGGAGCCGGAAGGTGTCGCCGTGTCGCGCCAACCGGTGCTCTCGCAGTGCGGATGGACACCGTTCGCCGACCGGCGGTTCAGGCACCGGGTGAGCCTGACCGTCGTGTCGGGGCAGGTTGCCTGGGATGGCCAGCGGGTGAACGAAGGGTGTCAGGGATTGCCCCTGAGGTTCATGCGTTGAGTCGGTGACGCGTTCGCGGGCAAGCCTTGCGGCTTGCCCGCGAAGCCTGTCATGCCCTTGGCTTGACGGTGCCGCAGTCCTGCCCCAACCACACCGCGCGGGTTTCCAGGCTGCCCTTCTGGTTGATGCCGATGGCATTGAAGGTGCCGTTGGCGACTGTGGTGAACTCCCGGTCGCTGAGGAACGTCGCCACGCCGGTGCCTTGGGCCCGCGGGCAACTGAAACGGAATTTCCACTGGTTGCCGTTGCGCTCGGTGATCTGCTGCTTGCAGCCCGACTGCGGATCCGCCAGCGGAATGTCGTTGGTCGCCACTTGCTGCGGCGTCAGGCAGGCGCGGATGCCCTTGCCGCCGATGTTGATGCCCTGCTTCTCCAGCGCCGCCCGTTGCTGCGGCGTGATTTGCCCTTGAATCTGGCCGAGGATCGATTGCACGTCCATGGCCTGGTCATCGACCTTGACGTTGCTCGACGTCATTTCCCACAAACCCGGCTGCAGCATTTGCGCCTGAGCAACCACCGGCAAAGCCAAACCCAGGCCCAGCGCCAAACCCAGCAGACGAACGTTCATTGCGAGACTCCTGATCAGTAGTGGCCGTTAGACGTCGGCCGGTCGCTTCGGTTCATGCTCCAATTAAATGGCGACAACCGCAACGGAACATGGTCTGTTAGGCATTGAAACTTCAGGAGCACGGCTGCCCCCATGGATTACTTCGGACCGCACCTCTTCGGTTACCTGATCGCCCTGATCCACACCCTGGGCTCGATCGCCGCCCTTCATGCGGTGCTGACCGTGCGCACGGCGCAGGGCTCGATCGCCTGGGCGCTGTCGCTGATCTTCATTCCCTACCTGACGCTCATCCCGTACCTGGTCTTCGGCCGCAGCACCTTCGACGGCTACATCAAGGCGCGACGCCAGGCCAACGAACAGATGCGCCAGGCGATCTCCGAACTCAACTGGCGGCCGTGGGTGGAAGAGGCCCTGACCGCCCGCGCCTCGAACGCCTACGCCTCGTTGCGCGCGATGCCGCGGCTGGGACGGATGCCGTGCCTGGCCAACAACGACGTGCAACTGCTGGTGAACGGCCCGGCCACCTTCAAGGCCTTGTTCAACGCCATCGGCCAGGCCAGGGAGGCGGTGCTGATCCAGTTCTTCATCATCCACGACGATCAGCTCGGCCAACGCCTGCGCGACCTATTGCTGAAGAAGGCCGCCGAAGGCGTGGCGGTGCATTTGCTCTACGACCGCATCGGCAGCCATGCCCTGCCCCACAGCTACGTGCAGGCCCTGCGCGACGGCGGCGTCGAAGTGCAGGCGTTCGCCACCCGCAGCGGCTGGCTCAACCGCTTTCAGGTGAATTTCCGCAACCACCGCAAGATCGTCGTGGTGGATGGCATGACCGGTTTCGTCGGCGGCCACAACGTCGGCGACGAGTACATGGGCGAGAAACCGCCGCTGGCACCGTGGCGTGACACCCACATCCAGGTGCGCGGCCCGGTGGTGGCCTGCATGCAGGAGTCGTTCGCCGAGGACTGGTTCTGGGCCGCGCGTGCCCTGCCGCCGATGATCCTGCCGGACGCCTATCCGGAGGACGGCGTGCTCTGCCAATTGCTCGCCAGCGGCCCGGCCGACCCCTACGAGACCTGCTCGCTGTTCTTCGTCGAAGCGATCCACGCCGCCACCGAGCGGGTGTGGATCACCAGCCCCTATTTCATTCCGGACGAAGCGGTGTTCGCGGCATTGCGCCTGGCGGTGCTGCGCGGCGTCGATGTGCGGCTGCTGCTGCCGTCGCGGCCCGACCACCGCATCGTTTATGCCGCCTCCAGCCTCTATGCGTTCGAAGCCGTGCGCGCCGGGGTGCGGGTGTTCCGCTACAAGCCAGGGTTCCTGCATCAGAAGGTGGTGCTGATCGACAGCGAAATCAGCGCCATCGGCAGCGCCAACCTGGACAACCGCTCCTTCCGCCTCAACTTCGAAGTGATGCTGCTGACCGTGGACAGCGAGTTCGCCACCCGCGTGGAACAGATGCTCGACGATGACTTCGCCCAAGCCAACGAGATCGCCAAAGACGAAAGCCGGGAGATCCACCACCTGCAACAGGTCGGCATGCGGATCGCCCGGCTGATTTCGCCGATTCTCTGAGGCTTACGGGTTGTAGATGTCGTCCCGTGTCCACGGCAGTTCATGGCTGCCGTCGGGGTGGGCCTTCACGGCGAGGATCTGGTGCAGGTTGATCCAGCCGTGGGCGAAGGCGTAGGCACACCCGGCCAGGTACAGGCGCCAGATCCGCAGCGCCTGCTCCGGCACCAGTTTGGCGGCGGTCTCCAGGTTGTCTTCCAGGCGCTCGCTCCAGTGGTCCAGCGTGCGCGCGTAATGCAGGCGCAGGCTTTCGACGTCGACGATCTCCAGGCCCGCCTCGCTGATCTCGGCGGAGATCATCGACAGGTGCGGCAGCTCGCCGTTGGGGAACACGTACTTCTCGATGAAATCCCCGGCGCCGCGTCCCACCGGACGACCGTCGGTGTGTTTGGCGGTGATGCCGTGGTTCATCACCAGGCCGCCCTCCTTCACCGCACCGAACAAGGTCTTGCAGTATTCGGCGAGGTTGGCGTGGCCCACATGCTCGAACATGCCGACGCTGACCACTTTGTCGAAACGGCCGTCCTGGGGCAGGTCGCGGTAGTCGAGCAGTTGCAGCTCGATCTGGTCTTCCAGGCCTTCGGCCTTGACCCGCTCGCGGGCCAGCGCCAGTTGTTCCTTGCTCAAGGTGATGCCGAACACCTTTGCCCCGAACTCGCGGGCGGCGTACCGCGCCAGTCCGCCCCAGCCGCAGCCGACATCCAGCAGGTAGTCGCCGGGCTGCAGGCGCAGCTTGCGGCACAGATGGCGGAACTTGGCCTGCTGGGCCTGTTCCAGGGTTTCGCTGCCGGTTTCGAAATAGGCGCAGGAATACGCCATGTCGCTGTCCAGCCACAGCTGATAGAACGCGTTGGACAGGTCGTAGTGATAGGAAATGGCTTTTGCGTCGGTTTCCTTGTCGTGGAGCGAACGCACCGGTTGGCTGCCTTCGTCTTCGTCGAGCAGCGCATTGCTCAGCTCGTCGCAGACCCGGATCACCTCGCTGATCGAACCTTCCAGCTCAAGCTTGCCCTCGACGAACGCCGCCCCCAGCGCGTCCAGGCTTGGATGGGTGAACTGAGTGACCATCTGCGGGTCCTTGACCACGATGGTGACGCTGGGCGTCGGCCCGAGATTGAACTCATGGCCGTCCCAGAGCCGCAGGCGAAGCGGTAGCTGCAGTTTCTGTAAGGCCGGTGGAAGTTGCGCGAGCATGGAATATCCCCCTGGTTTCAGACGTCTGATCTGAGGGTAGACCATCCTTGAAAAATAGCAGGCTATCGATTTAATAGCCGTCCGCTATGAACCGGAGCGCCTGCGCCTGCACGGTCATCCTTGAACGGTGCGCTTAAGCGGAAGACTGCGGGGCAGGCGCACCGTTCAAAAAATGATCAGTCTTCCTTCAGCTTCAGCAACGGTTCCTGGAACCGCAACAGGCGTCCGGCATTGCCCAGCACCAGCAAGGTGCTGAGGTTGTGCAGCAGCGCAGCGATCATGGCCCCGGCTGCGCCGAGCCAACCGAACGCGGCGAACACGACGATCGCCAGCGTCCAGCCCAGGCCGATGATCACGTTCACCTGCAACGTGCGCCGGCACTGGCGACTCAGCCGCACGCAGGTGCCCAGGCGCCGCAGGTCGCTGCCGATCAGCACGATGTCGGCCGAGGCCAGCGCGATGTCGGCGCCTCCCGCCCCCATCGCCACACCGACCACCCCGGCCTTGAGCGCCAATGAGTCGTTGATGCCGTCGCCCACCACCATCGGCCGGAAGCCGCTGTCGATCTCCTTCAGCACCCGGTTGAGCTTGTCCTCCGGCAACGCCTGGGCTTCGACTTCATGCAGGCCGACATCCCGGGCCAGCGCATTCGCCACACTTCGGCGGTCGCCGGTCAGCAGCAATTGCCGGCCCAGGCCCAGGTCGCGCAATTCGCCCAAGGCCAACCGCGCTTCCGGCTTGACGCTGTCGGCGAGCAGCAGCCAGGCGAGGAATTCGCCGTTCAGGGCCAGTCCGGCAATCGGGCCGTCATGTTCCGGCACGGCGGTGGTGACGATGCCCAACTGCGCGAACAACTCAGGGCGGCCCAGCGCCGCTTCGCCCTGAACCGTCATGGCGACCACGCCCAGCCCTTGCCGCTCGTGGATGTCGGTCAGCGCCAGGTCACTGTCCGGCTCGGCCAGACCGGCCAGCGCACGACTGACCGGATGGCTGCTGGCCGCACCGAGCGCCGCCGCCAGCGCGATCACCGTAGCGTGCTCGACGCGGGGGCTGTCGACCGACTGCAAGCGCAAGGTGCCGTACGTCAGGGTGCCGGTCTTGTCCACCACCAGCGAAGTGAGATCGGCCAGCTCCTCAAGGAACGCCGAGCTGCGGATCAGGATCCCGTGCCGCGCCGCCACCGCCACACCGGCAATCGCGGTGGCCGGCGCCGACAGCACCAGCGCGCACGGGCAAGCCGCCACGAGCACCGCGAGCATCGCTTGCGCATCGTGGGTGATGAACCAGGTCACCGCCGCCAGCAACAACACCAGCACCATGTAGCTGCCGGCGTAACGCTCCAGCAGGCGGGTGATCGGCGGCTTGGAGCGCTCGGCGTTCTGCATCAGGCCGATGACCTTGCCGAGGGTCGATTCATCGCCGGTGCGGGTCACCTCGATGCGCAGCAGGCCGTCGAGGTTGATCGCCCCGCCGTACACCTCCATGCCGGCGCCCGCCTCCACTGGCACCGACTCGCCGGTGATCGACGCGGTGTCGAGGCTGGCCTGGCCGAACAGCACCCGCCCGTCCGCCGGCACCCGGTCTCCCGCCCGGACTTCGACCGTGTCGCCGGCCTTGAGCGTGCGGTTGTCGACCTCGATGATCGAGCCGTCGGCCTGCACCTTGCGCGCATGGCTGCGGGTCAACTGGCCCAGCGCATGGATCGCCTCCTGGGAGCCGATCACGCTGCGCTCCTCCAGCACATGGCCGAAGATCATGATGATCGGCAGCAGCGCCGCCGTGAGCAGGTCCCCGGTGGCCCAGGCCCCGAGCAGGGCCAGCGCGATCAACTGATCGGTGATGCCGTGCAGGCTCGGATAGCGCAGGCTGAACCAAGCCGAGCGCATGACCGGCACCGCCACCAGAACCGACGCGACACCCAGCAACAACTGGCTGACGCCGGTCTGCTCCGGCATCAGCCAGCGCCAGATCAGCCCCAGCCCGAGCAGGCCGAGGGCGAGCATCGCCAGGGTCAACTGGCGTGCGGCGCGGCGCTGTTCGGCCGAGGACAGCAGGCCCGGCGCAGGAAGGGTGTTTGTGGTCATTTACTGGCTCCCTGAATGATCAGCCGGGCATCGTCCTTCGGATCCACCGTGGTGACCGAACCGGCCTGGCCGAGGATCTTCGGAATGCGCTCGCGGTACAGACGCAGCAACATCTGCGGGTCGCTGCCTTGCTGCCGGGCCTTGGCCAGGCTCAAGACCGTCGCCGTGTCGGCGGTGGCTTTGGCGAGCCGTTCACCGGCTTGTGCATGGGCAACCTGCAGCGTGCGGTCGGCTTGTTCGTTGGCGGTCTGGGTGAGTTTCTCCGCGTCGGTGCGGGCGTTGGCCACGGCCTTGTCGGCTTGTTGACTGGCGGTCAAGACGGCATTGAACGCACTCACCGCCGGCGCCGGCAGGCTTGATTGCACATCCACCCGCACCGCTTCGATGCCGATGCCCTGCCCGCCGGCCTTCAACTCGGACAAGCGCCGGTTGATGCCTTGCACCAGATCGCCGCGCAACCGTTCACGACGCTCGGCGGCCTGGTTGTCGGCGCCGATCAATTCAGGTCGGGCCACCAGAATCGTGTCCAGGTCCCGGGCGGCCGTCAGGGCCACCGCACTGCGGGTCACCAGCCGATCCAGCGCGGGCAGCACATGATCCCCTTGAAGCACGTACGCATAAGGATCCGTCACTTTGTAGAACACCCGGACATCCAGCTGCACGACGCCAGCATCCCCGGTGAGCAAATAGCCGGAACCGGCCAGCGCGTCGCTCAACGGTGTGGCGAATGTCGCCACGCGATCTGCCTGCAAGGCCGCGTCGCTGCGCAGCAGGTTGTCGACCCGACGCTCGATCACCCGGTCCGCCGCCGGCAGCAGCACCACTTGCTCGAAGGGTTCGGGCCAGGCCAACAGCAAACCGGCATTCTGAATCCGATCCAACGCACCGAAATGCAAAACCACTGCGCGGTTCTGCGGATCGATCTGCCGCACATTGGAGAATGCCCAGGCCAGCGCCGCCAGCACGGTCACGGCGTACAGCGCAAAGAACGCCAGGCGTCCGGCCTGAATCCAGGGGCTGTTCAGCGAATGTGTTCCACGTGGAACTTCACTCATGGCTGCGATCCGCTTTTGCTGTCGAGCGTCGGCGGACCGTCCACCAGCGCCCGGAACGGCGCAGCGTCGGTGCGCAGAATCAGCTTGGTATCGGGCGTGACGATGGTGCCGAGGGTGTCCAGCGAACGCAGCAAGTTGTAGAGCTGCGGCGACCCGGCATAGGCGCGTCCGTAGATCTGCGCCGCCTCGACCCGGGATTGCGCTTCGATCTCTGCCGCTTTCACCGTGGCGTCGGCCTGTACGATGCGTGCATCGCGTTCGGCGGCGGAACGGATTTGCGCCGCTTCGCGCTTGCCGACGGCCGTGCGCTCGGTGGCGATGGTTTCACGCTCGGCGCGCATCCGGTCGACGGTGGCGGTGAGCGTCACCGACGGCAAGGTCAGCCGCTCGATGCCGACCTGCACCACCCGCACCCCGTAAGTCGCCAGCAACTGCTGGTCGATCTGTTGGCGCAGTTGCGCCTCGAAGTCAGCGATGCGCACCTGAGCGGCATCGGTGTTCACCAGATTCGCCAGGTCGAAACTGCTGGCGGTGGTCTCCAGCGCCGAACCGACAAACGTGCGGATCTGCCACGCGGCTTCGTCCGGCTGGTTCTGCACAGCGCGCATGAAACGCTGCACATTGTCCGGATCGCCCTGCACCTGCCACGCCACATACGCCTGCACGATGATCCGCAGGCCGTCGCGGGTGCCGACATCCTGCAGGCCGCTGGACGTGGTGCGCAGACGCAAGTCCACCGGGATCGCCGCCTCGAACGGCGCCGGCCAGCGCCAGCCCAGCCCCGGCTCCAGCAGCACCCGCGTCGGGTTGCCGAAGCGGGTGATCACCGTCGCCTCCCCGGAGCGCACCTGCACCAGGCTCGCCGCCGCGACCGCAAAGGCCACCAGCAGCGCCGCCCAGCCCATGCGCCGCCAAGGGAACGGCCCCGCCTCTTCCGGTTCGCCGTGGTGATGGTGATGATGACCGTGATGATGGTGATGCCCGCCATGAGCATGACCGTGGCCGCTGTGATCGGAATGATCGTGAGTGTGCGACTGGCTCAATGGGTGACTCCTGGTTGAGCGGAATTGCGTGCCGGCGCGGGATCGGCCGGCAGTGTGAAGGTGCGCAGGTCAATGGTCGGCGCATTGCCGCTGCCGCCGAGGCGATGGTCGAGCACCAGCAAGCGGGCCTTGCCCAGGCCCTGGCTGAGCCGGCTGAGGTACTGCTCCAGCACGAACGCCTGGCCGGCGCTGGCGTAGGCCTTTTGTTCGGCCGCGAACTTGAGGTCCGCCGCCCGTGCCGCCGCTTCCGTTTCGCGGGCGTTGGCGGTGGCTTGATCCCCGGCGAGGCTGGCCTGAAGTTGCGCCTGGTTGCTGGCCTCGGCCGCCGCGCCGCGCTCGCGGGCGATCAACGCCTGCGCACCGATCTGCGCCGCCTGCACGCCGTGGTAGGCATTGGCCGCACCGGCCGGCGGATGAATGGCCTCGACCACCGTGGCGAGGATCTCCACGCCGCTGTCGAGTTTTTGCAGGTCTTGCTGCACCGCCCGGCCGATCTCCTCGGCGAGCCCCGTCCTGTCTTGCCCCAGCAAACCGTCGAGGGTGCGTGAGGCGAAGTCGTGCACCAGGATCCGGCTGGCCGTGCTGCGGATCAGCGTCGGCACATCGGCGCTGTTGTAGGTGGCGGCCAGTGCGGCCTCATCGCTCAATCCGATGCGGTAGACGAAGCGCACGTCCATGTTGACGATCTGGAAGCTCTGCTGCCCGCCCCGACTGCCGGCGATCACTTGGGACTTGTCGTTGACGTGGCTGGCGTCCCACAAGCGGTTGGCCGTTATCGGCGCCGGACCTTCGGCAGGCTCCGCCTGAACCGGCGCGGGGTTGTCGCCGACGCTGGTGGCCAACTCATGCACCACACCGTTCTCGACGCTCAACACCCGCCCCAGCGGCCACGGCAGACCGGCGTGCAGACCGGGGCCGAACACCTGCACCGGTTTGCCGAAGCGCTCGTAGATGCCGCGACCTTGCATCGGGATTTCATGAAGCCCGGTCAGTAGCCACCCCACCGCCGCGACCAGCGCCAGCACCGGCAACAGGGCCCGGCGCATGTAGCTGAAGGCCCAGATCTGGCGCAGGTCGATGCCGAAGCGATTGTGCAGTTCATGCTGCAAGGCCAGCAGCGGCTGCGGCGGCCAGCGCAGCAGATCCGCCACAACGCTGCGCGCCAGCAGGGTCGGCTCGAGCGTCTCCCGCCGCGGGCTGAACAGCGACAACACCGCACGCAGCAGCAACTCCAGCGCCACCACGCCCGGCAGGATGCCGATCAGCACGGCGACGCGCACCGGCCACACGGCGCTTTCGCCGGCGAACAACAGGCACAGCGCCGCCAACACCAGGCAGATGATCGCCACGCGCGCCAATTGCGCCAGCGACCCCGCTTCAGGCCATTGCGCTGCGGATTCCTGGGCCCATTGCCGCTCCAGCACCAGCAACCCGAACGCCAGCACCAGCGCCAGCGCGGCGCCGGCCGTCGCGGACAGGCCCACAGCGGCGGACGGCAACGCCAGGCTCCACGTCTGATCGATGCTCAACGTAGCCGCCAAGGCCCAGCCTCCCAGCCATAGCGTGGGCGCGCCGACCTGCCCCAGCAGGTGCAGGCCGCGACGGCTCAACCGGTCGAGCAACCGCTCGTACCAACCGTCCGGCGCAGGCGCATCATCCTCGGGGACGACCGATGCGGGCGGATCGATCACCCGTGCCCGCCAGCGGCTCACCCACCACGCAGATTGCAGTCCGGCCACCAGCACCAGCAACGCAGCGCTGAGGTTGACCAACAGCGCCGGCCACAACGATTGCGGCGCAAACAGCCCGACAAAGAACGCCAGCACCCACCCTGCCCCGGCCAACGCGCCCAGCCCGACGGCCAACCGGCGCAAGCGGCGACCCTGGGCCGCGGCCTGCTGAAAGCGCGGCAATTCGGTCACGTGCGTGCCATCCCCCTCCAGATCGACTTGCATATCCCCCCAAAACCTTTGGCTATCGGCACATATCGTTACGATATAACAAATGCCGTGAAATATTCGTACACAAATCCACTATCTAAAGACGACCGACCTGTCGCTTGCCTGAAGCCTTGACCGAAATGTCCGGAAACGCACATATTACGTTCGTAATTTTTAGTGCGGACTACCGTTACCGATCCGCATCCTTCAACCAGGAGCAAGCGCATGAGCAACTATGACGTGGTGATTCTGGGCGGCGGCCCCGGCGGCTACAACGCGGCGATCCGCGCCGGCCAACTCGGCCTCAAGGCCGCTTGCGTGGAGGGTCGTGCCACCCTCGGCGGCACCTGCCTGAATGTCGGCTGCATGCCCTCCAAGGCGTTGCTGCATGCCTCCGAACTGTACGAAGCGGCCGTGGGGCCGGAATTCGCCAACCTCGGCATCGAGGTCAAACCGTCGCTCAACCTGGCGCAGATGATGAAGCAGAAGGACGAGAGCGTCGCCGGCCTGACCAAAGGCATCGAGTTCCTGTTCCGCAAGAACAAGGTCGACTGGATCAAGGGCTGGGGCCACATCGACGGCCCCGGCAAGGTCAGCGTGACCGGCGACCAGGGCAGCCGCATCGAGCTCACCGCCAAGGACATCGTCATCGCCACCGGCTCCGAGCCCACGCCCCTGCCCGGTGTGGAGATCGACAACAAACGCATCCTCGACTCCACCGGCGCGCTGTCGCTCGGCGAAGTGCCCAGGCACCTGGTGGTGATCGGCGCCGGGGTGATCGGCCTGGAGCTGGGCTCGGTCTGGCGCCGGCTCGGGGCGCAAGTGACGGTGGTCGAATACCTGGATCGCATCTGTCCCGGCGTCGACGGCGAAACCGGCAAGGCCTTGCAGCGCTCATTGGGCAAGCAAGGGATCGCCTTCAGGCTGAGCTCGAAAGTCACCAGCGCCACGTCCTCGGCCAGCGGCGTGCAACTGAGTGTCGAACCCGCCGCCGGCGGCGCCGCCGAGCTGCTGGAAGCCGACTATGTGCTGGTCGCCATCGGCCGCCGGCCTTACACCCGCGGGCTGGGCCTGGAGAACGTCGGCCTGGGCACCGACAAGCGCGGCATGCTCGCCAACGACCGCCACCGCACCGAGGCCGCCGGGGTGTGGGTGATCGGCGACGTCACGTCCGGGCCGATGCTCGCGCACAAGGCCGAAGACGAAGCCATGGCCTGCATCGAGCGGATCGCCGGCAAGGCGGCCGAGGTCAACTACGGCCTGATCCCCAACGTGATCTACACCCGGCCGGAACTGGCCAGCGTCGGCAAGACCGAAGAGCAGCTCAAGGCCGAAGGCCGGGCCTACAAGGTCGGCAAGTTCCCGTTCACCGCCAACAGCCGGGCCAAGATCAACCACGAGACCGAAGGTTTCGCCAAGGTCATCGCCGACGAGCGCACGGACGAGGTGCTGGGCGTGCACCTGGTCGGCCCGAGCGTCAGCGAGATGATCGGCGAATACTGTGTGGCCATGGAGTTCAGCGCCTCGGCCGAAGACATCGCCCTGACCTGCCACCCGCATCCGACCCGCTCGGAGGCGTTGCGCCAGGCCGCGATGGATGTGGAGGGGATGGCGACGCAGATGTAAGGCCGCCGGCAGACAGGCTCGCTGCCACAGAGATTGCTGCAGTCCTGTAGGAGCGAGCCCGCTCGCGATGGGCTCAACCCGGCCTCAAGCCGGAAGATGCCCCAACGGCAACGCCCCCGGCGTCTTCACCGTGTTGATCGCAAAGTTGCTGCGGATGTCGCTCACCCCCGGCAGCTTCAGCAGGCAACCGGTGAGAAAGCGGTCATAGGCCCGCAGGTCCGGCACCACCACCTGCAACAGGAAGTCCGACTCGCCGGACACCAGAAACGCCGAAATCACCTCCGGCAGCGCCGTCACCGCCGCCCGGAACGCTTCGGCCCGCTCATCGTTGTGCCGCTCCACCTTGACCCCGACGAACACGGTCAGCCCCAGCCCCACTTCATCGCGGTCGAGGTTGGCCTGGTAGCCGCGGATCACCCCCGCCTCCTCCAGCATCCGCACCCGGCGCAGGCACGGCGAGGCCGACAGTCCGATCTCGTCGGCCAGTTGCACGTTGCTCAGGCGCCCGTCCCGTTGCAGCGCGGCGAGAATCTTGCGGTCGAAAGCGTCCAGTTTCATGGTTGGCAGATTCCAATGGTCTATGCGCAGAAAGAAAGCAGGTTATGCCAATCATGAGCGCTTTTGAAGCGAACTACGCAAGCACCTGCCCTACCCTTCGGCCCTAGACTGAGCCGACCGAATCGACAACGAAAGGGGTGCGGCATGGCGAGTCTCTGGCTGTTTTTCCTGGCATTGGCGGTGGTCTACCTACTGCCCGGCCCGGACATGATCCTGCTGTTGCAGACCGGCGCCCGCCAAGGCCGCGGCGCGGCGCTGGCCACTGCCGTCGGACTGGCGGTGGCCCGGGGCTGCCATGTGGCGTTGGCGGGGCTGGGGCTGGCGGCGCTGTTCAAGGCCGCGCCGTGGACGTTCGACGTGGTGCGCCTGGCCGGGGCGGCCTACCTGCTGTGGCTCGGCGTCCAGTGCCTGCGCAGCACATTGCTGCCGGACCTGAACGCTGCGCCGCTGCCGGACGCGAAGGCGCAATGGCGCGAAGCGGTGCGCCGCGGTCTGCTGACCAATCTGCTCAACCCCAAGGCGTTGCTGTTCTGCTCGGTGCTGCTGCCGCAGTTCATCGTCGCCGACGGCGCGCCGGTGCTCACCCAATTTGCCGTGCTCGGCGCCCTGCTGGTGGGCGCAGGGCTGCTGTTCGACAGCGCCTACGCCCTGGCCGGCGCCGCCCTGGGCCGCTGGCTGCACAACAGCCCTTCGGCCCAGCGCCTGCAACAGTGGCTGTTCGGCAGCCTGTTGATCGGCTTCGCCGTGCGTTTGACGTTCGTCCAGCAGGCCTAGGCTTTGCGGGCCTTGCGCCGGCGTCCGAACAGCCACAGCGCAGCGCCCGCCAGCACCACGGCCGCGCCGATCTGCACCGGCCACTTGTAAGGGCGCAGCGTCGAGCGCACGGCGTCGGTGACCTGGGTCACGTAGCGCTTGTCAGCGTTCTCGAAGTCCGGATACGGGCACTGGTGGCCGAAGTCCACCGCCCACGGCACGTACGGGCCTTCCTTCACATAGCGTTGGTACAGCCCGCGCTGATCCTCCTCGCTACTGTTCCAGCCGGCCGCCGAACACAGCACGGCGGCGAACGCCTGGCTGGTGTGCGGCAGGTTGTCGGCCGCGCGGCTGGCCAACGCGGTGGCGACGAACCGGTAGTGGTAACGCACGTCGGGCTGCGCCTCGCTGGCCTTCTGGCGCTGCACTTCGGCGTCGGCCACCAGCGGGCCGACCTTCAGTTCGGCGGTCTCCAGGCTGTAGTTGCCGCCGAACGTCGCGTAGTCCGGCGCCATCTCGTAGCCAAGGATGTCCATGCCCCATTCCCGGGCCGTCCAGGCCGCGTTGAACAGCGCCGCGGCGCGTTTGGTCGGCCACCAGGCCGCGTCGGCGTTCAGCCGTTGCTGGCCATACAGCCGGGCCTTGTTCTGCAGGTCGGGATTGTCGAAGTAGCCGACCGCCTCTTCGTAACGGCCTTCGCGCAGCAAGCGCCGGCCCAACAAGTTGCGCAGGTTCGCCGCCACCGACAGCGGCACGTAGTTGTCGCGGTCCTGCTGGCTCAGCACCGGCGGCGCCGGCACTTTCTCATCGACGTAGCGCTTGAGCTCATCGAGCGTCAGCACCCGCTCGGCCACGGTGGCGGCGTCGAACCAGTAAATGTCCTGGCTTTGGTACAGCCGGTCGAAGGCTTGCAGGTAATCGCCGCGCTGCAGGTCGAGGATCGCGCTTTCGCCGTCCACCCGGCACTTGGGCCGCAGGGTTTCGAAGGCCCAGTCCGGCGTGCGCCGCTCGCCCCACGATTCGTCCTTCGGAAAGGCCTGGGCGGCTTTGGCGTAGGCCGCTGCGGCGGCGTTGGCGTCGCCGTCGCGCACCGCCAGTTTCGCCCGCAGCCACCAGGCCAGCCCGCCGTCCCCGGCGTGTTCGAGAAACGCCTTGGCGCTGGCGTAGTCGCCCTGCTGATAGTTCATCGCCGCCAGGCGGTCGGCGTTGTCCAGGCTGCCGCGGGTGCTGTCCTGCAGCAGTTTGATGAGTGCCTTCTCGCGCTCCGGCTGCTCGCCGAACGACCAGCCGATCCGGCTGATCAGCGAGGCCGTGACCAGTTGCTGCACCGCTTTGCCCCGCAGCAGCTTGGCCAGTTGATCCTCGGGCAGCGCCACCAGGTCGTTCACCAGCAGTTTCAGCGAAGACGCCCCCACCATCGAGCCATGCTGGTTCTGCGCCGCGTACAGTTCGATGGCGCCGTTCCAGTCTCCGGCGGTGCGCAGCACCCGGGCCTCTTCGCCGAGGCTGGCCACGCCCAGCTCCAGCGGGTCGCTGAAACCGTCGATGTTCAATTGGCGGGTCTGGCGGAACGCGGCGAGCGCCTGCTCCAGCGGATCGAGGGCGTCGTCCGCCTGCCCGCTCATGGCGTACAGGGATCGGCCCAGGGAGTACGCCGCCCACGTGCTGCGCAACGGGCGCTGATCCGCCGGCAGCGCCAGCACCTGCCTGAAGTAGTCGGCCGCCAGCGGGTAATCGGCGGCGGCGAACGCCACGGCGCCGGCCACGTACAGGCGCACCTCGGCGGGAAGGTCGGCACCCTGATCATAGGCCTGGCGGGCATCGCCGAGGCTGCGCAAGCGCTTGACCTGCGCCTGCGCAGCTTCGGTCAGATCCGCTTGCTCGGCCTGCTCGCGCTCGTCGACGTATTCACCGGGCTCGCCGTAGGCGTCCGGGTTATGGGTGGCCACCGTCGTGAGCTTGAGCCCGTCGATGGCTTTGCCCAGACGGCTGATCTCGAAGTTGAAGTTGCCCTCCGGCAGTTCCGCCAGCGATTGCCCGCGGTTGTCGAGCAGGCGCATCGGGAAGTCCGGGCCGCAGGCCAGCGCCGTGCCCAGCGGCAGGCTGAGGCTCAGGCAGAGCAGGTGGCGGGGCCAGTTACGGGTCAACATGCGAACCTCCTTGATCAATGTTTGCGCAACGCGCCCAACCGACGGCGCGCTGACCGCCCGCCGGCAGCCGGCCGTCGCGCAGGCGGGTGAAGGTAAGCAGATCCGGCGTTTGTTGCAACGTGTAACCGGCCAGGGCGTCGGCGCCGACGCAATCCCGGGCCTTGACCGTCAGGCGCGCGGGCCACGGGCTGTCGAGATTGCCGCGGTTGGCGAGGCCGATGTCGTAGAGCCCGTCCTGCGCCGCGAAGCTCACGTCGAGGCGGCTCGACAGGGGTTCGTCGCGGGCGACGGCACGCAACGTGGTCAGGCTCCAGGCCCGACGGTCGTTGGCCAGCGGCAGGCGGAACCAGATCAGGCCCGCCAGATGTTCCGGGCGTTTTCCCCGCAGCCCGCTGGCCAATTGGCTCAAGGCCTGTGGATCGGCAAGCAGTTCGCGGCGTTCGCCGCGCCGCGGGATCGCGACCTCGCTTTCCACCCCAGGCGCCCCGCCGCTGTCCGGCAACAGCGCCACGCCGTAGGCCGGCAGCGCCAGGTAGAACGGTTTGTCGCTGACCCGTCCCCAGGCGTCCGCCCAGCGCCGCGCCTGATCCGCATCGAACAGGCCCCGGCGCGGATCGCTGACCGCATGCACCTGCAGCACACTGCTGTCGACCGCCGCCAGCAGCGCCGGCAACTGCGGGCTGTCCAGCCACGCCGGTAACGCGGTGATGCTCAGCGGCAACGAGGGCGGCAGCGCCGGGCGCAGATGCGTGAGGAATTCGGCATAGGCCGGCAGCCGTGCGCTGCCGGCATCGTGGTCGATCTCAACGCCGGCCAACGTCAGCCCCTGCCCCCGCCAGTCGTCGAGCACCTGAAGTATCTGCGCCGTGGCTTGCGCAAGGTCCAGGGACTTGAGCTGGCCGTCGAGCCGGATCACCGCAATCAGCGGCCGACCGTCCTGGCGGAGCAACGCCGGATCGATCCGCGCCCGGCTCCATCCCGCCTGTGGAAAAGCCTGCAACGCCAGCACCCGCACCGTCGAAAAGTCAGCGCGGCTGTCGCGCAGCGCGGCCTCATGGGCGGGCGTCCATTGGCGCTGCCAGATGTAGAGTTGCTGGTCGAGGGGCGGCGCCGGCGTGCGCTCACAGGCCGAGAGCCAAGAGGCGATGGCCAGCACCGCCGACAGCCCGATGTAAAACCGCATTGCTTGCGACTCCCTGGCCACGCAAAGCGCCAAGGGTACACAAAACCGTCGGGAGCGGCCGACATCTTGGTTGCCTGATCCGACGATGGCGTCAGTCAACGCATCGCAAAAGCCCGCGACGGCGCTAAGGCTTGCGGGCGATGATCACCTGACTTTTCGCCACGACCGCATCCAGCGCCTGCTTGATCTGCGCGCCGCGCGGCGAGTCGAGCACCGTCTGCCAGGTGTCGGCCCAGTGGTTGAGCAGCGGGTGGTCGGCGTTGCTGAAGTCCACCTTCGCCTCCCAGAAAAGCAGCATCCACATCGACCAGTAAAAGCCGTACGAACTGTGGCTGATGATCTCCAGGCCCGCGTCGCTGACCATGCCCTTGAACTGCTCCTCGCCGATGATCCGGATGTGGTTGGGTTTCTGGAAATACTCCGGCGCGGCGATGTCCTTCTGCAGGTCTTCGGAACTTGGGTGCGGCACGCTCAGCAGGTACAGCGCCCCCGGCCGGCCGACCCGCACCAGTTCGGCGAGGAACTGCGCCGGGTCGTCGACGTGCTCGATGACTTCGGTGGACACCACACGGGTGGCGGTGGCGTCGGCGATCGGCAGCGGGTTGCAGTCGGTGACATGGCATTCGACGCCGCGCGCCGGCGTATCGCCCAGGCGCTGGCGGGTGGCCTCGACCTTGGCGCCGTCGATGTCGGCGATGATGATCTTCGCCCCGCGCATCCCGCAGAAGTGCACGTTGCCGCCGTCGCCGCAGCCCACATCCAGCAGCGTATCGTCGGCCGTCACAGGAAAGCCTGTGAACAGCTCGCCGGTCTCCTGGTTGAACCAGCCGCTGAGCATGGCGTCGCGCAGCCCGAGCATGTACGGATCAACCTTGTCGGCGGCCGGGGCGACGGGCTCGGCGGACGGCGCCGCCGTGAGTTTCTTCAAAAGGCTCAGCATGAGGTGGCTCCAGGGGATGGGACGGCGGTGGGAGAGGTGCGCAGGCGCCGCACCAGGGCGGTGCCGCGGTTGCGCAGGGGCATTTCGATCAGGCGGTAGTTCAGTTCGCTCAGCAGCGCGATCAGGCCGGCGGCGGCCAGGAGCGTGGCGACCGGGTGGCCGCCGAGGTCGGGAAGGCCGGCGGCCTGCAGGCGGAAACTCAGTTCGCGCACCAGTTGATAGGCCGGAATGTGGATCAGGTAGATGCCGTAGGAGCGGCTGCCGATCCACGCCATCAGCCATTGCATACGGCCCGCCGGCAGCAGGTAGTCGCGGTTGTACGACGCGATCCACACCAGCGCCGCGCCGAGCACGGCGATCGAGCCGATGCGGTAAGGGGCAAAGGTGAAGCGGTCGGTGGCCATGAAGCTCAGCAGCGCCGCGACCGCGATCAGCGTCGGGACGCCGAGCCAGGGCCGGCTCAGGAAGGTCGGTTCGAAGCGCCGCCAGGACGGTTGCGCACTCCACATCGCCAGCAGCACGCCCAACGCCAGCGCATCGGTGCGAACCACCATCAGCAGCGGCGTGCGCACAGTGAAGAGCTGCACCGCGATCAGGGCGAGCAAGGCCCAGGCCAGCTGCTTGCGGCACACCAGGATCAACAGCGGAAACAGCAGGTAGAACTGCTCCTCCAGCGACAGGCTCCAGTAGACGAAACTGCTGCCGTACTCGTAATGGAAAAAACTGTCGGCGAAGCGCAAGTTGGCGTATTGAAACACCCCGGCGAAGGTGGCCTGCACGTTGGCCTGCCACGTGCCGAAGGCGCCGGAACGGTTGAGGAACACGCAGGCCAGCAGCATCAGCGCCAGCCACAGCCAGGCCGAAGGCAACAGCCGGAACGCCCGGCGCAGCCAGAAGTCGCGCACCTGCAGCCACTGCGCCTGACGGCCTTCGCAAGCGCGCAGCGCAGGGATCAGGCTGCGGGCGATGACGAACCCGGAGATCGCGAAGAACAGGTCGACGCCCCACCACGGCTGCGCCCAGGCATGGATCGTCTCCAGCAACGGCACCTGATCGGTGAACAGGCTGCCTTGCAGGTGATGGAACAGCACCCCCAGCACCGCAACGGCCCGCAGCACCTCGATGTCCAGGATCCGCCGTTCGCTCATCGGCTCAGGCACCGCAGGTATGCGCAGGGGCCGTCGCGCACAGCGCCTGCGCCCGCCCCAGGAAATCGCGCAAGCGCTGCTCCGCCACGGCCTGGCTGCAAAAGGCCTGAAGGCTGCGCACCGCATGTGCCGACATCTGCGCGTAGCGTTGCGGATCGTGCCTGGCCACCTCGTAGCTGGCCCGGTAGGCGTCGCGCACCGACGCCCAGTCGGTGATGTAGCGCAAGGTCCGGTAGGCCTTGCGCGGGTCGTGGGGCCACGCGGTGAGCTCGTCGGTGGTCCGCACCAGGAACGCGTTGTCTTCGTCCAGGTAATCGATCATCGCGGTGGTGCGCGGGGCCACGGCCGGCTTGCCGCAGGACATGAATTCCATCAGCGGCAGGCACTGCCCTTCGCCGTAGGAGGTGTTCACCACATAGCGGGTCGCCTGCACCAGCCGTTCGTAGTCCGCATCCGCCAGGTAGCCGTGGATCAGCACGATGCGGCAGCGGTAGGACTGGTTCTTGTAGAGGTGATGGAGGATGTCGCCGAGCGCCTCTTCGGCGTCGTGATGCGTGAGCTTGAGCACCAGCGTCGCATCCTCGGTGTCGCGGAAGGCGACGCAGAAGGCGCTGAGCATGTCCTCCCAGTTCTTGCGGCCGTCGCCGGGGTTGAACACCGAGGTGTACACCACGCCGTCGAGCACCAGTTCCTGCTCCCGAACCGGCGCCTTGAAGTCGATGGCCTTGCCCCGGCGCAGATGCACCGGGCCGAACGCCTCCAGGTCGAGCTGACGGCTGTCGGCCACCAGCCCCTTGATCGTCAGGCGCACCGGCCCGGTCTGCGGCTGGGCCTGTGCCGACGTGCCGCGGGCGCTGAAGCGGTCCCATACCGGCGCCGGCACGGAGATGATCGGGTAATCGGTTCCCATGGCCTGGTGCACGGCATCGACCGTGTAGCCGGAGTGCGTGATGGCCGCGCCGCAGGCCTGCAGCACGGTGCGCCAGTCGTTGCGCGGCTCGCCGGCGAACGGTTCGTTGGGGATGGTGCTGAATTCCCAGGCGAACACCGGCAAGGTCGGGCAGGCCAGGTGCACCGGCGTGCGGTGCGGCGGCGAAAAGGACAGGAACACGCAAGGCTCGCCGCGGGCGACGCACTCAAGGTACAGCGCATCGACCTCCCGCTGCGGATCGCGGACTTCGACCACCCGCCCCAGGCGCTCGAGCACGGGCCGGTACTCCTTGAGCACGAAGTAATAGCTGTACTCGGACCGGCCGAGGTTGCGCTCGATGGTGTGCTGGTTGGTTTCGGAATGAATGATGATCAGCATGAGGCGTCTTCCGTAACGGGTGCGGCAACGGCGATCGGCGGCACCAGCCCTAGGAAGTCCGCCAGCCTTTGTTGCACCGGCGCGAACGCGCAGTAGGCGCGCATGCGTTCGAGCGCGGCGACGGACAGGTGCCGGTACGCCTGCGGCTGGCTCTTGGCGAGCCGGTAGCTGTTTTCGTAGGCGTCCTTGAGCGATCCCCAATCGGGCCGGTGGCGCAGCGTGCGGTAGATGATCCGCGAGTCCTGGGGCCAGATGGTCAGCTCCTCGCTGGACTTGACCACGAACGCCACGCTGTCGTCGATGTAGTCCTCCATGGCCGTATGGTCGGGAGCGATGGCCGGCTTGCCGCTGGCCATGAACTCCATCAGCGGCAGGCACAGGCCTTCGCAGCGCGATGCGTTGACGTAGAAACTGGCGGCCTCGTACAGCCGGGCATACTGGGCATCGTCCAGGTAGCCGTGCATCACCACGACCCGGCACGCGAACGGCGACAGCTGCGCCAGCAGGGTCATCAACTCGCCGTGGTAGGACGCCAGATCGTTCTGGGTGATCTTCAGCACCAGCGTCGCGTCAGGCGTTTCGCGAAACGCCCAGCAGAACGCGGTGATCATCTGGTGCCAGTTCTTGCGGCCGTCCTTGGGGTTGAACACGGTGACGTACACCACCCCGTCGACGCGGGTCTCGACCACCTGCGAGGTGTCCGGCAGGTTGAGCGGCGCAGGCGCAGGCTCAGCCACCGCCTGCGGGCCGGCGATCGCCGGCAGTTGCCGGGCGAGCCAACCGTGGGCCTTGTCCGACAGCAGGTCGCGGATCCCTTCCCAGTACCAGTGATGCAGGAACTTCACCCGCGGCACGCCTTGCTCGCGGCCCAGATCCAGCGCCCACTGGCGCAGGAAGTGCCGGGCGATGACGAAACGGCGCTTGAGGGTCAAGGGCGGCGGACGCAGCGCCTCGAGCGCCGCTTCCTCTTCGGGCGTCAGCGGCTTGGGCACCAGGTCGTCGGCCGACAGGGCCAGGGTGCGGGTGTCGAAAATGCAGCCCTTGATCGACAGCGTCATGCCCGGGTTCACCGGCGCATCGGCCTGCCGCTCGCGGATGGCGGCAAAGTTCTCCCACAACGGGGTGGGCAGGACCAGCACGGGAAAGTCGTCGCCCATGGCCCGGCGGATCGCCCGGGCGGTGTGGCTCGACAGCGTGATCACCCGGCCATGGCGCGCCAGCATGCGCGTCCAGTCATGGCGAGGATCGTCGTCCCACTGCTCGTCGGGGATCGAATCGAACTCCCAGGCGACCACGCAGACCATCGGGCAGGCCAGTTCGGTCGGGGTTTTCTGGGGCGGTGCGAACGACAGGAACAGACAGTCTTCGCCGCGGGCGACCAGCTGCCGGTAAAGGGGATCGACTTCGGCCGGGGAAGACACCACATGCACTTGCCCGAGGCTTTCGAGCACCGGCCGGTAGGCCTTGAGCACAAAGTAGTAGCTGTATTCGGGACGTCCGAGGCTCTGGCTGATGGAGTGGTCGTTGACGTCGGAGTAGAGAATGAAATTCATGGCATCCCACGATGAAACAGCCGTCCCGGCCATTTCATTTCATGACGGAGAACTGCAACCGGGCAAGTCGCGGATGGCGCAGGCCCTGGTGTTCGATCCGTCTACGTTCTTGTTTTAGTGGTCAGCTTCACAGGGTTCCCGCGTCGCCCTGCCGAACCTCGGCCAATCGTGACGAGGGGCATTCTAAACACATCCGTCGCGACTTCGTGAACCATCTGGCGCGAATAAATGGGGCTGCGCAAAGCAGAACTGACCGGTCACGGTAAGACTTGTTGAAATTGCTGATTAATTGGCACAGATTGGCAACCAAACAACTACAACAACCTCGCCTGTCCTCTTACAGGGGCTCTAGCTCCGGTCTGACAGACATTCCCCCCAAGCCTGTGGGAAAACGGTGAGAGTTCAAGACCAAGGGATCGCGGTTTGAAAAACTGTCCGTTCGTTCCGGTGACCAAAGGCTCCGGGGAGCCATCTGCCAAGCTGCATCCGGACACGGCCGGCGGGCGTCTGCCGCGGGGCACGTCATGACGCGCCTGCTGGTGGAGTGCACCCACGTTTTCCAGCATCCGCAGATCAACTCGGGCATCCAGCGGGTGGTGCGCAACGTCATCAACCAATTGCCGCCCAGCGTGGACGGCGTCGAGTGCGTGCCGGTGGTGTTCCTCAACGGCAAGCTGTACCGCGTGCTGCGCCTGGCCCCCCTGGACACGCCCCTGTCCAACCGTATCGTGGAGTTCGGCGGACGCCTGGAACGCCTGGCCCATCATTTCCTGCAGTGGTATCAAGCCCGTGACCGCCGCCTCACCGGCCGGATCGCGCGCCGGGCGCTCTACGCAGCCTACCGGCTCAGCGCCATGGCCGCCTTCAGCGTGCCGCTGCGCCTGGTCGAACGGATCAACCGCCATCAACTGCCCAGCCGCTGCGAACCGCTGCAGCATCGGCCGGGGGACCAACTGGTGCTGCTCGACTCCTCGTGGAACCCGGACTTCTTCCCCCACGCCGAACAGCTCAAGCGTGAAGGCGTCGGCGTCACTGCCGTGATCTACGACCTCATTCCGCTGACCCACCCGCACTTCTACGACGCGCGGCTGGTGCAGGTCTTCAACACCTGGTTCGACTGGATCACCCGCATCGCCGACGGTTACGTCGCCATTTCGGCGACCGTGCGCGACCAGATGCGCGGCGAACTGGAGCGGCGCCTCGGCCACGCGGCGGCGCGCAAAACCTGGTTCGACTACTTTCACCTGGGCTGCGAGCTGGACCTGAGCGCGGCCGACGCGGCCGTCGAGCCAGGCCTGGAACGCCTGTTCTCCACCCCTGAGCCGGTGTACCTGATGGTCAGCACCATCGAGCCGCGCAAGAACCACAGTTACCTGCTCGACGCCTTCGAACGCGCCTGGGCCGCCGGCTCCAAGGCGCGCCTGTGCATCGCCGGGCACATCGGCTGGAAGTGCGAAGCGTTGCTTGCACGGGTCCGCAGCCACCCCGAGTTCAACCAGCGCCTGTTCATGTTCAACGACCTGAACGACACCAGCCTGGAGTACGCCTACTCCCATGCCAGCTCGTTGGTCTTCCCTTCCTACGTCGAAGGCTTCGGCCTGCCGCTGGTGGAAGCGATGCAGCGCGGCTTGCCCGCGATGGGCAGCGACATTCCGGTGTTCCGTGAGATCGGCCGCGAGTTCATGGCCTATTTCGACTTGAACGACCCGCAGACGCTGGCCGACCTGATCGGCGACTTCGAACGCAGCGGCCGCTTCCCCGCGGCCCGTGACGTCGCCGACTGGAAATGGCTCACCTGGCGCGAGGCCAGTGCGCAAATGGCCGCACACACCTTACGCAACCTGACGTCCGGCCCTGCCCCGCAGCACGTGCATTCCCTTCAATACACCTGAACCGGGTCGCCGGCCCCCGGCGACCCGGTTATCCACAGGCCCGTCCGGTCACAGGTCCAGCACCAGGGCCTGGGTTCCGGCGGCCGGCACCGCGCAGCAGATCAGCACATGCCCGTCCTCCGGGCTTTCGGCCGGGGGCTGTGGATAATGCACCGCACCGCTGACCAGCCGTGTCCTGCACGTACCGCACGAACCGCCCCGGCAACTGAACTCCGGACGCAGGCCGCGGCTTTCCGCCAGCTCCAGCAGGCTGCCGCCCTCCGGATGCCAACGGGCTTCCTTGGCCGACCGTTCGAACACCACCGACACCGGGAGGGTGGCCGCCGGCGGCTGATCGATCACCACCGCGTCCGGGTCGGCCCGGCGACGCAACGTCGACGGGCCGAAGGTCTCGGCATGGATCTGCGCATCCCGCACATCCAGCGCCAGCAGGCTGTCGTACACGCCTTGGGTGAAGGCGCCGGGGCCGCAGAGGACGAAATCGACCTGGTCGAAGTCCTCGACCGTCAGCAGGTTGCGCAGCAGGTCGCCGTCGATCCGCCCGCGCAGGTCGAAGTCCTCGCCTTCTAGCAAGCCGTCCTCAGGCTGGCTGAGCAGGCGCAGCACCCGCACCGCGTCACCGGTGTCCTCCAGCAGCCGGTCCAGCTCGGCGCGAAACGGCTGGTCGGCCAGGCTGCGGGAACTCTGGATGAACCAGGTCGGCCGGATCCGCCGCGTGCGCAGGCCCTGATACACAACCTCGCGCAGCATCGACAGCAACGGCGTGACCCCGACCCCGGCGGCCAGCAGCACCAAAGGCCGCCGCTCCAGCGGCGCCACGGTGAAATGCCCCTGGGGCGCCCGCGCCTCCAGCACATCGCCCACTCGCACCTGCTCATGCAGATAGGTGGAGATCCGACCTTCGCGCTTCACGCTGATCCGGAAGAAATCGTCCGACGGCGCCCCAGACAAGCTGTAGGTGCGGATGTGCGTTTCACCGTCGAGGGTGAAGCGCAGCGGCAAATGCTGGCCGGCCTGAAACACCGGCAGACCGGCGCCGTCCGCCGGCTCCAGATAGAACGAGCGGATGTTGCGGCTCTGCGTCTCGATCCGCGCCACCCGCAGCGGCCGCCAGCGGTCGCCCAACGCCTGGGCCTGAAGGCGCGCCTCGGCCTGGGGCCAGTTGCCGGTCAAAAGGCTGGTGGGCGACATGCCCTCGAAGCGCCAGCGCAAGGCCAACGCCGCCGGACGCCGCACCAGTTTTTCCACCTCGAACGTCCACAGCCGCTCGGCCCCCTGGAACGCCGCGATCTGCGGATCATCGAGGATCACTTCGGTGCGTCCGCTGAGCTGCAGCAGATCGCCTGTGGAAAAGTCGATGAACAGCAGCCCGGCCCGGGGGTTGAGCAACAGGTTGCCGAGGGTGTTGAAATGCAGGTTGCCGGCAAAGTCCGGAATGGTCAGGCGATTGCCCTGCACCCGGACGAACCCGGCCTGGCCGCCGCGGTGCGAGACGTCCACCGAGCGCTGGCCGTCGGCCTCGACGTAACTGGCGACAAAGAACGTGTCGGCCCCTTCGATCAGGGCGCGGGCGTCATCGTCGAGGGCGTCCAGGTGGGTGGCCGGCCGGGTCGCCGGATCCGTCAGCGGCACCCGCTGGAACTGACGCAACTGAATGTATTGCGGGCAGTTGCCGAAGGATTGCTCCACCGTCACCTCGAAGCCGTCGGCCCCAAGGGCGCCGATGCGCCCGTTGAGCCGGTTGCGGCGGCGGGTGTGCAATTCGATGCCGAGCAGGCCGATGGCGGCGCCGTCCTGCAACGCCGCCGGGTCATCGGCGGCGGGCAGACTCAGAAAGTGCAGATGTTCCGGATCCGGTGAACGGGCGAACCCCGGCTCGCCTTCCAGCACGCTGGCCCAGGGCCGGCCTTCGCCATCCACCGCGCCGTACAGCATGAACGGCAGTTGCCGGTAGAACTCGCGGTGCTGGTCCGGCATCCAGGTGCGGATCACCTTGCGCCCGAACGCCTCCATCCGCTCGGCGACGCCGACATGGGTCTGCAGTTGCCGTTCGCCGGCGTGCCAGGGTGAACGTTCCATCACAGTGCCTCCCCTACGCCGCCGGCGCAGTGTGGATGGCCCGGCTCGGCCGGGCCGTGGACATCAGGCGGTTTTCTGCAGGCCGGCCACCGTGCGCGGCATGCCGACGAAACCGGGCAAGGCTTCGACGCGCTGGAGCCAGGCACGGACATTGGCGTAATCGTCCAGCGACACGTTGCCTTCCGGCGCGTGGGCGATGTAGCTGTAGGCGGAGACATCGGCGATGGTCGGCTCCGCACCGGCCAGGTACGGAGTCTTGCCCAGTTCCAGGTCCATGACCTTGAGCAGGTTGTGGGCGCGGGTGATGAGTTCGTCGGCATTCAATTGGGCGCCGAACACCGTGACCAGCCGCGCCGCCGCCGGGCCGAAGGCGATGGGGCCGGCCGCCACCGACAGCCAGCGCTGCACCCGTGCCGCGCCCACCGGATCGGCCGGCAGCCAGCGGCCGTTGCCGTACTTCTGCGCCAGGTACACCAGGATCGCGTTGGAATCGGCCAGCACCACGCCGCCGTCGTCGATCACCGGCACTTGGCCAAAGCTGTTGAGGGCGAGAAACGGTGCTTGCTTGTGTTCACCCTTGGCCAGGTCGACCAGAATCAGTTCGACGGGCAATTGCAGCAGCGAGAGCATCAACTCCACGCGGTGTGCGTGGCCGGAACGCGGGAAGTTGTAGAGTTTGATCGCTTGCATGGTCGACTCCGCAGGAGGAAAGCGCCGCCCGGAATGGGCGACAACCGTGGCGGCCATCTTCCGCCTTTCACCAGACCTATAGAATCACCAGCAAACGCAATCGATTATTTCACTGGGCGAAATAACGCCGCCTCCTTCAGCCCCGGATGCTCACGCAGCGCCTTCACGGCGTAGTCGACGAAACTGCGCACCCGCGCCGGCGCCTTGCGCCCGCCCTGATACACCACGTGGATCGGCAGCGGCGGCAGCTCGAACTCGGCGAGGACGATCTCCAGCTCGCCGGACGCGATCTTGCCGGCCACCTGGTAAGACAGCACCCGCGTCAAACCGAGCCCCAGGCAGGCGGCGGCAATGGCGGCCTGGTTGGCGGTCACCACCAGCCGGGGCTCCGGGCGCACGCTGACCGGTTCGCCGTGCTCGATGAGCGGCCAGTTGCGCACCTGACCGATGGAAGAGGTCGCCACCACCGGCGCCCCGGCCAGATCCTGCGGACACACCGGCCGGCCATGCGCCGCAAAGTACGACGGCGAACCGCAGATCACCCGCCGCACCTCGCCGACCCGGATCGCGTGCTGGTTGCTGTCCGGCAACTCCCCGATGCGCACCGCCACATCGACGCCCTCCTCGACCATGCTCACCACACGGTCCACCAGCAAGGCATTGATCGACACCTCGGGATACTGCGCCAGGTAACCGGCCATCACCGGCGTGACGAACAGCTCGCCGAACAGCACCGGCGCGGTCACCGTCAATTGCCCACGGGGCCGGGCATGGCTGCCGGCGGCGGAATCCTCGGCCTCCTGCACCTCGGCCAGGATCCGCCGGCAATCCTCCAGATAACGCTGCCCCGCCTCGCTGACGTGCACGCTGCGGGTGGTGCGCACCAGCAACTGCGTGCCGATCCGCTGCTCCAGCGCCGCCACCGCCCGGGTGACGCTGGCCGCCGACAACCCCAACCGCCGCGCCGCCGCCGAGAAGCCTTGCTCCTGGGCGACGGCGGTGAAGACCTGCATTTCCTGGAAGCGGTCCATCCTTCGACTCCTAGCTGGCGGAAACCATCCGTTGATGCAGATTCGGGAACAGCAACTGCGCAAACCAGACCGGCAAGCCCGGGTACACATCACGGGCCTTGGGCGTCGCGCTTTCCACCAAGCCAAGCTGCACCAGGCCTTTCAACTGATCCGTCGCCGCCCGGTCGGACAGGCCTGTGAATATCTTGAAATCCGCCCGGCTCAAGACGCCCTGAGTCAGCAAGACATGCATCGCACGTGCGGACTCCAGCTTGATGCCGGCCCTTTTGATCTGCTCATCCCAAGCAAAGACCGTATGCAGCCTTTCGCGCATGTTCGACACGCCCAGCGCCTGTTCGGTGTAGCGCATCTGATCCAGACAGGTTTCGAGCATGAAGCCGACAAATTCGAACAGTCCGGCTTGTGTCAGTTGTCCTCGACCGTCCAGGTCGCCCCGCCGGGGCTGGTCGGCATTGGCCAGCCTTGCGTAGTAGGTTCCCTGCTGCCGGGCAAGTCCCCGGGACAACGACCACAGCGGCGAAACCAGCCCCAGCTTGTGCAACTGCAAATGGGTCACCAGTCTGACGGTACGGCCGTTTCCATCGACAAACGGATGCACCCACGCCAATCGGTGGTGATAGGCCATGACGGCCAACAGCCGGCTGCGGGCATCGGGCAAACGGCCATAGACCTGCTGCATTCGGGCGAGCATCGGCGTCACGGATTGACAATGCGGCGCTGCGTGGTTGCCCACCGACACTTCACGCCCAGCCACGTCGCGCAACTCGCCGGGCACCAACAGACTGCCATCACTCAATCTCAACTGATCATCGTTGACGCCCTGAAAGAGCCGCTGATGAATGCGCCCCACGAATCCCGGACTGAACAAGGCCTCCCAAGGAAGATCCCTGTGAAGCGTCAACGCCCGCTCGAACGCCTGCTGCGTGTCGATATGCGTCGTCGCAAGCTCTGCCAGCTCCTTGCGGTGACGCTTGGGGGCCGTGGCTGCCAGCGTCACCGGTTCGGTGAACTGACCTTCGATGAGGTTGCTGTAGAAACTGCTGGTCACCCGCAGCAAGCCCCCCACACGCCGGATCATCTGCGGGGCGACCATCGCGCTCAGCTTCCCCGCCTGAAAGGGTACTTGCTCAGCCAATTGCAGGATTTCGCTCGGAAACACCGGCAGAAGCGGTTCGAGCCAGTGGTTTCCAGACATGGGCCGAGCGTCCATCAGACCTCCAAAATCGCGGATATTTTTGCGGATTTCAGATTACGCTCAAAGCCCATATTTACCTAGCTTAGAGTCATGTAGGAAATGTCTATATTCTAGGTAGTTTGCGGATATTTTTTCGGGTATTTCCTGGTTCTTTTGCATACGACGGGTTCAAGTTGGGAAAACTCCTGCGTGGGAGTGCGACCATTCTGGATGATGCCGGATCAAATCCACATTGGGGTAAGTAAGTCATCGCTGGCACGGGCGCGCTCCCCACCACCCTCATTACCCCAAAACCTCACTTGGTTTTCGCTGGCCTTCTCAGGTTCGCCTCATGCTCACTGAGCTAAGCCAGCAATGTGGATGATGGGATCCGAGTAAAGCGGCTACTACCTCAATGCCGTCGCCAGGATCGACCATGACGGTTCCTTCGGGCGCAAAAAGTAGGTCTGATCTCCTCCCCCCAGCCCCTGTTCCCACACCCAATACCCGGCAGCACGGCGAGGACACCGAGCACGCCGAGCACACTGAGCAGTAGTGACTTCAGCTAACCCCTATGGATGGCTTATCCAGGCCTCCCAAGGCTCCTGTGCCAGTTTTTATTCTCTAATACCCACACGTCGCACTCCCACGCCTTCAAATCACTCCACCGTCACCGACTTCGCCAAGTTGCGCGGCTGATCCACGTCGGTGCCCTTGAGCACGGCGACGTAGTACGACAGCAGTTGCAGCGGGATGGTGTAGAGGATCGGCGACAGGATGTCGTTGATGTGCGGCATCTGCACCACGTGGGTGCCTTCGCCGTTGGACATCCCGGCCTTTTCGTCGGCGAACACGATCAGTTCGCCGCCGCGGGCGCGGACTTCCTGCAGGTTGGACTTGAGCTTCTCCAGCAGTTCGTTGTTCGGCGCGACGGTGACCACCGGCATGTCGTTGTCCACCAGCGCCAGCGGGCCGTGCTTGAGCTCGCCGGCCGGGTAGGCCTCGGCGTGGATGTAGGAGATCTCCTTGAGTTTCAGGGCCCCTTCCATCGCCACCGGGAATTGCGCGCCACGGCCCAGGAACAGGGTGTGGTTCTTCTCGGCGAACAGTTCGGAGATCTTTTCCACGGTGTTGTCCATGGCCAGCGCCTCGCCGAGGCGGGTCGGCAGGCGGCGCAGTTCTTCCACCAGGGTGGCTTCGACGCCGGCGCCCAGGGTGCCGCGCACCTGGCCCAGGGACAGGGTGAGCAGCAGCAGGCCCACCAGTTGGGTGGTGAAGGCCTTGGTCGAGGCCACGCCGATTTCGCGGCCGGCCTGGGTCAGCAGGGTCAGGTCGGATTCGCGCACCAGCGAGCTGATGCCGACGTTGCAGATCGCCAGGCTGGCGAGAAAGCCCAGTTCCTTGGCGTTGCGCAGCGCCGCCAGGGTGTCGGCGGTTTCGCCGGACTGGGAAATGGTGACGAACAGGGTGTCCGGCTGCACCACCACCTTGCGGTAGCGGAACTCGCTGGCGACTTCGACCTGGCAGGGAATGCCGGCCAGCTCTTCGAGCCAGTAACGGGCGACCATGCCGGCGTGGTAGCTGGTGCCGCATGCGACGATCTGCACGTTGCGCACCTTGGCGAACAGCTCCGCCGCCTGTGGGCCGAAGGCTTGAACGAGGACCTGGTCCTGGCTCAGGCGGCCTTCCAGGGTACGCTGCACCACCGTTGGCTGTTCGTGGATTTCCTTGAGCATGTAGTGGCGGAACTCGCCCTTGTCGGCGGCTTCGGCACCGTCGCTGTACTGCACGGTCTGGCGCTCGACGGCTTGGCCGTTAACGTCCCAGATCTGCACGCTGTCGCGGCGGATGTCGGCGATGTCGCCCTCTTCCAGGTACATGAAGCGGTCGGTGACCTGACGCAGGGCCAGTTGGTCGGAGGCGAGGAAGTTCTCGCCCAGACCCAGACCGATCACCAGCGGGCTGCCGCTGCGGGCGGCGACCACGCGATCGGGCTGCTGCGCGCTGATCACCGCCAGGCCGTAGGCGCCGTGCAGTTCTTTGACGGTGGCCTTGAGGGCGACGGTCAGATCCTTGAGCTCCTTGAGCTTGTGGTTGAGCAGGTGGGCGATGACTTCGGTGTCGGTGTCCGAGGAAAACACATACCCGAGCGCCTTCAGTTGCTCGCGCAGGGCTTCGTGGTTCTCGATGATGCCGTTGTGCACCACGGCGATGTCGCCGGAGAAATGCGGGTGGGCGTTACGCTCGCTCGGTGCGCCGTGGGTGGCCCAGCGGGTGTGGGCAATGCCCAGGCGACCGACCAGCGGATGCTCGGCCAGCGCCGCGTCCAGTTCGCTGACCTTGCCCACGCGGCGGGTGCGCTCCAGGGTGTTGGCATTGGTGTACACCGCCACGCCGGCGCTGTCGTAGCCCCGGTATTCCAGGCGCTTGAGGCCTTCGAGCAGGATGGCGGTGATGCTGCGTTCAGCGACGGCGCCGACAATTCCACACATGCTTATTTCTCCTGACTGACAGTCGCGCAAATCAAATTGATGCCGCGGGCCTGTATCTGATCCCGTGCCTCCTGGGGCAGGCGATCATCGGTGATGAGGGTATGGACGCTGCTCCAGGGCAGCTCCAGGTTGGGAATCTTGCGGCCGATCTTGTCGGCCTCGACCATCACGATCACCTCCCGCGCCACTTCGGCCATCACCCGGCTCAGGCCGAGCAGTTCGTTGAACGTCGTGGTGCCGCGCACCAGGTCGATGCCGTCGGCGCCGATGAACAACTGGTCGAAGTCGTATGAGCGTAGTACCTGCTCGGCGACCTGGCCCTGAAAGGATTCCGAATGCGGATCCCAGGTGCCGCCGGTCATCAGCAGCACGGGTTCGTGCTCGAGTTCGCTCAAGGCATTGGCGACGTGAAGGGAGTTGGTCATGACCACCAGGCCCGGCTGATGGCCGAGTTCCGGGATCATGGCGGCGGTGGTGCTGCCGCTGTCGATGATGATGCGGGCGTGTTCGCGGATGCGTTTGACCGCAGCGCGGGCGATGGCCTGCTTGTATTTCGAGACGTTCTGGCTGGTGTCCGCCACCAGTTCCTGCGGCATGGTGATGGCGCCGCCGTAACGGCGCAACAGCAGGCCATGGCTTTCCAGTGCGGCCAGATCCTTGCGAATCGTAACTTCGGAGGTTTCGAAGCGTTTCGCCAGTTCATCCACACTCACTTCGCCCTGCTCGTTGAGCAAGGCCAGGATGTTGTGGCGGCGTTGGGGCGTATTACGTTTCGACATGGCCGATTAAGTTTCGATTCGAAAGATAATGAGCGCAATCAAAACCTATCAGTGAGAAATGGTCAAGCCTGCCGCAGGAATTTCTTCTGTGGAAAAGCTTCGCGGGCAAGCCTCCCACAATGATTCTCACGTAACCTGTGGGAGCGGGCTTGCCCGCGAAAGGAATGAGCCGAGCTGTGCATCCGAGCTGTGTATAACTGTCGGCCCACCTGCCGATGTGGATAACTCAGCCCTTCTTGACCTTCTCCGGGCGCTTCCAGCCATCGATGTTGCGCTGTTTTGCGCGGCCGACCGCCAATTGGGCCTTATCCACATTCTGGGTGATGGTCGAACCGGCCGCCGTGGTCGCACCGGCGGAGATATCCACAGGCGCCACCAGCGAATTGTTGGAACCGATGAACACATCCTCGCCCAGTACGGTTTTCCACTTGTTGGCACCATCGTAGTTGCAGGTGATGGTGCCGGCGCCGATGTTGGTGCGGGCGCCGATCTGCGCATCGCCCAGGTAGGTCAGGTGCCCGGCCTTGGCGCCTTCGCCCATGTGGGCGTTCTTCAGTTCGACGAAGTTACCCACATGGGCGCGGGCCTCCAGCACGGTGCCCGGACGCAGGCGGGCGAACGGGCCGGCATCGCTGCCTTCGCCCAGCACCGCGCCTTCGAGGTGGCTGTTGGCCTTGACCACCGCGCCCTTGCGCAGGGTGCTGTCCTTGATCACGCAGTTCGGGCCGATGACCACGTCGTCCTCGATGACCACCTTGCCTTCGAGAATGACGTTGATGTCGATCAGCACGTCCCGACCGACAGTCACCTCACCGCGCACATCGAAACGGGCCGGGTCGCGCAGCGTCACGCCCTGGGCCATCAGCCGGCGGCCGGCGCGCAACTGATAGTGGCGCTCCAGTTCGGACAGCTGCTTGCGGTCGTTGGCGCCCTGCACTTCCATCGCATCGTCAGGCTGCTCGGTGGCCACCACCAGGCCGTCGCTGACCGCCATGGCGATCACGTCCGTCAGGTAGTACTCGCCCTGGGCGTTGTTGTTGGAAAGCCGGCCCATCCAGTCGCCCATGCGCCGGAACGGCAGGGCCAGAATGCCGGTGTTGCCTTCGGTGATGGCCCGCTGGGCCTCGTTGGCGTCCTTCTGCTCGACGATGGCCGTGACCTTGCCGTCGGCGTCGCGCACGATGCGGCCGTAACCGGTCGGGTCGTCAAGCTCGACGGTCAGCAGCCCCAACTGCTCGGGGCCTGCCTGCTTCAGCAAGCGGCGCAGGGTGTCGACTTCAATCAGCGGCACATCGCCGTAGAGGATCAGCACGGTATCGGCCTGGATGAACGGCACGGCTTGGGCCACCGCGTGGCCGGTGCCCAGTTGCTTGTCCTGCAGCACGAAATTCAGGTCATCGGCCGCCAGGCGTTCGCGCACCGCATCGGCGCCGTGCCCGATCACCACATGGATGCGCTGCGGCTCCAGCTGGCGGGCGCTGTGGATAACATGGCCAAGCATGGAATTGCCGGCGATCGGATGCAGCACCTTCGGCAGCGCCGAACGCATGCGGGTGCCTTGGCCGGCCGCGAGGATAACGATTTCAAGAGACATGACTGGCTACCAATCCTGGGTGGTCAGCGACTGCGACCGGGTTGTGAAAATCGGAAATAAAAAAGGGTAGCCGAGGCTACCCTTTTTTAACAATCGCACAACAAGCGACCGGTGGATTAACCACCGAACTTCTTGCGGATCTGCTGGACGGTACGCAGCTGAGCTGCGGCCTCGGCCAGACGTGCGGACGCAGCGCCGTAATCGAAATCAGCGCCTTTGTCGTGCAGAGCCCGCTCGGCGGCCTTGACGGCTTCCTGAGCAGAGGCTTCATCCAGGTCGGCAGCACGTTGCACGGTGTCGGCGAGAACCTTGACCATGTTCGGCTGAACCTCGAGGAAACCGCCGGAGATGTAGAACACCTCGGCATCCCCGCCTTGCTTGATCAGGCGGATCGGACCCGGCTTGAGATTGGTGATCAGCGGCGCGTGACCCAGGGCGATACCCAGATCACCCAGTGCACCGTGCGCAATCACCATCTCGACCAGGCCGGAAAAGATTTCCCCTTCCGCACTGACGATGTCGCAATGGACTGTCATAGCCATCTGATTGCCTCAACCTAAATTAGCGCCCGTTGCCGGGCGCCGGGATTACAGTTTCTTGGCTTTCTCGATCGCTTCTTCGATGCCGCCAACCATGTAGAACGCTTGTTCCGGCAGGTGGTCGTAGTCACCGTTGAGGATGCCTTTGAAGCCAGCAATGGTGTCCTTCAGGGAAACGTATTTACCCGAAGCACCGGTGAAGACTTCAGCCACGAAGAACGGCTGCGACAAGAAGCGCTGGATCTTACGGGCGCGGGCCACCAACTGCTTGTCGGTTTCCGACAGCTCGTCCATGCCCAGGATCGCAATGATGTCCTTCAGCTCTTTGTAGCGCTGCAGCACGTACTGAACGCCGCGAGCGGTTTCGTAGTGCTCGTTGCCGATCACGTTCGGATCCAGCTGACGCGAAGTCGAGTCCAGTGGGTCTACCGCCGGGTAGATACCCAGGGAAGCGATGTCACGGGACAGAACGACGGTGGCGTCCAGGTGGGCGAAGGTGGTCGCCGGCGACGGGTCGGTCAGGTCGTCCGCAGGTACGTATACGGCCTGGATCGAGGTGATCGAACCTTGCTTGGTCGAAGTGATGCGCTCTTGCAGCACGCCCATCTCTTCAGCCAGGGTCGGCTGATAACCTACCGCCGATGGCATACGGCCCAGCAGTGCGGACACTTCGGTACCGGCCAGGGTGTAACGGTAGATGTTGTCGACGAACAGCAGAACGTCGTTACCTTCGTCACGGAACTTCTCGGCCATGGTCAGGCCGGTCAGGGCTACGCGCAGACGGTTTCCCGGCGGCTCGTTCATCTGGCCGTAGACCAGTGCCACTTTGTCCAGAACGTTGGAGTCCTTCATCTCGTGGTAGAAGTCGTTACCCTCACGGGTACGCTCGCCCACACCGGCGAACACGGAGTAACCGCTGTGCTCGATGGCGATGTTACGGATCAGTTCCATCATGTTTACGGTCTTGCCTACACCGGCACCACCGAACAGACCGACTTTACCGCCCTTGGCGAACGGGCAGACCAGGTCGATAACCTTGATGCCGGTTTCGAGCAGGTCGTTGCCGCCGGCTTGTTCCGCGAAGGAAGGAGCGGCGCGGTGGATGCCCCAGCGCTCTTCTTCGCCGATCGGGCCGGCTTCGTCGATCGGGTTGCCCAGCACGTCCATGATCCGGCCCAGGGTCGCTTTACCGACCGGTACGGAGATGGCTGCGCCAGTGTTGTTGACGTCCAGACCACGCTTCAGGCCTTCGGTCGAGCCCATCGCAATGGTACGAACCACGCCGTCGCCCAGCTGCTGCTGAACTTCCAGGGTGGTTTCGGCGCCTTGAACCTTCAAGGCGTCGTAGATGCTCGGTACGCTGTCGCGTGGGAATTCCACGTCGATGACGGCGCCGATGATTTGAACGATACGTCCGCTACTCATAGCTGGATCCTCTGAATATTTGAACCGTTAAACCGCGGCAGCGCCGCCGACGATTTCCGAGATCTCTTGGGTGATCGCAGCCTGACGCGCCTTGTTGTAGATCAGCTGCAAATCGCTGATCAAATCACCGGCGTTGTCGGTGGCGTTCTTCATCGCGATCATCCGCGCAGCTTGTTCAGCCGCGTTGTTCTCGACCACCGCCTGGTACACCTGCGACTCCACGTAACGCACCATCAGGCCGTCAAGCAGCTCTTTGGCGTCCGGTTCGTAGAGATAGTCCCAGTGGTGCTTGAGTTCTTGATCCGGGGTCGCCACCAGTGGAATCAACTGCTCCACGGTCGGCGTCTGCGTCATGGTGTTGACGAACTTGTTGGACACCACGGACAGGCGGTCGATACGGCCTTCCAGGTAGGCATCCAGCATTACCTTGACGCTGCCGATCAGGTCATTGATCGACGGCTCTTCACCCAAGTGGCTGATGGCTGCAACGACGTTACCGCCGAAGTTGCGGAAAAACGCCGCACCCTTGCTGCCTACAACGCACAGATCAATCTCGACGCCGTTTTCGCGGTTTACCGTCATGTCCTTGACCAGGGCCTTGAACAGGTTGGTGTTCAAGCCGCCGCACAGACCACGGTCACTGCTCACCACGACATAGCCGACACGCTTCACTTCGCGGTCGATCATGAACGGATGGCGGTATTCCGGGTTGGCGTTGGCCAGATGCCCAATTACCTGGCGGATACGCTCCGCATAAGGACGGCTAGCAGCCATGCGCAGTTGTGCCTTGCGCATTTTGCTGACCGCCACTTTTTCCATGGCGCTGGTAATTTTTTGCGTGCTTTTGATGCTCGCAATCTTACTGCGAATCTCTTTTGCGCCTGCCATGTAACACCTATCAGGTTAGCAAGCGGGAGCCTTGCGGCTCCCGCTGCGGCTTACCAGGTTTGGGTGGCCTTGAACTTCTCGATACCGGCTTTGAGGCCAGCGTCGATTTCGTCATTGAAGTCACCCTTCACGTTGATCTTGGCCATCAAATCGGCGTGATCGCGGTTGAAGTAAGCAATCAGCGCTTGCTCGAAGCTGCCGACTTTGGCGATTTCGATGTCGGTCAGGAACCCACGCTCAGCGGCATACAGCGACAGCGACATGTCGGCGATCGACATCGGCGCGTATTGCTTCTGCTTCATCAGCTCGGTAACGCGCTGACCATGCTCGAGTTGCTTGCGGGTCGCTTCGTCCAGGTCCGAGGCGAACTGGGCGAATGCCGCCAGTTCACGGTACTGGGCCAGCGCGGTACGGATACCGCCCGACAGCTTCTTGATGATCTTGGTCTGAGCGGCACCACCCACACGGGATACCGAAACACCGGCGTTCACTGCAGGGCGGATGCCCGAGTTGAACATGGCCGATTCCAGGAAGATCTGACCGTCGGTGATGGAGATCACGTTGGTCGGAACGAACGCGGAAACGTCGCCCGCCTGGGTTTCGATGATCGGCAGAGCGGTCAGGGAGCCGGTTTTGCCGGTCACTGCGCCGTTGGTGAACTTCTCGACGTACTCTTCCGAAACGCGGGATGCGCGCTCCAGCAGACGGGAGTGGAGATAGAACACGTCGCCTGGGTACGCTTCGCGTCCTGGCGGACGGCGCAGCAGCAGGGAGATCTGACGGTAGGCAACGGCCTGCTTGGACAGGTCATCGTAAACGATCAGTGCGTCTTCGCCGCGGTCGCGGAAGAATTCGCCCATGGTGCAACCGGCGTAAGGAGCCAGGAATTGCAGTGCGGCGGATTCCGAGGCGCTGGCGGCAACGATGATGGTGTTGGCCAGTGCGCCGTTCTCTTCCAGCTTGCGAACCACGTTGGCGATGGTCGATTGCTTCTGACCAACGGCTACGTAGACGCAGAAAATGCCGCTGTCTTTCTGGTTGATGATCGCGTCGATCGCCAGAGCGGTCTTGCCGATCTGACGGTCACCGATGATCAGCTCACGCTGGCCACGGCCGACAGGGATCATGGCATCGACAGCCTTGTAGCCAGTCTGTACAGGCTGGTCTACCGACTTACGCCAGATCACGCCCGGAGCAACTTTCTCGACCGCGTCGGTCTCGGTGTTGTTCAGCGGACCTTTGCCGTCGACAGGGTTGCCCAGTGCGTCGACGACGCGACCCAGCAGTTCCTTACCGACAGGAACTTCCAGGATGCGGCCGGTGCACTTGGCGCTCATGCCTTCAGCCAGACTGGTGTATGCGCCCAGTACAACGGCACCTACGGAGTCTTGCTCCAGGTTGAGGGCCATACCGTAGACGCCGCCCGGAAACTCGATCATCTCGCCGTACATGACGTCGGCCAGACCGTGGATCCGCACGATGCCGTCAGATACGCTGACGACAGTGCCTTCGTTACGGGCTTGGGAGGTCACATCGAGCTTTTCGATGCGGCCCTTGATAATTTCACTAATTTCGGAAGGATTGAGTTGCTGCATTGCTCTGCTGCCCCTTCAAACTCAAGATTTCAATGCTTCGGCCAGTTTCGCGAGTTTGCCGCTAACTGAGCCATCGATAACCAGGTCGCCGGCGCGGATGACGACGCCCCCGATAAGGGAGCTGTCTTCCTCGACCTGCAGGCGCACTTCCCGGTTGAGTCGTGCACTGAGAACCTTGGCGAGTTTGTCTTGCTGTTCTTGGTTCAATGCGAATGCACTGGTGACTTCCACATCTACCGATTTCTCCTGCTCGGCCTTGTACAGGTCGAACAGGGCGGCGATCTCCGGCAACAGCGGGAGACGGTCGTTTTCGGCAACGACGTGGATGAAGTTCTGTGCCTTGTCATCAAACTTGTCGCCGCACACGTCAATGAACGTGGCGGCCTTTTCTGCGCTCGTCAGTCGCGGGGCCTTGAGCACGCGCTGCATGGTGCCGTCTTGCGACACCGCTGCTGCCAGGCCGAGCATGGCTGACCAATTGGCCAGTTGCTGGTGGGCCTGAGCGTGCTCGAAGGCCGCCTTAGCGTAAGGTCGGGCCAACGTGGTCAGTTCTGCCATGATCGCCCTCGCTTAGATTTCAGCAGCCAGTTGGTTAACCAGCTCTGCGTGCGCGTTTTGATCGATTGACTTGCCCAGGATCTTCGAAGCGCCGCCGACGGCCAGGCTGCCCACTTGGGCACGCAGCGCGTCTTTGACACTGTTCAGTTCCTGTTCGATCTCGGCCTGAGCCTGAGCCTTCACACGGTCAGCTTCGACGCGAGCCTGTTCACGGGCTTCGTCAACGATCTGGTTACCGCGCTTCTTGGCTTGCTCGATGATTTCAGCTGCCTGGGCTTTCGCTTCGCGCAGTTGCTGACCCGCTTTCTCTTGGGCCAACTCCAGGTCGCGAGCTGCACGGCTGGCAGCGTCCAGACCATCAGCGATCTTCTTTTGACGTTCGTGCAGAGCCGCGATGACCGGAGGCCATACGAACTTCATGCAGAACAGTACAAAAATCAGGAACGCAACGGACTGGCCAATCAGGGTCGCATTAATGTTCACGCCAACACCTCGCAGTTACGTTGTCCATCACACCAAATTACCCGGAAACTCCGAGTAATCAGCCAGCGATCTGACCAACGAACGGGTTCGCAAAGGTGAAGAACAGAGCGATACCAACACCGATCATGGTTACGGCGTCGAGCAGACCGGCAACGATGAACATTTTGACTTGCAGCATTGGAACCATTTCCGGCTGACGCGCAGCGCCTTCCAGGAACTTGCCGCCCAGCAGGCCGAAACCAATTGCGGTACCCAGTGCGCCCAGGCCGATCAACAGTGCAACAGCGATAGCGGTTAGACCAACTACAGTTTCCATCTTTCCTCCCGACTTTTACGTCGTATGGTTTAGGTTTTTTAGATTAAAGCGGTAAAACAAATCGTTTCAGAGGCCCTGTCAAGGGCCCCCTCCCGTTTGACCGGGAGGGACATCAGGCCAGCCGAAGCTGCCCTTAATGGTTTTCTTCGTGCGCCATCGACAGGTAGACGATGGTCAGCATCATGAAGATGAACGCCTGCAGGGTGATGATCAGGATGTGGAACACAGCCCACGCCCACTGCAGCGCAACGCCCAGGCCGCTCAGCCACAGCAGGCCGGAGCCGAACATCACGGCGATCAGGATGAACACCAGCTCGCCGGCATACATGTTGCCGAACAGACGCAGTGCCAGAGAGATCGGTTTGGCGATCAGGGTCACGAATTCCAGCAGGAAGTTCACCGGAATCAGGAGCGCCTGAACCAGGATGTTCTTGCTGCCGAACGGGTGCAGGGTCAGCTCGCCGATGAAGCCGCCGATGCCCTTGACCTTGATGCTGTAGAAGATGATCAGTGCGAAAACCGAGAACGCCATGCCCAGGGTCGCGTTCGGGTCGGTGGTCGACACGGCGCGGAACGGGATGTGATGGTCACCGGAGATCAGGATGGCCAGCTGAGGGATCCAGTCGACCGGTACCAGGTCGACGGCGTTCATCAGGAACACCCAGACGAAGATGGTCAGCGCCAGCGGTGCGATCACCGGGCTGCGGCCATGGAAGCTGTCCTTCACGCTGCCGTCGACGAACTCGACCAGGACTTCGACGAAGTTCTGCAGCGCGCCCGGCTGACCGGAGGTCGCCTTCTTGGCCGCCATGCGGAACAGGAATACGAAGATCAGGCCCAGGGCAACCGACCAGCCGAGGGTATCGACGTGGAAAGCCCAGAAACCCATTTCCTTGGCTTCTGCCGCGGTGTGGGCAAAGCCCCAGCCGCCGTTGGGTAGCTGACCGAAGGTCAGGTTCTGCAAGTGGTGCTGGATATAGCCCGAAGCCGTTGTTTCTGCCATGGTTGCCTCAAACGCCCTAAGGTCTCGAAAGTCTTGTTCTCATCAGCAGGGGAGCGAACCAGCTGACCGACTGGGTCAGCACGAACGCGCCGAACACAGCGATCGGCGCCAATGGCTTCACACCTGCAAACACCAGTGCAAACAGCACTGCCGTCAAAATCAGTTTGCCTGCCTCGCCGGCGTAAAAAGACCGGACGATGGACTGGGCTGCTCGGGCGCCGGAAAACCGAAATGCCTTGTGAGCGAAATAAACATTGGGCAGCAAGGCTATCAGGCCTCCGCAAAGACCCGAGTATCCGGCAACGACTCCGCGCCATTGCCAAAGCGCCAAAGCGGCGATCAGCAGAATGACCAACTGAGCCATCAGCACCGGAAAAACCGCCAGGCGATGGAAAGGCAAGCGGTTTGGCGTGCGGGTTTCCATCACTGTTGCTCTCCAATGGTCGGCTGCCGAAATTCAATAACTTGGCATAATTTGTGCCGACAAAATGCGCGCAGAGTATAGGGGCGGTTCTGCCCCTATTCAACTGTCAGGTAGTGATTTCCGACTGCGCGCTACAAGAGGAATTGTTTCAGCGGATGTGTGCAAGCACGCCCTGAAGCTCGTCGAGGGAGTTGTAGCCGATCACCAACTGACCCTTGCCCTTCTTGCCGTGGCGGATCTGCACCGCAGAGCCTAGGCGCTCGGCCAGACGCTGTTCGAGGCGGGCGATGTCCGGGTCCGGTTTGGCCGGCTCCGCAGGCTGCGGTTTGCCGCTCAGCCATTGCCGGACCAGTGCCTCGGTTTGGCGCACGGTGAGGCCGCGTGCGACAACATGTCGCGCCCCTTCGACCTGCTGATTGTCCGGCAGACCGAGCAAGGCACGGGCGTGCCCCATTTCCAGGTCGCCGTGGGACAGCATGGTCTTGATCACTTCAGGCAAGGCGATCAGCCGCAGCAGGTTGGCCACGGTGACGCGGGACTTGCCCACAGCCTCGGCGACCTGTTGCTGGGTCAGCTGGAATTCCTGCTGCAGGCGCTGCAGGGCGATCGCTTCTTCGATCGGGTTCAGGTCTTCGCGCTGGATGTTCTCGATCAGCGCGATGGCGATGGCCGTTTCGTCCGGCACGTCGCGCACCATCGCCGGGATGGTTTCCTGCCCGGCCTGCTGGCTGGCGCGCCAGCGGCGCTCGCCGGCGATGATTTCGAAGCGGCCGCTGCCGATGGGGCGCACCACGATCGGCTGCATCACGCCCTGGGCCTTGATCGATTGCGCCAGCTCTTCGAGCGCTTGCGGATCCATGTCCCGGCGCGGTTGGTACTTGCCGCGCTGGAGCAGGTCCAGCGGCAGGTGCTGCAGTTCGCGCAGATCGGCCTGCGCCGCCTGCTCTTCCAGTGCGCTGACGCTCGGACCGCTCAGCAGTGCATCCAGTCCACGTCCGAGACCTCGTTTCTTGACGGCCATGGGGATTCCTTAAGTTGGCTGGGCGGCGGCGATGCGTGAATTCTTGCGCTGGCGGCGAACCATCTCGCCGGCCAGGGCCAGGTAGGCCAGCGCACCGCGCGATTGCTTGTCGTAGGCCAGGGCCGGCATGCCGTAGCTCGGCGCTTCGGCCAGGCGCACGTTGCGCGGGATCACCGTGTCGTACAGCTGATCGCCGAAGTGCTCCTTGAGCTGCGCGGAGACGTCGTTCATCAGGCTCAGGCGCGGGTCGAACATGGTGCGCAGCAGCCCCTCGATCTTGAGGTTGGGGTTCAGCAGTTCGGCGATGCGCTTGATGTTATCCACAAGGTCGCTCAAGCCTTCGAGCGCGTAGTACTCGCACTGCATGGGGATGATCACGCCATCGGCGGCCACCAGCGCGTTGAGCGTGAGCATCGACAGCGACGGCGGGCAGTCGATCAGGATGTAGTCGTAGTTCTCGCGGATGGGCGCCAAGGCGCTGCGCAGGCGGCTTTCCTTCATCTGCATTTCCAGGAGGACCACTTCCGCCGCGGTCAGGTCGCGGTTGGCCGGCAGCAGCTGGTAGCCGCCGTGCTCGGAAAAGTGCATGGCCTGGGCCAGGTCGCATTCGCCGATCAGCAGGTCGTAGACCGAGTTTTCCAGGCCATGCTTATCCACACCGCTGCCCATGGTGGCGTTGCCCTGTGGATCGAGATCGATCAGCAGCACCCGGCGCTTGGTCGCGACCAGGGATGCTGCGAGGTTGATGCAGGTGGTGGTCTTGCCCACGCCACCCTTCTGGTTCGCTATCGCGAATACCTTAGCCATTCTTGCTTGTGTTCCCAATCATGCCGTGCGGCGCAGTATCAGCAGATGGCGTTGGCCTTGGCAACCGGGTACGGCCAGGGCGTGTTCGCTATCGAGTTTGAAGTCTGCCGGCAATGCTACCAGCTCATCGGCCGGATGGACGCCCTTCATTGCCAGCCAGCGTGTGTCGGCGTCGCCGAGGTGGCGGGTCCAGCCGGTGAAGTTCTCCATGCTGCTGAACGCCCGGGAAATGATCCCGTTGAACGGCTGCGCAGGCTGGAAGGCTTCGACCCGGCTGTGGACAACTTGCAGGTTATCCAGTTTGAGTTCGAGTTTGACCTGGGTCAGGAAGCGGGTCTTCTTGCCGTTGGCGTCCAGGCAGGTCACTTGCGCGTCCGGATACAGGATCGACAACGGGATGCCCGGCATGCCGCCGCCGCTGCCCACGTCCAGCCAACGGCCGTTTTCGATGAACGGCATCACGCTCAGGCTGTCGAGCAGGTGACGGGAAACCATCTCGTCCGGATCGCGCACGGCGGTCAGGTTGTAGGCCTGGTTCCATTTGATCAACAGGGCCAGGTAACCCAGCAGTTTCTCGTGCTGGATTTCGCTGAGGTTGACACCGAGCGCACGGGCTCCTGTGGATAACTCTTCGGCGTGTTGCGAAGTGACCTTAGAACTCAAGCGCTTTGCTCCAACTGACGGCCCGCGCCGCGTTTTTTCAAATGAATCATCAACAGGGAAATCGCCGCCGGGGTGACGCCCGGAATCCGCGACGCCTGGCCCAGGGTCTCAGGGCGGGTCGCGCCGAGCTTGCCCTGAATCTCCTTGGAGAGACCGGAAATGCTCGCGTAATCGATATCCACAGGCAGTTTCGTGTCTTCGCTGGCGCGCAGGCGGGCGATCTCATCCTGCTGCCGGTCGATGTAGCCGGCGTACTTGGTCTTGATCTCGACCTGTTCGGCGACCTGTGGATCTTCGGCGCCCTGCCCGGTCACTTCGACCAGACCAGCGTAGTCGATTTCCGGACGGCTCAAGAGGTTGAGCAGGTTGTATTCGTGGGTCAGCGGCGTGCCGAACTTTTCGGCGACCGCATCGCCCTGGGGCGTGCCCGGGCGAACCCAAGTGCTTTTCAGCCGCTGCTCTTCCAGCTCGATGCCTTCGCGCTTCTTGCAGAACGCCGCCCAACGCGCGTCATCGACCAGGCCCAGTTCCCGGCCTTTTTCGGTCAGGCGCAGGTCGGCGTTGTCTTCGCGCAGGATCAGCCGGTACTCGGCGCGGGACGTGAACATGCGGTACGGCTCTTGGGTGCCGAGGGTGATCAGGTCGTCGACCAGCACGCCGATGTACGCCTCGTCGCGGCGCGGGCACCAGGCTTCTTTGCCCTTGGCCCGCAGCGCGGCGTTGGCCCCGGCCAGCAGGCCTTGGGCGCCGGCCTCTTCGTAGCCCGTGGTGCCGTTGATCTGGCCGGCGAAGAACAGGCCGCCGATGACTTTGGTCTCCAGGCTGTACTTCAGGTCGCGAGGGTCGAAGTAGTCGTACTCGATCGCATAGCCCGGACGCACGATGTGCGCGTTCTCCATGCCGCGGATCGATTGCACGATCTGCAGCTGCACGTCGAACGGCAGGCTTGTGGATATCCCGTTCGGGTACAGCTCATGGGTGGTCAGGCCTTCAGGCTCGATGAACACCTGATGGCTTTCCTTGTCGGCGAAGCGGTGGATCTTGTCTTCGATCGACGGGCAGTAGCGCGGACCGATGCCCTCGATCTCGCCGGCGTCGGAGTACATCGGCGAACGGTCGAGGTTCGCCGCGATGATCTCGTGGGTGCGCGCGTTGGTGTGGGTGATCCAGCAACTGACCTGCCGCGGATGCTGTTCCTTGTTGCCCAGGAACGACATGACCGGGATCGGCGTGTCGCCCGGCTGCTCGGTCATCACCGAGAAATCCACAGACCGGCCGTCGATGCGCGGCGGCGTACCGGTCTTCAGGCGACCGACGCGCAGCGGCAATTCGCGCAGGCGACGGGCCAGGGCGATCGAGGGCGGATCGCCGGCGCGGCCGCCGGAATAGTTCTGCAGACCGATGTGGATAAGTCCGCCGAGGAACGTGCCGGTGGTCAGCACCACGGAGTCGGCGAAGAAACGCAGGCCCATTTGGGTGACGACGCCGCGCACTTGTTCCTGCTCGACGATCAGGTCGTCGGCGGCCTGTTGGAATATCCACAGGTTGGGCTGGTTTTCCAGGATCTCGCGGACAGCGGCCTTGTACAGGATCCGGTCGGCCTGCGCGCGGGTCGCCCGTACCGCCGGCCCTTTGCGGCTGTTCAATACGCGGAACTGAATGCCGCCCAGGTCGGTGGCCATGGCCATCGCGCCGCCGAGGGCGTCGATTTCCTTGACCAGATGGCTCTTGCCGATGCCGCCGATGGCCGGGTTGCAGCTCATGGCGCCGAGGGTTTCCACGTTGTGCGTCAGCAACAGGGTCTTTGCCCCCATGCGCGCTGACGCCAGTGCTGCCTCGGTACCGGCATGACCGCCGCCGATGACGATCACTTCAAAACGGGAAGGGAAATCCACCACGCACCTCGTGCCTGCTTAAGTAGGTATTTAAGGAAAAATTCGATCTCAGGTTTCTGGACCTGGTCGGCAAGTATAGGGACTTCGCCTTTCCTAAAGAACCCTTTGCACAAAATTTAACCAGTTGTGGAAAAATCGCGGACAAAAAAATTAAAAAGGAAAGAAATGTATAAAACCTTGTTTTTATGTTTATTCTTAGGCCCCGCCCTATCTGTGGATAACTGGCTGAACGCCTTTATTTTCAATCTGTACAGAGATTCATAACTCTGTGCCCATGTACCACGGAGCCATTGGGATAACCGCCTTAAGCCTGTGGATGAAAGGGGTCGTTATCCACAGATGCGGTTATATCCAGTTTTCAGGCCCTGTTATCAACTGACCTCATCGGCAGTTATTCACAGGGCTTGATCCACAGAAATCAGACGAACGAGAACGCTTCGGGCACGGAAAATCCGCCCGGACAGAACGTGTCTGGCCGGCATTTGGAGGGAGGAAGGATTGGGAGGAAGGGCAGACAGGCCGCGAACGGGCCTGTCTGAGGGGGACTGCAGAGATTACTTGCCGATGCAGAAGCTGGAGAAGATCCGCCCCAGCAGGTCGTCCGAACTGAACGCGCCGGTGATTTCTCCCAGGGATTGCTGGGCCTGACGCAAGTCTTCGGCCAGCAGCTCACCGGCGCCGGCGAGGGTCAGTTGCGCGCGGCCGTGCTCCAGCGCCGCACTGGCGTGACGCAGGGCTTCCAGGTGCCGGCGTCGGGCGCTGAAGCTGCTTTCCGCTGTCTGTTCGTAGCCCATGCAGGCCTTGAGGTGTTCGCGCAGCAGCTCAAGCCCCTCGCCCGCCGACTTCGCGCTGAGGCTGATCGTGACATGGCCATCGTCGCTGACTTCCAGGGCGATCGCTTCCCCGGTCAGGTCAGCCTTGTTGCGGATCAGGGTGACGCGGGCCGGATCCGGCTTCGTTTCCAGGAATTCCGGCCACAGGGCGAACGGGTCGGCAGCTTCTGGCGCGGTCGCATCGACCACCAGCAGCACCCGGTCCGCTTCGTTGATGGCTTTGAGGGCGCGTTCGACGCCGATCTTTTCCACATGGTCGTCGGTGTCGCGCAGACCGGCGGTGTCCACGACATGCAACGGCATGCCGTCGATGTGGATATGTTCGCGCAGGATGTCCCGGGTCGTGCCGGCGATCTCGGTCACGATCGCCGCTTCGCGGCCGGCCAGCGCATTGAGCAGGCTGGATTTGCCGGCGTTCGGCCGGCCGGCGATCACGACCGTCATGCCGTCGCGCAACAATGCGCCCTGCCCGGCTTCACGCAGCACGGTGGACAAGTCGTCACGCACCTTGTCGAGCATGCTCAGCACATGGCCATCGGCGAGAAAGTCGATCTCTTCCTCAGGGAAGTCGATGGCGGCCTCCACATAGATGCGCAGGCCGATCAGTTGTTCGGTGAGTTCATGCACACGCTGGGAGAACGCGCCCTGCAGGGAGCGCAATGCGTTGCGTGCGGCTTGCGCGGAACTGGCCTCGATCAGGTCGGCGATGGCTTCGGCCTGGGCCAGGTCGAGCTTGTCGTTGAGGAACGCGCGTTCGCTGAATTCTCCAGGACGGGCCAGGCGGCAGCCCAGTTCCAGGCAACGCTTGAGCAGCATGTCCAGCACGATCGGGCCGCCATGCCCCTGCAGTTCCAGCACGTCTTCGCCGGTGAAGGAATTGGGGCCCGGGAAATACAGCGCCAGCCCTTCGTCCAGCACCTCTCGGCCGGCGCTGAAGAACGGGCCGTAGTGGGCGAACCGGGGTTTCAGTTCGCGGCCGCTGATGGCTTTCGCCGCGGCACCGGCCAACGGGCCGGAAATGCGGACGATGCCCACGCCGCCGCGCCCCTGGGCAGTGGCGACGGCGGCGATGGTTTCACGAGGTGCGCTCATAAACCGGTATCCAGACAAAAGTGGCAGATAGCAAAACGCCCCACTAGGGGGCGTTTTGAGTGGTTATCCACAGAGTAAGTTACGCCTCGGCTTTTTTCGTCGCCGATTCGATCTTACGCGTGATGTACCACTGTTGGGCAATCGACAGGCAGTTGTTCACAACCCAGTACAGCACCAGGCCGGCCGGGAACCACAGGAAGAAGAAGGTGAAGATGATCGGCATCATTTTCATCACCTTGGCCTGCATCGGATCCGGCGGCGTCGGGTTCAGCTTCTGCTGTATGAACATGGTGGCGCCCATGATGATCGGCAGGATGAAGAACGGATCTTTGATCGACAGGTCGGTGATCCACAGCATGAACGGCGCCTGGCGCATTTCCACGCTTTCGAGCAGTACCCAGTACAGCGAGAGGAAGACCGGCATCTGCACCAGGATCGGCAGGCAGCCGCCCAGCGGGTTGATCTTCTCTTTCTTGTACAGCTCCATCATGGCTTGCGACATTTTCTGCCGGTCGTCGCCATGCTGTTCCTTCAGTGCGGCCAGTTTCGGTGCCACGGCGCGCATGCGGGCCATGGACTTGTAGCTGGCGGCGGACAGCGGGAAGAACAGGCCCTTGATCAGCATGGTCAGGAAGATGATCGACCAGCCCCAGTTGCCGACGATGCTGTGGATATGTTGCAGCAGCCAGAAGATCGGCTGGGCGATGAACCACAGGATGCCGTAGTCAACGGTCAGTTCCAGGCCTGGGGACAACTCTTTCAGGACGGCCTGGCTCTTGGGACCTGCGTACAGCACGGCGCTGGTTTCGACCTTGGCGCCTGGCGCAGCGGTCAACGTGGAGCCGGTGTAGCCGATGATGTAGTTGCCTTTGCTGTCCTTGCGGGTCTGGACGATGTTGCTTTCGCCCTTGGGAGCGACCCACGCGGTCACGAAGTAGTGCTGCAGCCAGGCGACCCAACCACCGTTGACGGTTTCCTTGAGCTGACCCTTGTCCATGTCCTTCATGGACACTTTCTTGTACGGCTCGGAACTTGTCCACAGGGCGGCGCCCAGGTAGGTCGCGGTGCCGGTGGCGGTTGTGGACGAAGGATCGGCGCTGGCGTCACGCTTGAGCTGGGCGAACATCGCGCCAGTCCAGGGTTGTGCGCTCTGGTTGTCGATCAGGTAGGAAACGGTCACGTCGTACAGGCCGCGCTTCAGGGTGAAACGCTTGATGTAGTTGACGCCGTCCTTGCTGAACTTCAGGTCGACGACCAGTTGGTCCTGACCGTCGGCCAGTTGATAAGTCTTCTTCTCCGACGCGTACAGCGGACGGCCGGCCGGGTTTGCATCCGGGCCGTTGGTGCCGATCAGGCCGCTTTGCGCCAGGTAGATGCGCTCGCCGCCGTTGTCGAACAGCTGGAACGGCACGTCCGGACGGTCCTGGCGACGCGGATACAGCGGCAGGGTCAGTTGAGCGACGTCACCGCCCTGTGGATCGATCGCCAGATCGAGCACGTCGGTCTTGATCTGGATCAGGTCCTTGCTGACGGCGACCGGCGCTTCGGCCGGCGCGTTGCTGTCGCTCGCGGCGTGCGGAATGTCGTCGTTGGCGGAGGCGTTATTGCCGGTTGCGGTGTCCGGCAAGCCAGATGTGGTCGTGCTCGAGGCAACATTCTGAGTCGGCAGGGCAGTTTGACCGTAGTCCTGGTTCCATTTAAGAACCATGACGTAGGACACGATTGCCAGGGCGACGATCAGGACCGTGCGTTTGATATCCATGATTACTCGGCCATCGAAGAAGAACGGGAGGTAGGGACAGGTGGAACCGGGTCATAACCACCGGGATTCCACGGATGACAGCGACCTAAACGACGAAAGGTCAGCCAGCCACCGCGCAGAAGGCCATGATTTTCGATGGCTTCGTACGCGTAGCAAGAACAGCTGGGGTAAAAACGACAGTGACTGGCCATCAGCGGACTAATGGCATAGCGATAGAACCGGATCGGAACGAGCGCCAGTTTACGCATCTGGACTGTCAGCCCCCACAGTTTCGGTTTTGGCTGGAGATGCCGGCTTGTTGCGCGCCAGGCGTTTCCAGAGCTTGCCGAAATGTTGGATCAATTCGGGGTTTTCCACGTCGCCCAAACCTTTGCGCGCGACGATGACGATGTCCCAGCCGACCAGTGAATCCTGGTTCAGACGGAACGATTCGCGCATCAGGCGTTTGAGGCGATTGCGCTCGACGGAGAGCTTTACGCTCTTTTTCCCGATGACCAGCCCGAGGCGGGGGTGATCGAGATCGTTGTTGCGCGCAAGGAGCAGGAGATTTTTCCCCGGAACCTTGCCGGTAGGGGAGTCAAAGACTGCCTTGAAGTGCCGGGGTGTAAGCAGACGCTTTTCCCGACTGAAGTCCTGACTCACCTCCAGTACCGGGATATCAAACGGTCAGACGCGCACGGCCTTTGGCGCGACGACGCGACAGGACGGCACGACCGTTCTTGGTGGCCATGCGAGCACGGAAACCGTGGGTACGAGCGCGTTTGATAGTGCTTGGTTGGAAAGTACGTTTCATGTCGTGTTACCTGGTTCGTCCACAACGGCCGGAATGGCCCCTGTTTTAAGAGACCGGGGATTCTAGAGAAAGCAAGTCCTCAGGTCAATTTCCAACCAACGTTTCCTAATAAACAGATCGGCAGCGGTTTCAAGGCCCGGATCCCGGCCGGCAGACATAAAAATAAAGAAGCGAAGAATTTAAAGCTTTTTTGTAAAGCTTGTTAAAGCTAGTCTCCGCCCCTTCTGTGGATAACTGAGTCGAGGCCATATTCCACCTGATGTACAGAGAATGACAACTACGCGGGAAAACCGTGGTCAGCCTGTGCCGCGAGGCCGGAAAACCTGTGTATGCAAGGGGCTGTTATCCACAGGCGGGTTATCCACGCGCTTTTGCCCCCAGTTGTCCAGTGCCCTCATCGGCGGTTATCCACAGAGCTCCCTGGAGCACCGTCGGTCGCCTTTTTGCCGGTTAACGCATTGATAATTCGCCTCCATCGGGTCACCTGCGTGTGGATAAGTGGACGGCTCGCCGCTACAATGGCCGCTTGTTTTTGCCTCACCGGCTTTCAACTTAGGGGATCTCCGTGTCAGTGGAACTTTGGCAGCAGTGCGTGGAGCTTTTGCGCGAAGAGCTGCCTGCCCAGCAATTCAACACTTGGATCCGTCCACTGCAGGTCGAAGCCGAAGGCGACGAGTTGCGCGTCTATGCGCCCAACCGTTTTGTTCTGGACTGGGTCAACGAAAAGTACCTGGGACGCGTCCTCGAGCTGCTGGATGAGCACGGCAACGGCATGGCGCCGGCGCTTTCCTTATTAATAGGCAGCAAACGCAGCTCGGCCCCCCGCGCCGCACCGAACGCTCCGCTGGCGGCAGCGGCGGCTCAGGCCCAGGTGAATGCGGCGCCTGCCCCGGTGGCACCGGCCCCGGTGGCAGCGCCGGCCAAGCGCGCTGCGCAGAAGGCCGAAGCCGAAGAGGTCATCGAGGAGCCGTCGCGCGACAGTTTCGATCCGATGGCCGGCGCCGCTTCCCAGCAGGCCCCGGTTCGTACCGAACAGCGCACCGTGCAGGTCGAGGGCGCCCTCAAGCACACCAGTTACCTGAACCGCACCTTCACCTTCGAGAACTTCGTCGAAGGCAAGTCCAACCAGCTCGCCCGTGCGGCGGCCTGGCAGGTGGCGGACAACCCCAAGCACGGCTACAACCCGCTGTTCCTGTACGGCGGCGTCGGCCTGGGTAAGACCCACTTGATGCACGCGGTGGGCAACCACCTGTTGAAGAAGAACCCGAACGCCAAGGTGGTGTACCTGCATTCCGAGCGTTTCGTGGCCGACATGGTCAAGGCGCTGCAATTGAACGCGATCAACGAGTTCAAGCGGTTCTACCGTTCGGTGGACGCCCTGCTGATCGACGACATCCAGTTCTTCGCCCGCAAGGAACGCTCCCAGGAGGAGTTTTTCCACACCTTCAACGCCCTGCTTGAAGGTGGCCAGCAGGTGATCCTCACCAGCGACCGCTATCCGAAGGAGATCGAAGGCCTCGAAGAGCGCCTGAAGTCCCGTTTCGGCTGGGGCCTGACCGTGGCCGTCGAGCCGCCGGAGCTGGAGACCCGCGTCGCGATCCTGATGAAGAAGGCGGACCAGGCCAAGGTCGAGCTGCCGCACGATGCGGCGTTCTTCATCGCCCAGCGCATCCGCTCCAACGTCCGTGAGCTCGAAGGCGCGCTCAAGCGCGTGATCGCCCACTCGCACTTCATGGGCCGCGAGATCACCATCGAGCTGATCCGCGAATCCCTCAAGGATCTGTTGGCGCTGCAGGACAAGCTGGTCTCTGTGGATAACATTCAGCGCACCGTCGCCGAGTACTACAAGATCAAGATCTCCGATCTGCTGTCCAAGCGCCGTTCGCGCTCGGTGGCGCGCCCGCGTCAGGTCGCCATGGCGTTGTCCAAGGAACTGACCAACCACAGCCTGCCGGAAATCGGCGATGTGTTCGGCGGCCGCGACCACACCACCGTTCTGCACGCCTGCCGCAAGATCAACGAACTTAAGGAATCCGACGCGGACATCCGCGAGGACTACAAGAACCTGCTGCGTACACTGACCACTTGATGAACGCCAGCGCAGCTTATTGAGGCAAGGGACTAGACCATGCATTTCACCATTCAACGCGAAGCCCTGTTGAAACCCCTGCAACTGGTCGCAGGTGTCGTCGAACGCCGACAGACCTTGCCGGTGCTGTCCAACGTGCTGCTGGTCGTAGACGGCCAGCAGCTGTCGCTGACCGGCACGGACCTGGAAGTCGAGCTGGTCGGCCGCGTGCAGCTCGAAGAGCCTGCGGAAACCGGCTCCATCACCGTGCCGGCGCGCAAGCTGATGGACATCTGCAAGAGCCTGCCGAACGACGCGCTGATCGACATCAAGGTCGACGAGCAGAAACTGGTGGTGAAGGCCGGCCGCAGCCGCTTCACCCTGTCGACCCTGCCGGCCAACGATTTCCCGACCGTGGAAGAAGGCCCGGGCTCGCTGACCACCAGCCTTGAGCAAAGCAAGCTGCGTCGCCTGATCGAGCGCACCAGTTTCGCCATGGCCCAGCAGGACGTGCGTTACTACCTCAACGGCATGCTGCTGGAAGTGTCCACCGGCATCATCCGCGCCGTGGCCACCGACGGTCACCGCCTGGCGATGTGCTCGATGCAGGCCGACATCGGCCAGCAGGACCGCCATCAGGTGATCGTGCCGCGCAAAGGCATCCTGGAACTGGCGCGCCTGCTCACCGAGCCGGACGGCAACGTCAGCATCGTGCTGGGCCAGCACCACATCCGCGCGACCACCGGCGAATTCACCTTCACCTCGAAACTGGTGGACGGCAAGTTCCCGGACTACGAGCGCGTCCTGCCCAAGGGCGGCGACAAGCTGGTGCTGGGCGACCGCCAGGCCCTGCGTGAAGCGTTCAGCCGCACCGCGATCCTGTCCAACGAGAAGTACCGCGGCATCCGTCTGCAACTGGCCAGCGGCCAGCTGAAGATCCAGGCCAACAACCCGGAGCAGGAAGAGGCGGAAGAAGAAGTGGGCGTGGAATACAACGGCAGCTCGCTGGAGATCGGCTTCAACGTCAGCTACCTGCTGGACGTGCTGGGCGTGATGACCACCGAGCAGGTTCGCCTGATCCTGTCCGATTCCAACAGCAGTGCGCTGGTGCAGGAATCCGACAACGACGATTCGGCTTACGTTGTCATGCCGATGCGTCTGTAATCAGCGCCAACTAGATGTCGCTCAGTCGCGTCTCGGTCACCGCGGTGCGCAATCTGCACCCGGTGACCTTCTCCCCCTCTCCCCGCATCAACATCCTTTACGGCGCCAACGGCAGCGGCAAAACCAGTGTCCTGGAAGCCATTCACCTGCTGGGGCTTGCCCGTTCGTTCCGCAGCACGCGGCTGTTGCCGGTCATTCAGCACGAACAGCTCAGTTGCACCGTGTTCGGCCAGGTCGAGCTGGCCGAAGGCGGACACAGCGCGCTGGGGATATCCCGCGACCGCCAGGGCGAGTTCCAGATCCGCATCGACGGACAGAACGCCCGCAGCGCTGCGCAACTGGCGGAAATCCTGCCGCTGCAGTTGATCAACCCGGACAGTTTTCGCCTGCTGGAAGGTGCGCCGAAGATCCGTCGGCAGTTTCTGGACTGGGGCGTGTTCCACGTCGAACCGCGGTTCATGGCCACCTGGCAGCGTTTGCAGAAGGCCTTGCGTCAGAGAAACTCCTGGCTGCGGCATGGTACACTTGACGCCGTTTCGCAAGCGGTTTGGGACAGGGAACTGTGCCAGGCCAGCGCTGAAATCGATGAATACCGCCGCGCTTACATCAAAGCCTTGAAACCGGTCTTTGAACAGACTTTGAGCGAACTGGTTGAGCTCGAGGGTTTGACGCTCAGCTATTACCGGGGCTGGGACAAGGACCGGGAACTGAGCGCCGTGCTAGCCGGATCCCTGCAACGGGATCAGCAGATGGGCCATACCCAGGCCGGGCCGCAACGCGCTGACCTGCGCCTTCGGTTGGGTGCGCACAACGCCGCGGACATCTTGTCCCGGGGGCAGCAGAAGCTGGTGGTCTGTGCCTTGCGGATCGCCCAGGGGCACCTGGTGAGCCAGGCCCGTCGCGGGCAGTGTATTTATCTGGTGGATGACTTGCCGTCCGAGCTGGACGAGCAGCACCGCCGTGCGTTGTGCCGCTTGCTGGAAGACTTACGCTGCCAGGTCTTTATCACCTGTGTAGACCACGAATTTTTGAGGGAAGGCTGGCAGACGGAAACGCCAGTCGCCCTGTTCCACGTGGAACAGGGCCGTATCACCCAGACCCACGACCATCGGGAGTGAAGGCATTGAGCGAAGAAAATACGTACGACTCATCGAGCATTAAAGTGCTGAAAGGCCTGGATGCCGTGCGCAAACGTCCCGGTATGTACATTGGTGACACCGACGATGGCAGCGGTCTGCACCACATGGTGTTCGAGGTGGTCGACAACTCGATCGACGAAGCCCTCGCCGGCCATTGCGACGACATCGCCGTCATCATCCACCCGGATGAATCCATCACCGTGCGCGACAACGGTCGCGGCATTCCGGTGGATGTGCACAAGGAGGAAGGCGTTTCCGCCGCCGAGGTCATCATGACCGTCCTTCACGCCGGCGGTAAGTTCGACGACAACTCCTACAAGGTATCCGGCGGTCTGCACGGCGTAGGTGTGTCGGTGGTGAACGCCCTGTCCGAAGAGCTGGTGCTGACCGTTCGCCGCAGCGGCAAGATCTGGGAGCAGACCTACGTGCACGGCGTGCCTCAGGCGCCGATGGCGATCGTGGGCGACAGCGAAACCACCGGTACCCAGATCCACTTCAAGGCTTCCAAGGAAACCTTCAAGAACATCCACTTCAGCTGGGACATCCTGGCCAAGCGCATTCGCGAACTGTCGTTCCTCAACTCGGGCGTCGGCATCGTCCTCAAGGACGAGCGCAGCGGCAAAGAGGAGCTGTTCAAGTACGAAGGCGGCCTGCGCGCATTCGTTGAATACCTGAACACCAACAAGACCGCGGTCAACCAGGTGTTCCACTTCAACATCCAGCGCGAAGACGGCATCGGCGTCGAGATCGCCCTGCAGTGGAACGACAGCTTCAACGAAAACCTGCTGTGCTTCACCAACAACATTCCGCAGCGCGACGGCGGCACCCACCTGGTGGGCTTCCGTTCCGCGCTGACCCGCAACCTGAACAACTACATCGAACAGGAAGGCCTGGCCAAGAAGCACAAGGTCGCCACCACCGGCGACGACGCCCGTGAAGGCCTGACCGCGATCATTTCGGTGAAGGTGCCGGATCCGAAGTTCAGTTCCCAGACCAAGGACAAGCTGGTGTCTTCCGAAGTGAAGACCGCGGTCGAACAGGAAATGGGCAAGTACTTCTCCGACTTCCTGCTGGAGAACCCGAACGAAGCCAAGCTGGTGGTCGGCAAGATGCTCGACGCGGCCCGTGCCCGTGAAGCGGCGCGCAAGGCCCGTGAGATGACTCGCCGCAAAGGCGCGCTGGACATCGCCGGCCTGCCGGGCAAGCTGGCCGACTGCCAGGAAAAGGATCCGGCGCTGTCCGAACTGTACCTCGTGGAAGGTGACTCCGCGGGCGGCTCTGCCAAGCAGGGGCGCAACCGCAAGACCCAGGCCATCCTGCCGCTCAAGGGCAAGATCCTGAACGTCGAGAAGGCCCGTTTCGACAAGATGATCTCGTCCCAGGAAGTGGGCACGCTGATCACCGCGCTGGGCTGCGGCATCGGCCGCGAAGAGTACAACATCGAAAAACTGCGTTATCACAACATCATCATCATGACCGATGCTGACGTCGACGGTTCGCACATCCGCACCCTGCTGCTGACCTTCTTCTTCCGTCAGTTGCCGGAGCTGATCGAGCGCGGCTACATCTACATCGCCCAGCCGCCGCTGTACAAGGTCAAGAAGGGCAAGCAGGAGCAGTACATCAAGGACGACGACGCCATGGAAGAGTACATGACGCAATCGGCCCTGGAAGACGCCAGCCTGCACCTGGACGAAGACGCCCCGGGCATTTCCGGCGAGGCGCTGGAGCGCCTGGTGAACGACTTCCGCATGGTGATGAAGACCCTCAAGCGCCTGTCGCGCCTGTACCCGCAGGAGCTGACCGAGCACTTCATCTACCTGCCGGCGGTGAGCCTGGAGATGCTGGGCAACCACACCGCCATGCAGGAATGGCTGGCCAAGTACGAAGTGCGCCTGCGCACCGTCGAGAAGTCCGGCCTGGTCTACAAGGCCAGCCTGCGCGAAGACCGCGAGCGTGGCGTATGGCTGCCGGAGGTCGAACAGATCTCCCACGGCCTGTCGAACTACGTCACCTTCAACCGCGACTTCTTCGGCAGCAACGACTACAAGACGGTCGTTTCCCTCGGCGCCCAGCTGAGCACCCTGCTGGACGAGGGCGCGTACATCCAGCGCGGCGAACGCAAGAAGCCGGTCACCGAGTTCAAGGAAGCCCTGGACTGGCTGATGGCCGAAAGCACCAAGCGCCACACCATCCAGCGATACAAAGGTCTGGGTGAGATGAACCCGGATCAGCTGTGGGAAACCACCATGGACCCGACCGTGCGCCGCATGCTGAAAGTGACCATCGAAGACGCCATCGCCGCGGACCAGATCTTCAACACCCTGATGGGTGATGCGGTCGAGCCTCGTCGTGACTTCATCGAGAGCAATGCCCTGTCGGTGGCGAACCTGGACTTCTGATCCCGGTCTGCACCGACGAAAAGGCCAACGCATCTGCGTTGGCCTTTTTTATTGCCCGCCGGTTCACTCCCCGGCCGTGGCCACACTCTCCAACCGATACCCATACCCATAGATCGTCAACAACTGCCAACCCCGATCCGCCGTCAGTCCCAGCTTGTTGCGCAGGCGATAGATGTGGGTGTCCAACGGCCGTGACGACGACATTTCCTCATGGGGCCAGAACCGTTCGTACAGGTAGTCCCGGGACAGCGGCCGGCCGAGGTTGTTGAACAGGCAGCGGGCCAGGCGGTATTCGCGTTCGGTCATGGCGATCGGCTTGCCGTCGCGGGTGACGGTCAGTTCGCCGTCGTCGAACACCAGATCGTTGAAGTGCAGCACCTCGCCGGCGGCCGGGCGTTGTTGGGCGTGGCGGCGCAGCACCGCGGCCACCCGGGCTTTGAGTTCATTGGGGCGGAACGGTTTGCTGACGTAGTCGTCGGCGCCGGCGTTGAGCGCCTGGACGATGTCGCTCTCGCCGTCGCGGCTGGTGAGCATGATGGCGGCCGGTGGCGCTTCCATGTGTTCGCGGGTCCAGCGCAGCAAGGCCAGGCCGGTGAGATCCGGCAGTTGCCAGTCGAGGATCAGCAGGTCGAAGGTTTCCCGGCGCAGTTGCCGCAGCAGCTCTTCGCCCCTCTCGAAGCTGTGCAGCGACCAGGGCTGTTCGCCGTGCTCGGCCATTTGCTGCAGGGTCTGCTCGACCCGGCGCAATTCGGCCGGTTCGTCGTCCAGTATCGCAACGCGCATACGCGATCATTCCTTTTCGTTGGGCGATGGGTCGGGACTGCAAAAGTCGGCGGCCCGGTGTTCCGGCGTCCGCTATGATTCTTTGAAATCATTCAGACACGCCCTCAGACCTTTGGCCGATGAAACCATTCAACCCGCCCTGCCCCGTTCCCCATGAATAACCCGCGCCGGCACGAAAGCCGGGTGCCGAGCCAGGTGCAGAGGCTGTTTCGGCGGCTGGTGCGCGAGTGGTTGTGGATAAGTCTAGTGCTATTGCCGCTGACTGCGCTGTTGTCGTGGCGTTCGCAGCTCAACCTGAACGATCCCTCGCCCGTCATGGGCGCGCTGCTGTCGGTGGCGCTGGTGACGAGCGTGCTGGGCCTGCTGCTGTGGCGTCCGCGCCTGGCGCTGTGGCTGACCCTGATCGGCATGGCCTGCGCGCTGCTGGCCAGCGCCGGGCTGGCGGAACTGCGCCATTGGTGGTCGCCGACGCCGGCGGTGCTGGGGATGCTGTTCGGTTACCTGATCTGGAACTGGCGGCGCCTGAGCGTGGTGCTGACGTACTTCGGCTGGGAGCTGGCGCGCCTGGACAGCGAACCGAAGGTGTTCCCTGAGCGCCGCCGCACCCGGTTTCAGGGCGCCGACCGCCTGCAGGGGCAGATCATGGCGCTGGAACAGGCCATGAGCCGCACCCGCGACACCCGGCGCTTCATTGCCGATGGCCTCGAATACCTGCCGGTGGCCACCCTGATCAGCGACCCGCAGGGGCAAATCCTGCTGGGCAACCGCAATGCGCGGAACCTGTTCGGCAGTGACCTGGTGGGGGACGACGTGCTCGATCAACTGGCCCGTCTCGGCTATCCCGAACTGGACCAGGCGCCGCGCCCGCTGCTGTCCGCCCTGCCGCTGCTGGAGTTTCGCGACCGCAAGGACCGCAGCCTGCGGCTGGAACGGGCGGCGTTGCTGCCGGTGGACGGCGACACGCCGATCGGCTGGCTGCTGAGTCTGACCGACCTCAGCGCCGAGCGGGCGGCGGAAGAGCAGCGCAGCGTGCTGCTGCGGTTTCTCTCCCATGACCTGCGCGCACCCCATTCGGCGATCCTCGCCTTGCTGGACGTGCACCGGCACCAGGCCGGCGGGGACTCGCCCCTGTTCGAGCAGATCGAGCGCCAGGTACGGCGGGCGCTGGATCTCACCGATGGCTTCGTGCTGCTGGCCCGCGCCGAATCCCAGGCCTATCAGTTCCAGCCGAGCCTGTTCGCGATGCTGGTGCTGGACGTGCTGGATCAGGCCCTGCCCATCGCCCAGCAAAAGCGCATCGAATTGCTCCACGACATGGACGAGCCCGCCCAGGAACGCCTGGTCATGGCCGATCAGGGCCTGCTGACCAGGGCCCTGTTCAACTTGCTGGAGAACGCGATCAAGTACAGCGATCCGGGAACGGCAGTGCGTCTGCGCATCCGTTGCCACGAAGACTGGTTGTGCATCGAACTGACGGATCAGGGCAAGGGCATCGCCGCCGGGGAACTGCCTGAGCTGTTCAGCCAGTACCGGCGTTTTTCCTCCGCCCAGGGCATCGACGGCGTCGGGTTGGGGCTTTCGATGGTCAAGGCAGTGGTGGATCACCACGGTGGACGGATCGAGTGCCTGAGCGTGGTCGGGCAAGGCACCACGTTCCGCCTGGAGCTGCCGCTGCTGGCGGAAGAGCACGCATAAAAAAACCGGCTATATCAGCCGGTTCCTTTGCGCCCGGAAAAACTTATGCACCATTTCCGGGGTTTTATGAGCTTGGGAAATATATAAGTAAATCAATTATTTAAAACTTGAATCCGCTGCTTTTCAACGAACTCGTACACAGGTTATCCACAAAATCTCAGACAGTGGCCTCACCGTTGGCGACAGGCGCCGGCGGCAACGAGCCCATGTCTCGCTGGGCCTGCTCGTTCCAGGCCTGGACCCGGTCGTTCAGCTCGGCGATGGCCCGCGGGCCTGAGCCTTCGGCGTACATCGGCTGGCCGATGACCACGGTGATGACGCCCTGCTTCTTGCCCCAACCGGTCTTGGGCCAGAACTTGCCGGCATTGTGGGCGACCGGCAGCACCGGCAGCGACGCGTTCACCGCCAGGGCAGAACCGCCCCGCGAGAACTTGCCCATGGTGCCGTAGGGAACGCGGGTGCCTTCAGGGAAGATCAGCACCCACACGTTGTCCTTGAGCAGTTCGTCGCCCTTGGCCGCCACATGCTTGAGCGCGGCTTTCGGGTTGTCGCGGTCGATGGCGATGGGGCGCAGCATGGCCATCGCCCAGCCGAAGAACGGCACGTACAGCAGTTCGCGCTTGAGCACCTGGCTCAAGGGCTGGAAATAGGCGGAGAGAAAGAACGTCTCCCAGGTGCTCTGGTGGTTCGACTGAATCACGCAGGGCCGGTCAGGCACGTTTTCCGCGCCTTTGACTTCGTAGCGGATGCCGAGGAACACCTTGCTCAGCCACAAGGCGCAGCGGCACCAGTACACGTTGATGAAGCGATAGCGCGCCTTGAACGGCAGAAAGGGCGCGATGAAAAAGCTCAGGCTGCACCACAGCAGGGAACTGGTGCCCAGCAGCAGGTAAAAGAGAGCAATTCTGATGGCCTGCAGTATCGACATGGCGACGTTTACCGTTACGGGCGATGCCCGACTGTTCAAGCGCACTCCCGATCAATCCTTGGTCAGGAACGTCAGAAGCACTCTAGTTGTGGATAAGTTCTGCGGCAATCGCCGCCAGATCGTCAAAAATCAAGGTGCCGACCGGCAAGCTTTTGGCCTGGGTCCTTTCGCCCTTTCCGGTCTTCACCAGAACAGGCTGTGAATCGACGGCTTTGGCGGCCTCCAGGTCACCAAGGCTGTCGCCCACGAACCACACGCCGGCCAGGGGCACACCGTAATGCTGCGCAATGGCCTTGAGCATGCCGGGTTTGGGTTTGCGGCAATCGCAGCCCTCGTCCGGCCCGTGCGGGCAATGCACGATCAGCCCGACTTCGCCGCCCTGCTCGGCCACGAGCGCGCGCAGGCGCGCGTGCATGGCCTCGAGGGTGGCGAGGTCGTAATAGCCGCGGGCAATGCCCGACTGGTTGGTGGCCACCGCCACCGTCCAGCCGGCCTTGCTCAACTGCGCGATCGCTTCGATCGAGCCGGGCAGCGGAATCCACTCCTCCACCGACTTGATGTAAGCGTCGGAGTCGAAGTTGATCACTCCGTCCCGATCGAGAATCAGCAGCTTCAACGGCAATCCCTCAACCCAGCAGCGAAATGTCGGCAACGCCGAGGAACAGGTTACGCAGACGCGCCAGCAGCGCGTAGCGGTTCGCCCGTACGTTGGCGTCGTCGGCATTGACCATCACGGCTTCGAAGAACGCGTCCACCGGTTCGCGCAGGGCGGCCAGTCGCGCCAGCGATTCGCTGTACTGGCGCGCAGCGGCCATCGGCTGCACGGCCTGGTCGGCCTGCTGAATGGCGGAGTACAGGGAGAACTCGTTGGCGTTGTCGAAGTACTTGGCCTCGACCACGGTCGGCACCGAGCCTTCCACCTTGCCCAGCAGGTTCGACACGCGCTTGTTCACCGCCGCCAGCGCCGCCGCTTCCGGCAGCTTGCGGAACGACTGCACCGCTTGCACGCGCTGGTCGAAGTCCAGCGCCGAACCCGGCTTCAGGGCACGCACCGACAGGTAGGTGGCGACATCCACGCCTTCGTCTTCGTAGCGGGCACGCAGACGGTCGAAGATGAACTCCAGCACCGCGTCGGCCAGGCCGGCGGCCTTGACCTTGGCGCCGAAGCCGTTCACCGCGAAGGCCACGGCGTCGTTCAGGTCCAGGTCCAGCTGCTTCTCGATCAGGATCCGCAGCACGCCCAAGGCCGCACGGCGCAGGGCATACGGGTCCTTGCTGCCGGTCGGCAGCATGCCGATGCCGAAGATGCCGACCAGGGTGTCGAGCTTGTCGGCGATGGCCACGGCCGCACCGGTCAGGGTGGCCGGCAGTTCGGCGCCGGCGCCGCGCGGCATGTACTGCTCGTTCAGCGCCAGGGCGACGTCTTCCGGCTCGCCGTCATTGAGGGCGTAGTAGTAGCCGGCCACGCCTTGCATTTCCGGGAACTCGCCGACCATTTCGGTGGCCAGGTCGCACTTGGACAGCAAGCCTGCGCGGGCCGCCCACGAAGCGTTGCCGCCGATGCGCGCAGCGATGTAGGCCGCCAGCCTGGAAACGCGTTCGGCCTTGTCGTAGACGCTGCCGAGCTTTTCCTGGAAGACCACGTTCTGCAGACGGTCGTTGAACGCTTCGAGTTTCTGCTTCTTGTCCTGCTTGAAGAAGAACTCGGCGTCGGTCAGGCGCGGGCGAACCACTTTCTCGTTGCCGGCGATGATCTGCTGCGCATCGGTGCTCTCGATGTTGGCCACGGTGATGAAGCGCGGCAGCAGCTTGCCGTCGGCGTCCAGCAGGCAGAAGTACTTCTGGTTGTCCTGCATGGTGGTGATCAGGGCCTCTTGCGGCACGTCGAGGAAACGCTCCTCGAACGAGCACACCAGCGGCACCGGCCATTCGACCAGCGCAGTCACTTCGTCGAGCAGCGCCGGCGGCACGATCGCGGTGCCTTCCTGGCGGGTGGCCAGCTCTTCGGTGCGCTTGCTGATGATCTCGCGGCGTTCGTTGGCGTCGGCCAGCACATACGCGGCGCGCAGGTCGGCCAGGTAGCTCGACGGCGAACCGATGCGCACGTTTTCCGGGTGGTGGAAACGGTGGCCGCGGGACTCGCGGCCGGCCTTCTGGGCAAGGATGGTGCAGTCGATGACCTGGTCGCCGAGCAGCATCACCAGCCATTGGGTCGGACGCACGAACTCTTCCTTGCGCGCAGCCCAACGCATGCGTTTGGGGATCGGCAGGTCGTTCAGCGAGTCTTCGACGATGGTCGGCAGCAGGCTGGCGGTCGGCTTGCCGGCGATGTTCTGGCTGTAGCGCAGTTTCGGACCGCTCTGGTCGATTTCGCTCAGCTCGACGCCACACTTCTTGGCGAAGCCCAGGGCGGCCTGGGTCGGATTGCCTTCGGCATCGAACGCAGCCTGGCGCGGCGGGCCGTCGAGGTTGATGCTGCGGTCCGGCTGCTGGGTGTCCAGCGCGGTGATCAGCACCGCCAGACGGCGCGGCGCGGCGTAGACGGCCTTGCCCCGGTAGTTCAGGCCGGCGGCCTGCAGGCCTTTCTCGATGCCGGCCAGAAACGCTTCGGCCAGGGTGTTCAGGGCTTTGGGTGGCAGTTCTTCGGTGCCCAGTTCAACCAGAAAATCTTGAGCACTCATTGTGCAGCCTCCAGCTTGGCCAGTACTTCGTCACGCAGGTCCGGGGTCGCCATCGGGAAGCCCAGCTTGGCGCGGGCCAGCAGGTAGGCTTGGGCGACGGAACGCGCCAGGGTGCGCACGCGCAGGATGTATTGCTGACGCGCGGTCACCGAGATCGCCCGGCGCGCATCCAGCAGGTTGAAGGTGTGCGAGGCCTTCAGCACCATTTCGTAGCTCGGCAGCGGCAGCGGCTGGTCGAGTTCGATCAGGCGCTTGGCTTCGCTTTCGTAGAAGTCGAACAGTTCGAACAGCTTGTCGACGTTGGCGTGCTCGAAGTTGTAGGTGGACTGCTCCACTTCGTTCTGGTGGAACACGTCGCCGTAGGTCACCTTGCCGAACGGGCCGTCGGCCCAGACCAGGTCGTAGACCGAGTCCACGCCCTGCAGGTACATGGCCAGGCGCTCAAGGCCGTAGGTGATTTCGCCGGTCACCGGGTAGCACTCGATGCCGCCCGCCTGCTGGAAGTAGGTGAACTGGGTCACTTCCATGCCGTTGAGCCAGACTTCCCAGCCCAGGCCCCAGGCGCCGAGGGTCGGCGATTCCCAGTTGTCTTCGACGAAACGGATGTCGTGCACCAGCGGGTCGAGGCCCACGTGCTTGAGGGAGCCCAGGTACAGCTCCTGGAAGTTTTCCGGGTTCGGCTTCAGCACCACCTGGAACTGGTAGTAGTGCTGCAGGCGGTTCGGGTTTTCGCCGTAGCGGCCGTCAGTCGGACGGCGGCTTGGCTGCACGTAGGCGGCGTTCCAGGTTTCCGGACCGATGGCGCGCAGGAATGTAGCGGTGTGGAAAGTGCCGGCGCCTACTTCCATATCGTAGGGCTGAAGTACCACACAACCTTGCTCGGCCCAGTACTGCTGGAGCGCGAGGATCAAGTCTTGGAAGGTACGCACGGCTGGCGTAGGCTGGCTCACGAAATTCACCTGTTTCTTGGGCTGCGATTTAAAGAGCGGGAGTATACCCGATTCAGTCGCGCCACCACCCCCTGGAGCCTTATGCCACGCTGCTTTTGGTGCACCGAAGATCCGCTGTACATGGCTTATCACGATCAGGAGTGGGGAACGCCGCTGCGCGAGGCGCAGGGATTGTTCGAGTTGCTTTTGCTCGAAGGGTTCCAGGCCGGGCTGTCGTGGATCACCGTGCTGCGCAAGCGCGAGCGCTACCGCCAGGTGCTGTTCGGCTTCGACGCGCAGCGGGTGGCGCAGATGAGCGACGCGTACATCGCCGAACTGATGCTCGATCCGGGCATCATCCGCAACCGCCTCAAGCTCGAGGCCGCCCGGCGCAACGCCCGGGCCTGGCTGGCGCTGGAGGATCCGGCAGGGTTCCTCTGGTCGTTCGTCGGCAACGAGCCGGTGGTCAACCATTTCAAGGACCGCAGCGAGGTCCCGGCCATCACCCCGCAGGCCGAAGCCATGAGCAAAGGCCTGAAGAAGGCCGGCTTCACCTTCGTCGGCCCGACCATCTGCTACGCGCTGATGCAGGCCTCGGGCATGGTCATGGATCACACCCGGGACTGCGACCGCTACGCGCAGCTCGTCAACGCCGGTTAGAATGGCCGCCTCGCGCACAGCACAAGATCAGGAGTGACCTGTGGATAAGTTTAAAGGCGCCTTGCTGGTAGGCGCTCTGCGGCTGTTTGCCCTGCTTCCGTGGCGGGCCGTGCAGGCCGTGGGTTCGGCGATCGGCTGGATCATGTGGAAAACCCCCAACCGTTCCCGCGACGTGGTGCGGATCAACCTGGCCAAGTGTTTCCCCGCGATGGATCCGGCCGAGCGCGAGCGCCTGGTCGGCCAGAGCCTGAAGGACATCGGCAAGTCCCTGACCGAAAGCGCCTGCGCCTGGATCTGGCCGGCGCGGCGCTCCATCGAGCTGGTGCGCGAAGTCGAAGGCCTGGACATCCTCAAGGACGCCCTGGCGTCCGGCAAGGGCGTGGTCGGCATCACCAGCCACCTGGGCAACTGGGAAGTGCTCAACCACTTCTACTGCAGCCAGTGCAAACCGATCATCTTCTACCGCCCGCCGAAGCTGAAGGCGGTGGACGAACTGCTGCGCAAGCAGCGGGTGCAACTGGGCAACCGCGTCGCCGCCTCCACCAAGGAAGGCATCCTCAGCGTCATCAAGGAAGTGCGCAAAGGCGGTGCGGTGGGCATCCCCGCCGACCCGGAACCGGCCGAATCCGCCGGGATCTTCGTGCCGTTCTTCGCCACCCAGGCCCTGACCAGCAAGTTCGTGCCGAACATGCTGGCCGGCGGCAAGGCGGTCGGCGTGTTCCTGCACGCCTTGCGGCTGCCCGACGGCTCCGGCTACAAGGTGATCCTCGAAGCCGCGCCCGAAGCCATGTACAGCACCGACACCGAGGTGTCCTGCGCCGCGATGAGTCAGGTGGTCGAGCGTTACGTCGCGGCCTACCCGAGCCAGTACATGTGGAGCATGAAACGCTTCAAGAAACGTCCGCCGGGCGAGGCCCGCTGGTATTGAGTCGATTGGCATGATCTGTGGATAACCTTCCCGGGGAAGGTTATCCACAATCGTTCATTCAAGGGCGCAGCAGATGTCCGAACACCGCAAATCGTTTCGCATCAAGATCACTCACGAGAGCTTCGGCGAATGCCTGGGCCAGACCCGCAACCTGTCCACGACCGGGGTGTACGTCGAGCATCCGCGCCTGGCGTCGTTGCCCAAGGGCGCGGTGGTGTACGGCCAGGTCCAGGACTTGCCCACAGGCGCGCCGCGGGTGCGGATGGAAGTGGTGACGGTGGACGCCGAAGGCATCGGCCTCCGTTACCTGTAGCGTCGCAGGGTCAGCGGGGCTGGCGGTCGAGCTTCTTGAGGAACACCGTCATTTCCTTTTCCGCCTGCTTGTCGCCGTGGGCGCGGGCGGCCTCCAGGCCCTGCTCCCACGCCTGGCGTGCGGCGGCGGGCTCGCCCGACGCGAGCTGCGCCTTGCCCAGCAGCTTCCACGCCGCCGAATACTTCGGATCGAACGCCACGCAGCGCTGCAGATGCTCAGCCGCCTTGGCGTTCTCCCCCAGATCCAGGTAACCCTTGCCCAGGCCGAAGCGCAGCAGTGCGTTATCCACACCCTTGGCGAGCATTTTTTCCAGGGATTCGATCATCGCTGGACTCCTTTGCCGGTTGTGTCAGTTGTCGGTCGGGCTCAGACAGATCGCTGCTCCCACAGGGGCCGGAACAGGCACCACCAGCCTCAGAAGAAGCTCAACCCCACATGGAACAGCTTCTCCACATCGCGGATGTGCTTCTTGTCCACCAGGAACAGGATCACATGGTCGCCGGCCTGAATCACCGTGTCGTCGTGGGCGATGATCACTTCTTCGTCGCGGATGATCGCGCCGATGGTGGTGCCCGGCGGCAGGGCGATGTGTTCGATGGCCTTGCCGATGACCTTGCTCGACTTCGCGTCGCCGTGGGCCACCGCCTCGATGGCCTCCGCCGCGCCCCGGCGCAGCGAGTGCACGCTGACGATGTCGCCGCGGCGCACGTGGGCCAGCAGGGTGCCGATGGTCGCCAGCTGCGGGCTGATGGCGATGTCGATGTCGCCGCCCTGGATCAGGTCGACATAGGCCGGGTTGTTGATGATCGTCATCACCTTCTTCGCCCCGAGGCGCTTGGCCAGCAGCGACGACATGATGTTGGCCTCGTCGTCGTTGGTCAGGGCCAGGAAGATGTCGGCGTCGGCGATGTTCTCTTCCAGCAGCAGGTCGCGGTCCGAGGCGCTGCCCTGCAGCACCACGGTGCTGTCGAGGGTGTCGGAGAGGTAGCGGCAGCGCGCCGGGTTCATCTCGATGATCTTCACCTGATAGCGGCTTTCGATGGCCTCGGCCAGCCGTTCGCCGATCTGCCCGCCGCCGGCGATGACGATGCGCTTGTAGGTTTCGTCGAGGCGGCGCATTTCGCTCATCACCGCGCGGATGTTCTCCCGGGCGGCGATGAAGAAGACTTCGTCGTCGGCCTCGATCACCGTGTCGCCCTGGGGCAGGATCGGCCGGTCGCGGCGGAAGATCGCGGCGACCCGGGTCTCGACGTTCGGCATGTGCTCGCGCAGCTGGCGCAGCTGCTGGCCCACCAATGGCCCGCCGTAGTAGGCGCGCACCGCCACCAGTTGGGCCTGGCCTTCGGCGAAGTCGATCACTTGCAGCGCGCCCGGGTGCTGGATCAGGCGCTTGATGTAGTTGGTGACCACCTGCTCGGGGCTGATCAGCACGTCCACCGGAATCGCTTCGTTCTGGAACAGCTGCTCTTCGCGGGTCAGGTAGGCGGCCTCGCGCACCCGGGCGATCTTGGTCGGGGTATGGAACAGGGTGTGGGCGACCTGGCAGGCGACCATGTTGGTTTCGTCGCTGTTGGTCACCGCCACCAGCATGTCGGCGTCGTCCGCGCCGGCCTGGCGCAGCACGGTGGGCAGCGAGCCGCGGCCCTGCACGGTGCGGATGTCGAGGCGGTCGCCGAGGTCGCGCAGGCGTTCGCCGTCGGTGTCGACCACGGTGATGTCGTTGGCTTCGCTGGCCAGGTGTTCGGCCAGCGTGCCGCCGACCTGCCCCGCGCCGAGGATGATGATCTTCATCCAGTCACTCCGTTGAATCCGTTTAGCCGCGCGCGGCAGCGATCTTGATCAGCTTGGCGTAGTAGAACCCGTCGTGCCCGCCCTGTTGGGCCAGTAGCTGGCGGCCGTGGGGCTGCTTGACGCCGGCCGCCGTGGCCAGGTCCAGCTCCCGGGCGCCGGGGGTGCGCTCAAGGAACGCGGCGATGACCTCGGTGTTCTCGGTGGGCAAGGTCGAGCAAGTGGCGTAGAGCAGGATGCCGCCCACCTCGAGGGTTTTCCACATTGTGTCGAGCAGCTCGCCCTGCAGTTGCGCGAGGGCGGCGATGTCGTCGGCCTGGCGGGTGAGCTTGATGTCCGGATGGCGGCGGATCACGCCGGTGGCCGAGCACGGCGCGTCGAGCAGGATCCGCTGGAACGGCTTGCCGTCCCACCAGGCGGCGGTGTCGCGGCCGTCGGCGGCGATCAGCTCGGCGCTGAGGCCGAGGCGGTCGAGGTTTTCCCGGACCCGCACCAGCCGCTTGGCTTCCAGGTCCACCGCCACCACGCCGGCCAGCGCCGGTTCGGCTTCGAGGATGTGGCAGGTCTTGCCGCCGGGGGCGCAGCAGGCGTCCAGCACCCGTTGGCCCGGCGCCAGGTCCAGCAGGTCGGCGGCCAGTTGCGCGGCTTCGTCCTGGACGCTGATCCAGCCCTCGGCAAAACCCGGCAGGCTGCGTACGTCGGCGGCGGCCTCAAGCACGATGCCGTCGCGGCTGAAAGTGCACGGCTGCGCGGCGATCCCGGCGCCGGTCAGCAGCGCGAGGTAGGCGTCGCGGCTGTGGTGGCGGCGGTTGACCCGCAGGATCATCGGCGGGTGTGCGTTGTTGGCCTCGCAGATCGCTTCCCACTGCTCGGGCCAGAAGGCCTTCAGGGATTTCTGCAGCCAGCGCGGGTGGGCGGTGCGTACCACCGGATCCCGGGCCAGTTCGGCGAACAGCGCTTCGCTTTCCCGTTGCGCCCGGCGCAGCACGGCGTTGAGCAGGCCTTTGGCCCAGGGCTTCTTGAGCTTGTCGGCGCAGCCGACGGTTTCGCCGATGGCCGCATGGGCCGGCACCCGGGTGTAGAGCAGTTGGTAGAGGCCCACCAGCATCAAGGCCTCGACGTCCGCGTCGGCGGCCTTGAACGGCTTCTGCAGCAGTTTTTCCGCCAGGGCCGACAGCCGCGGCTGCCAGCGGGCGGTGCCGAACGCCAGGTCCTGGGTGAAGCCGCGGTCGCGGTCCTCGACCTTGTCCAGTTGCGTGGGCAGGGAGCTGTTGAGCGAGGCTTTGCCGCTGAGGACGGCGGCCAAGGCCTTGGCGGCGGCCAGACGTGGGTTCATGGGGCGTCCGCCGTTTCGCCGAGGACGGTGCCGACGGCGAATTTCTCGCGGCGGCTGTTGAACAGGTCGCTGAAGTTCAGCGCCTTGCCGCCGGGCAGTTGCAGGCGGGTCAGGCACAGCGCCTGGTCGCCGCAGGCGACGACCAGACCGTCCTTGCTGGCGCTGAGGATGGTGCCGGGGGCGCCCTTGCCGTCGGCCAGGGTGGCCGCCAGCACTTTCAGCGCTTCGCCGTCGAGGGTGCTGTGGGTGATCGGCCACGGGTTGAAGGCGCGCACCAGGCGCTCCAGTTCGATGGCCGGACGGCGCCAGTCGATGCGCGCCTCGTCCTTGTTCAGCTTATGGGCGTAGGTGGCGAGGCCGTCGTCCTGCACTTCGCCTTCCAGCGTCCCGGCGGCGAGGCCGGCGATCGCCTGCACCACGGCCGGCGGGCCCATCTCGGCGAGGCGGTCGTGCAGGCTGCCGCCGGTGTCGTCGGCGCCGATCGGGGTGATGACCTTCAGCAGCATCGGGCCGGTGTCCAGGCCGGCCTCCATGCGCATCACGGTCACGCCGCTTTCGGCGTCGCCCGCTTCCACGGCGCGCTGGATCGGCGCCGCACCGCGCCAGCGCGGCAGCAGGGAGGCATGGCTGTTGATGCAGCCCAGGCGCGGGATGTCCAGCACCGCCTGCGGCAGGATCAGGCCGTAGGCCACCACCACCATCAGGTCAGGCTTGAGCGCGGCCAGTTCGGCCTGGGCGTCGGCATTGCGCAGCGTCGGCGGCTGCAGCACCGGGATATGGTTATCCACAGCCAGTTGCTTGACCGGGCTCGGCATCAGTTTTTGCCCGCGGCCGGCCGGCCGGTCCGGTTGGGTGTAGACCGCCACGATCTCGTAAGGGCTGTCGAGCAGGGCCTTGAGGTGTTCGGCGGCGAATTCCGGGGTGCCGGCAAAAACGATGCGCAGTGGCTCAGTCATTCAGGGTTCTCTAAGTGCAAAGCGTCTTGAAAAAGAAAAAGGCTTGCCGCAGCAAGCCTTTGAAGGAGGGCATCAAGCGTTCTGGCGGTGGAGCTTTTCCAGTTTCTTCTTGATGCGGTCGCGTTTGAGCGTGGACAGGTAATCGACGAACAGCTTGCCGTTGAGGTGGTCGCATTCGTGCTGGATGCACACCGCGAGCAGGCCTTCGGCGATCAGTTCGTAAGGCTGGCCGTCGCGGTCCAGGGCCTTGATCTTCACTTTCTGCGGTCGGTCGACGTTCTCGTAGAAGCCCGGCACCGACAGGCAGCCTTCCTGGTACTGCTCCATCTCGTCGGTCAGCGGTTCGAACTCGGGGTTGATGAACACCCGGGGCTCGGTGCGGTCTTCGGAAAGGTCCATCACGACGATACGCTTGTGCACGTTGACCTGGGTCGCGGCGAGGCCGATGCCCGGCGCTTCATACATTGTTTCAAACATGTCATCGACCAGTTGACGCACTTCGTCGTCCACTACGGCCACGGGTTTGGCGATAGTGCGAAGGCGCGGGTCCGGAAATTCGAGGATGTTCAAAATGGCCATAGGCTTGATTGCTGCACGTGTGAGGTAAAGTCGGGTCGATGGCCTGGCGGGTCCGAGGATGCAGGCTACCGTTGTGAAGCGTAGCCCCTGGCTTTTGCAGTGCAGGCCGGGGCGAGCCACGGGGGCTCTGACGATTCACGCGAAAGCACATGATAAAGGGATTCACCGCATGAGGAAAACACTGTTCGCCCTGCTGCTTCTGGCCTCGGCCGGCGTCGCGCACGGGCAAGTGCAGCTCAAGGAAGGTTTTCCACGGCAATACACGGTGGTTTCGGGGGACACCCTCTGGGACATCTCCGGCAAATACCTGCGCGAGCCCTGGCAATGGCCGCAGCTGTGGCACGCCAACCCGCAGATCGAAAACCCCAACCTGATCTACCCGGGCGACACGCTGACGCTCGACTACGTCGACGGCCAGCCGCGCCTGACCCTCAACCGCGGCGCCTCGCGCGGCACCATCAAGCTGTCGCCGCGGGTGCGCAGCAGCCCGGTGGCCGAGGCCATCCCGAGCATTCCGCTCAAGTCCATCAACAGCTTCCTGCTCAGCAACCGGATCGTCGACAAGGTCGAGGATTTCGACAAGGCGCCGTACATCGTCGCCGGCGATGCCGAACGGGTGCTCAGCGGCACCGGCGACCGGATCTTCGCCCGCGGCCGCTTCGACATGAGCCGGCCTGTGTACGGGATCTTCCGCCAGGGCAAGGTCTACACCGACCCGCAGAGCAAGGAATTCCTGGGGATCAACGCCGATGACGTCGGCGGCGGCGAGATCATCGCCACCGAAGGCGACGTGGCCACCCTCGCCCTGCAGCGCACCACCCAGGAAGTGCGCCTGGGCGACCGCCTGTTCAGCGGCGAGGAGCGTTCGATCAACTCGACCTTCATGCCCAGCGCGCCGCAGACCGACATCAACGGCCTGATCATCGACGTGCCGCGGGGCGTCACCCAGATCGGCGCCATGGACGTGGTGACCCTGAACAAGGGCAAGCGCGACGGCCTGGCCGAAGGCAACGTGCTGGCGGTGATGAAGACCGGGGAAACCGTGCGCGACCGGATCACCGGCCAGCCGCTGAAGATCCCGGACGAGCGCGCCGGCCTGCTGATGGTGTTCCGCACCTACGACAAGCTCAGTTACGGCCTGGTGCTGAACGCCACGCGCTCGCTGGCGGTGCTGGACAAGGTGCGCAACCCTTAGTTGGCTTCACAAGTTACCAACAGAGTTATCCACAACTTGTCCCGAACGGTTCGGGACGCCCGACGGTCAAGGATGATCCATGCAACTGTCTGCCTGTACGCCGGTTTCTCCGGCGGAACTGGAGGCGCGTTTGCGCCTCCACCGATTGCCGGACATAGGTCCCAAACGTTTCGCCAAACTGCTCGAAGCCTTCGGCTCGGCGTCCAAGGCCATCAGCGCACCGGCCAGCGCCTGGCGGGCGCTGGGGTTGCCGGCGACCTGCGCCGAGGCCCGGCGCTGCCCGCAGGTGCGCGACGGCGCCAGCCACGCATTGCGCTGGCTAGAGCGGCCGGACCGGCATGTGCTGATGTGGGGCCAGCCCGATTACCCGGCGCTGCTGGCGCAGATTGCCGATCCGCCGCCGCTGCTGTTCGTGGCCGGCGACCCGCAGATCCTGGAGAAGCCGCAACTGGCGATGGTCGGCAGCCGCCGGGCGTCGCGCCCTGGAACGGACAGCGCCGCTGCGTTCTCGCGCAGCCTGGCCGGGGCCGGTTTCGTCATCACCAGCGGGTTGGCGCTGGGCATCGACGCGGCGGCGCACCAGGCCGCCGTGGATGTCGGCGGACGCACCGTCGGCGTGTTGGGCACGGGGCTGGAAAATTTTTATCCACAGCGCAACCGACGGCTGGCCGACGCGATGATCGCCTCCGGCAGCGCGGTGGTGTCGGAGTTTCCGTTGGACACCGGCCCCGTCGCCGGCAACTTTCCCCGGCGCAACCGGATCATCAGCGGCCTGTCGCTGGGTGTGCTGGTGGTCGAGGCCAGCGTGGCCAGCGGTTCGCTGATCACCGCCCGGCTGGCGGCGGAACAGGGGCGCGAGGTCTTCGCGATACCCGGCTCGATCCATCACCCCGGCGCCCGGGGCTGTCATCAGCTGATCCGCGACGGCGCGGCACTGGTGGAGACCATCGAGCACATCCTCGAAGCCTTGCGCGGCTGGCAGCGCGTGCCGTTATCCACAGCCCCGTCGCCGGTCGATCACCCGTTGCTGCGGCTGCTGCATGCCGCGCCGCACACCAGCGAAGCCCTGGCCCAAAGCAGCGGCTGGGCCCTGCCCAAAGTGCTGGCGGCGCTGACCGAGCTGGAAATGGACGGCCACGCCGTGTGCGAAAGCGGCCGCTGGCTGGCGCGGGTGAGCTGACGTTCGGGAGGCTGGGTTTTGCGGGGAAGATCGGTAAACTGCGCGAAACTTGTTTGCGGAGAGTGTTTCATGGTCAACAGTTGGCGTATGCAGCAAGCCGCACGAGAGATTCGCGCCGGGGCGGTGATTGCCTACCCAACCGAAGCCGTCTGGGGGCTGGGGTGCGACCCGTGGAACGAAGAGGCGGTGGATCGGCTGCTGGCGATCAAGAACCGCTCGGCGGACAAGGGGCTGATCCTGGTCGCCGACAACATCCGTCAGTTCGACTTCCTGTTCGAAGACTTCCCGCAGGAATGGATCGACCGCATGGCCGCCACCTGGCCCGGGCCGAACACCTGGCTGGTGCCGCACCAGAACCTGCTGCCCGAGTGGATCACCGGCGTGCATGACACCGTGGCGCTGCGGGTCAGCGATCACCCGCAGGTGCGCGACCTGTGCGCGTTGGTGGGGCCGCTGGTGTCGACGTCGGCCAACCCCCAGGGGCGTCCGGCGGCGCGCACGCGGCTGCGGGTCGAGCAGTACTTCCGCGGCCAGGTCGACCTGGTGCTGGGCGGCATGCTCGGCGGGCGCAAGAACCCGAGCCTGATCCGCGACCTGGCGACCGGCAACGTGGTGCGCCCGGCCTGAGACCGGGTGCGCCGCCATCGCCGGCGGGTTGGCTTCAGGGCAACAGGATGGTCGAGCCGGTGGTGCGCCGCGCCGACAGTTCGGCCTGCGCCTTGGCGGCGTCCGCCAGCGGATAGCGTTGGCCTATCTCCACCTTGAGCTTGCCGGCGGCGATCATCCCGAACAGCTCGTCGGCCATGCGCTGCAGGCTCTCGGCGTTGTTGGCGTAGGTCGCCAGGGTCGGGCGGGTCACGTACAGCGAGCCTTTGGCCGCGAGGATCCCCAGGTTGACCCCTTCCACCGCGCCGGACGCATTGCCGAAGCTCACCACCAGCCCCCGCGGGGCCACGCTGTCCAGCGAGGCCGGCCAGGTGTCCTTGCCGACGCCGTCGTACACCACCGGGACCTTCTTGCCGTCGGTCAGCTCCAGCACCCGTTGCGCGACGTTTTCGTGGCTGTAGTCGATGGTCGCCCAGGCGCCGTTGGCCTTGGCCAGTTCAGCCTTTTCTTTCGAACTGACGGTGCCGATCAGTTTCACGCCCAGGGCTTTGGCCCACTGGCAGGCGAGCAGGCCGACGCCGCCGGCCGCGGCGTGGAACAGAATGGTTTCGCCGCCCTTGAGCTCGTAGGTCTGGCGCAGCAGGTACTGCACGGTGAGGCCCTTGAGCATCACGCCGGCGGCGGTCTCGAAACCGATGGCGTCCGGCAGGTGCACCAGGTTGGCTTCGGGCAGGACATGCACGTCGCTGTAGGCGCCCAGCGGGCCGCTGCCGTAGGCCACGCGGTCGCCGACCTTGAACCGGGTCACCGCGCTGCCCACCGCCTCGACGATGCCGGCGCCCTCGGCGCCGAGCCCCGACGGCAGGGACGGCGGCGAATACAGGCCGCTGCGGTAGTAGGTGTCGATGAAGTTCAGGCCGATGGCCTTGTTGCTCACGCGGACCTGCTGCGGGCCGGGCTCGACGGGCGAGTGGTCGACGTACTCGAGCACGTCGGGGCCGCCGTGGGCGCGGAACTGGATACGCTTGGCCATCTGCCTGCTCCTTGAGACATTCGGGAAGCCTGCTATCGAACCCCCAAGCTTGATCTTCGTCAACTGCGGCAGGTTCGCCTGCGATGGTATGCTGTGCGCCCATTTGCGCGGCGCCCCTTGTTTGCGGGGGCCGCGCACAGTTTTGCCCGATCCAAGGTGATGCCATGACGACCCGCACCGACGCCGTAAAGGCGTATCTGCTCGACCTGCAAGACCGCATCTGCGCCGCGCTGGAAACCGAAGACGGCGGCACGCGCTTCGTCGAAGACGCCTGGTCCCGTCCGGCCGGCGGCGGCGGTCGCACCCGGGTGATCGAGAACGGCGCGGTGATCGAAAAGGGCGGCGTCAACTTTTCCCACGTCTTCGGCAGCGGCCTGCCGCCGTCGGCCAGCGCCCACCGGCCGGAGCTGGCCGGACGCGGCTTCGAGGCCCTTGGCGTGTCGCTGGTGATCCATCCGCACAACCCGCACGTGCCGACGTCCCACGCCAACGTGCGCTTCTTCATCGCCGAAAAGGAAGGCGAGGAGCCGGTCTGGTGGTTCGGCGGCGGCTTCGACCTGACCCCGTACTACGGCAACGAAGAAGACTGCGTGCACTGGCACCGCATCGCCGCGCAGGCCTGTGCGCCGTTCGGCCCGGACGTCTACCCGCGCTACAAGGCCTGGTGCGACACCTACTTCCACATCAAGCACCGCCACGAACCGCGCGGTATCGGCGGCCTGTTCTTCGATGACCTGAACGAGTGGGACTTCGACACCAGCTTCGCCTTCATGCGCGCCATCGGCGATGCCTACATCGACGCCTACCTGCCGATCGTCCAGCGCCGCAAGCACGAGGCGTTCACCGCCAAGCAGCGCGAGTTCCAGGAGTTCCGCCGCGGGCGCTACGTCGAATTCAACCTGGTCTACGACCGCGGCACCCTGTTCGGCCTGCAATCGGGCGGGCGCACCGAGTCGATCCTGATGTCCCTGCCGCCGCAGGTGCGCTGGGCCTACGACTGGAAAGCCGAGCCCGGCAGCGAAGAGGCGCGCCTGACCGACTATTTCCTGCAAGACCGCGACTGGCTGGCCCAGGCCTGAGGAGTGTCGATGGACCGTTACGTCGTTTTCGGCAACCCGATCGGCCACAGCAAGTCGCCGATGATCCACAGCCTGTTCGCCGGGCAGACCGGCCAGCAGCTCGACTACAGCACCCTGCTGGCGCCGCTGGACGGCTTCAGCGACTGCGCCACGGCGTTTTTCCGGGAGGGGCGCGGCGCCAACGTGACCGTGCCGTTCAAGGAGGAGGCCTATCGCCTGGCCGACAGCCTGACAGCCCGCGCGCAACGGGCCGGCGCGGTGAACACCCTGAGCCGGCAGGCCGACGGCAGCCTGCTCGGCGACAACACCGACGGCGCCGGACTGGTGCGCGACCTGACGGTCAACGCCGGTTTCAGCCTGACCGGCAAACGCATCCTGCTGCTGGGGGCCGGCGGCGCGGTGCGTGGCGCGCTGGAGCCGTTGCTGGCCGAGCAGCCGGCGTCGGTGATCATCGCCAACCGCACGGTGGACAAGGCCGAGCTGCTGGCTGAACTGTTCTGCGACCTGGGGCCGGTGTCGGCCAGCGGTTTCGACTGGCTGCAGGAGCCGGTGGACGTGATCATCAACGCCACCTCGGCCAGCCTCACCGGCGATGTGCCGCCGATCGCCCCGAGCCTGATCGAGCCGGGCAAGACCCTGTGCTACGACATGATGTACGGCAAGGAACCCACCGCGTTCTGCCGCTGGGCCAACGAACACGGCGCCGGGGTGGTGATGGACGGGCTGGGGATGCTCGCCGAGCAGGCGGCGGAAGCGTTTTTCCTGTGGCGCGGGGTGCGCCCCGACACCGCGCCGGTGCTGGCCGAACTGCGCCGCCAATTGGCGCAATGACCCCACAGGGGCGGGTCAGTCCTCGAAGCGGATCGGGCACTTCTGCGGCCCTTCCAGTTTGAGCAGTTCCTCGACCACCTGCGGCCGCGCCCGGCGCAACGTCAGGCAACGGTCCTGGCTCAGCAGGCGCCGGGCCTCCTGGTGCAGCATCTCCACCCCTGAGTAATCGATGAAGTTGATCTGCTGCGCCTCGATCACCACCCGGGCGCCGTGCAGGCGTTGCAGGCGCACCTGCAGGTAGTGGCTGGCGCCGAAGAAGATCGAGCCGCCGACCCGCAGCACATCGTCCTCGCCGTCGCGCCAATGCTGCACCCGCGGCTGCGAGGTGCGCTTGAGGTAGAAGAACAGCGACGCCAGCACCCCGGCGTAGATCGCCGTCTGCAGCTCCAGCAGCAGCGTGGCGGCGCAGGTCAGGGCCATCACCGCGAACTCGGCGCGGCTGACCCGCAGCAAGGCGCGGATGCCGCGATGGTCCACCAGCCCCCAGGCGATCAGCAGGATGCTGCCGGCCATGGCCGGAATCGGAATGTGCGCGATCAGCGCGGCGCCGAACAGTGCGAACAGCGCCACCCACACCGCCGAAAACACCCCGGCCAGCGGCGAGCAGGCGCCGGCCTCGTAGCTCAGCCCGGAGCGGGTGAACGACCCGGCGGACAGCGAACCGGAAAAGAACGCGCCGACGATGTTCGACAGCCCCTGGGCGCGGACTTCCTGGTTGGCGTCGAGCAACTGCTGCGAACGGGCGGCGATGGACCGGGCGATCGACAGGCTGGTGACCAGCCCGAGCATGCCCACCGCCACCGCACTGGGCAGCAGGCGCAGGACCAGGTCCAGATCCAGCGGCAGCGCACTGAACGGCGGCAGGCTGCCGGTGAACGCGCTGACCAGCCGCACATGGCCGAGCATCGCCGGCCACAGCCACACCAGCAGGCTGCCCAGCGCCAGGGTGATCAACAGGGTCGGCCAGCGCGGCAGCAGGCGCTTGAGCACGGCGCCCACCGCCACCGTGGCGAGGCCCAGGGCCAGCGACGGCTTATCCACAGCCCCCAGGTGGCCCAGCAGGTCGGTCAGGCTCGCCAGCGCCGTGGCCTTGGCGGGCAGGTCCAGGCCCAGCAGGTTCGGCAACTGGCCGACGGCGATCACCACCGCCGCACCGAGGGTGAAGCCGAGCACCACCGAGTGCGACACGAAGTTCACCAGGGCGCCGAAGCGCAGCAGGCCGAGCAGCCACTGGAAGATCCCGGCCAGGAAGGTCAGCAGCAGGATCAGGGTGACGTAGTCCTGCGAGGCGGGGACGGCCAACGGGCTGACGCTGGCGTACAGCACGATCGAGATCGCCGCCGTCGGCCCGCAGATCAGGTGCCAGGACGAGCCCCACAGGCAGGCGATCAGCACCGGAACGATTGCCGCATACAGCCCGTACTCCGGCGGCAGGCCGGCGATCAGGGCGTAGGCGACCGACTGGGGCAGCGCGAGGATCGCGCCGCTGAGGCCGACGATCAGGTCGCGTCCGACGCTGGCGCGGGTTTGCCGGGGCAGCCAGGTCAGGAAGGGCAGCAGTGAACGGCGGCTGGGGAGGGCCATGGATCCTCTCGGATGGAATTTTGCGCAAGGGTATCAGGCACACACCCTCACAGGTGGCTTACGGCTTGCAGCTTACGGCTTGCAGCTTACGGCTTGCCGCTTACGGCTTGCCGCTTACCGCTTACCGCTTACCGCTTACCGCTTACCGCTTACCGCTTGCCGCTCGCCCCAGGCAATTCAGAGTCGGGCCCTGACCGCAGGCAGCGCGTCTTTGCCGTCCACGGTCTTCACCCCGTCCAGCCATTTCTCCAGCACCGCCGGGTTGGCCTTGATCCACGCCTTGGCCGCGTCGGCGTTGCTGATCTTCTTGTTCACCACCTCGGCCATGATGCTGTTCTCCATCTGCTGGGTGAACGACAGGTTGGTCAGCAGCCTGCCCACGTTCGGGCAGGCCTCGGCGTAGCCTTTGCGGGTCAGGGTGTGGACGCTGCCGGTGTCGCCGAAGTACTTCTCGCCGCCCTTGAGGTAATGCATTTTCAGTTGGACGTTCATCGGGTGCGGCGTCCAGCCGAGGAAGGTGACGAACTTCTGTTTCTTCACCGCCCGCGACACTTCGGCGAGCATCGCCTGTTCGCTGGACTCGATCAGTTTCCACTGGCCCATGCCGAAGTCGTCCTTCTTGATCATCTCCTGCAAGGAAATGTTGGCCGGCGCGCCGGAGCCGATGCCGTAGATCTTCTTGTCGAACTTGTCGGCGTACTTGTTCAGGTCGGCGAAGTCGTGCACGCCGGCGTCCCACACGTAGTCCGGCACGGCCAGGGTGAATTCGGTGCCGTCGAGGTTCTTCGCCAGTTGGGTGACGTCGCCGGTGGCCACGAACTTGTCGTAGAACCCCTGCTGCGCCGGCATCCAGTTGCCGAGGAACACATCGACCTGGCCGTCCTTCAGGCCGCCGAAGGTGATCGGCACCGCGAGGGTGTCGACCTTGGGCTTGTAGCCCATGCCGTCCAGCAGGAACCCGGTGATGGCGTTGGTGGCGGCGATGTCGCTCCAGCCGGGGTCGGCCATCTTCACGGTTTCGCAGCTTGCCTCGGCCCAGGCCTGGGCGCTGCCCAGCGCGAGCAGGCCGACCGTCACGATTGTGGATAACTTGACCATGGACTTCCCCTTTGCGTTATTGGTTTTGGCAGGGTTGTGGATAACGGGCCTTGCGCTCCAGGTCATCGAGGTCGATGTGGTTGCGCATGTACTGCTGGCTGGCGTCCACCAGCGGCTGGTGATCCCAGCTCTTGAGTGTGCCGAGTGTCAGCGCCCCGGCGACGAAGCGCCGCCGGCGCTGGCTGGCGAGCACGTCCCGGCGGATCGCCGGGATGTCCCAGCGGGCCCGCGCCTCGGCGAGAAAATCGTCGAACAACTGGCGATGTTGCGGTGAATGGCTGAGTTCCTCCTGTTCACGCGGGTCGTTGTCCACGTCAAACAGCAGGCAAGGGTCGTCTTCACTGTAGATAAACTTGTAGGCACCGCGCCGGATCATCATCAGCGGGCCCACCGTGCCTTCGGCCATGTACTCGCCGAACGCTTCGTCGTGCCCGCCCTGCCCTTGCAGGTGCGGCACCAGTGACCGGCCGTCCAGCGGCAGCCCGGGTTCCAGGCTGCCGCCGGCCAGTTCGACGAACGTCGGCAGCAGGTCGGCGGTGGACACGGCGGCGCTGACGCGGCGGGCGCCGAATTGGCCGGGGGCGCTGACCAGCAGCGGCACCCGGGCGGCCATCTCGAACCAGTGCATTTTGTACCAGAGACCGCGCTCGCCGAGCATGTCGCCGTGGTCGCCGGAGAACACGATGACGGTGTCGTCGGCCAGCCCGGTTTCCTCCAGGGTCTGCAGGAGTTTGCCGACGTTGTCGTCGATGTAGCTGCACGCACCGAAGTAGGCCCGGCGCGCGTCACGGATCTTATCCACAGGCAGCGGCTTGTCCCACAGGTCGTAGACCTTGAGCAGGCGTTGGGAATGCGGATCGAGCGAATGTTGTTCCGGGGTGGCCGGAAGCGGGATGTCGGCATTGTCGTACAGGTCCCAGAATGCCTTGGGAATCGTGTACGGGTCGTGCGGGTGGGTCATCGACACGGTCAGGCAGAACGGCCGGTCGCCGTCCTCGCGGACATGGTCGTACAGGTACTGCCGGGCCTTGAACACCACTTCTTCGTCGAAATCGAGCTGGTTGGTGCGCACGCACGGCCCGGCCTGCAGCACCGAGGACATGTTGTGGTACCAGCTGGGGCGCACGCCCGGCTCGTCCCAGTTCACCGCCCAGCCGTAGTCGGCGGGGTAGATGTCGCTGGTCAGGCGTTCTTCGTAGCCGTGCAACTGGTCCGGGCCGCAGAAGTGCATCTTGCCCGACAGCGCGGTGCGGTAGCCGAGGCGGCGCAGGTAATGGGCGTAGGTCGGGACGTCGGCGGGGAAATCGGCGGCGTTGTCGTAGGCGCCGATCTTGCTGGGCAACTGACCGCTGACCAGGGTGAAGCGCGACGGCGCGCACAGCGGGCTGTTGCAGTAGGCGGCGTCGAACACCACGCCCTGTTCGGCGAGGCGGCTGAGGTTCGGCAGCTTGACGGGCGACGGGCCGTAGAACGGCAGCATGGGCGCGGCCATTTGATCGGCCATGATGAAAAGAATGTTCTTGCGCTTCATGTGATCGCGGCATTCCATAGTGGAGAGTTATGCGACATTGCTGCGATTGAGCATGGATTCCGTGCCCGGTTCGGTAAAGCCCGCGCCGAACAATGACTAGGATAAGCACTGCTTATGTATGAAGCCCTTGGCGACCTTTCGCTGGACCTGCTGCGCGCCTTCGAGGCGGCGGCCCGTCACCGCAGTTTCACCGCTGCGGCGGTGGAGCTGGGCACCACGCAACCGGCCGTCAGCCAGCAGATCAAGCGGCTGGAGGAACAGCTCGGCGCGCGGTTGTTCGACCGGATCTACCGGGGCATCGGCCTGACCGAGGTCGGTGCGTTGCTGTTCGAACAGGTTGCCCTCGGTTTACAGAATATCGACGCAGGATTGAGCGCGATCAGCGCACAACAGCAGCATGAGGTGTTGCAGGTCGCCACCGACTTCGCCTTCGCCGCGTACTGGCTGATGCCGCGCCTGCACCGTTTCCACGCGGCCAACCCGCAGGTGGACGTGAGCCTGGTGACCAGCGAGCGCAGCCACAACATGCTGCGCACCGACATCGATGTGGCGGTGCTGTTCGGCGACGGGCGCTTCAAGCAGGGCGAAAGCCACTGGCTGTTCAGCGAAGAAGTGTTTCCGGTGTGCAGCCCGCAACTGCTCAAGGACCGCGCCCTGCCCCTGTCGCCCACGGCGTTGCTGGAGTTTCCGCTGCTGCACCTGCGGGGCGAGAACAGCAGCCGTTGGTTCGACTGGAGCGGGCTGTTCCGCGAACTCGGCCTCACCACCCCGCCGGCGCCGGGGCAGTTGCGCTTCGACAACTACACGCTGCTGATCCAGGCGGCCATCGGCGGCCAGGGCGTGGCCATCGGCTGGCGCCACCTTGTGGATAACTTGCTGACCCAAGGCTTGCTGTGCCGGCCCATCGCCGAGACCACCCTGTCGCGGCTCGGCTATTACGTGGTGCTGCCGCCGCGCAAGCGACGTGGGGCGCTGATTCAACGGTTCGTCGACTGGCTGATGGCCGAGCAGGCCGACAGCGCCCAGTCGTTGAACGGGCTGCCGTTGCCTTCGGTGGCGGTGTGAGCGGCTTTCAATTTCGATGCAGAGGATTGCAGATGCGACAGATCAAGGGTTATCACGCCCACATCTACTACGATGCCGGCACGATCGGCCAGGCCCGGGCGTTGTGCGAACAGGCCGCGCAACGGTTTGCCCTGACGATGGGGCGGATGCACGAGCGCCCGGTGGGCCCGCACCCGGACTGGAGCTGCCAACTGGCGTTCGGCCCCGAACTGCTGGGCGATGTGCTGCCGTGGCTGGCGCTCAACCGCAAGGGGCTGGTGGTGTTCCTGCACCCGGACACCGGCGACGACCTGCTCGACCACACCGAGCACGCGATCTGGATGGGCGCGGTGCGGCCGCTGGACCTGTCCATTTTCTGATCAGAGGGTTTCTTCCGGCTCCCCCGGCAAGTGCTCGTCCAGGTGCAGCCACGGCAGCCGGCTGTCGGTCCAGATGTGCCGGTCGGCCGGCGCCTGTTCCGGGTGGTCGAGGGTGGCGACGGTGACGTCGATGCTCTCGGGGCTCAGCCGTGTCGCCAGCGCCAGCTGCGCTCCGCACTGCGGGCAGAAGAACCGCGTGCAGGTGTCCGACGACTCATAGCGCGCCGGCGTGCCGGCCAGCCAGCGGAACTGCGCCGCCGGCGCCGTCAGCCACGTGGTGACGATGCCGCCGCTGACCCGCCGGCAGATCGAGCAATGGCAGTGGGCGATGTCATGCAGGGGCCCGCTGATCTGATAGCGGATGTGTCCGCAGTGGCAGCCGCCGTGGTGCAGTTCGTTCATGACCCTTCCCTCCCGTGCCCGGATCCATTGACTCTAGCCGCTTCCGACGGCCGGTTGGCCGTTCGCCCAAAGCTTTCGCCGGCGAAAGCTGGCTGAAAGCTTCCCCGATTAGGATCGCCCCCACTGCCGGCACCAGACCGGCTGGCCAATGCGTGCGCAACCTCGCCCGTGCGGCCCAATTAACAACAACAATGGTGATTCTGATGTCCTCTGCAACCCGCCTCCTCGCTGTCACTCCGCCCGTACGTTCCGTGCTTCCCGTTCTGCGCTGATCCCCAAGGTCCGCCCATTCCCTAGCCGCGCTACGCCTGGAGTATCCCCATGCTGACTTTCCTTGGCTTCGCCATGGTCATCACGTTCATGTTCCTGATCATGACCAAGCGCCTGTCCGCGCTGATCGCCTTGATCATCATCCCGATCCTGTTCGCGCTGTTCGGCGGCTTTGCGCCGAAGATCGGCCCGATGATGCTCGAAGGCATCACCAAGCTTGCGCCGACCGGCGTGATGCTGATGTTCGCCATCCTGTACTTCGCCCTGATGATCGACTCCGGCCTGTTCGACCCGGCCGTGCGCAAGATCCTCAAGCTGGTCAAGGGCGACCCGCTGAAGGTGTCGGTCGGCACCGCCGTCCTGGCGCTCGTCGTGTCCCTCGACGGCGACGGCGCGACCACCTACATGATCTGCGTGGCCGCCATGCTGCCGCTGTACAGCCGCATCGGCATGAGCCCGCGGATCATGGCCGGCCTGATCATCCTCGCCGGCGGCGTGATGAACATGACCCCGTGGGGCGGCCCGACCGCCCGTGCCGCCAGTGCGCTGCACGTGGATCCGTCGGACATCTTCGTGCCGATGATTCCGGCCATGGCCGCCGGCGTGGTGGCGATCCTGGTCATCGCCTACTTCTACGGCAAGCGTGAGCGTGCGCGCCTGGGCGAGCTGCACCTGGTCGGCGACGAGATCGACCACAGCGAAATCAGCGTGTCGCAGTTCCCGGACGCCCGCCGTCCGAAGCTGATCTGGTTCAACGGCCTGCTGACCCTGGCCCTGATGTGCACCCTGATCGCCGGCCTGCTGCCGCTGCCGGTGCTGTTCATGGTGGCGTTCAGCATCGCGATGATCGTCAACTACCCTTGCCTGCAGCAGCAGAAGGACCGTGTCGCGGCCCACGCCGGCAGCGTGCTGTCAGTGGTCAGCCTGATCTTCGCGGCGGGCATCTTCACCGGTATCCTGTCGGGCACCGGCATGGTCGACGCCATGTCCAAGAGCCTGCTGGCGGTGATCCCCGATTTCCTGGGCCCTTACCTGGCGGTGATCACGGCGCTGGTGAGCATGCCGTTCACGTTCTTCATGTCGAACGATGCGTTCTACTACGGCGTGCTGCCGGTGCTGTCCGAAGCGGCCAGCCATTACGGCATCACCGCGGTGGAAATGGCCCGTGCCTCGATCGTCGGCCAGCCCGTCCACCTGCTCAGCCCGCTGGTGCCGTCCACCTACCTGCTGGTGGCCCTGGCCGGGATCGAGTTCGGCGACCACCAGCGCTTCACGCTCAAGTGGGCAGTGCTGGTCTGCCTGTGCATACTGGCGGCCGCGCTGCTGTTGGGGACGTTCCCGCTGTTCAGCACGCTGTAACGGCATCAAACCTCCACGCCGCCAGCGCCATGCTGGCGTCGTGGTTTAACACTCGCTCAAAGGAATACACATGGAATGGCTGACCAACCCTGAGATCTGGGTTGCCTTCTTCACCCTGACCGCCCTGGAGATCGTCCTGGGGATCGATAACATCATCATGATTTCGATCCTGGTCAGCCGCATGCCCAAGCACATGCAGGCCCGCACCCGCATCTTCGGCCTGGGCCTGGCCATGATCACCCGGATCCTGCTGCTGCTGTCGATCACCTGGGTCATGCGCCTGACCGCCGACCTGTTCGTGGTGTTCGGCCAGGGCATCTCCGGCCGCGACCTGATCCTGTTCTTCGGCGGCCTGTTCCTTTTGTGGAAAAGCTCCCAGGAGATGTACCACGCGCTGGAGGGCGAAGACGAAAGCGACGACGCGCCTTCGGGCAAGGGCGGCAATTTCTTCTACACGATCATCCAGATCGCGATCATCGACATCGTGTTCTCCCTGGACTCGGTCATCACCGCCGTGGGCATGGTCTCCCACGTGCCGGTCATGGTCGCCGCGATCGTCGTGGCCGTGCTGGTGATGATGCTGGCCTCGGGCAAGATCAGCGAGTTCATCGACAAGCACCCGTCGCTGAAGATGCTCGCGCTGTCGTTCCTGCTGGTGGTCGGCACCGTGCTGATCGCCGAAGCGTTCGACGTGCATGTGCCAAAAGGCTACGTCTACTTCGCCATGGCGTTCTCGCTGGCCGTCGAAGCGATCAACATCAAGATGCGCGGCGCGATCGCCCGCAAGAAACAGCAGCAGGCGCCGGTGAAACTGCGCAAGGACGTGCCGGGCCAGTAACCCGCCAGGTCATTCGCCACACCCTGTGGGAGCGGGTTTGCCCGCGATGGCGGTCTGTCGGCCGACCCAACGGTCGAACCTGACGGCCCCATCGCGAGCAGGCTCGCTCCCACCGTTTTTGCGGTGGGGCTTGGTTCGGGTTTCATGACGCTTTTGTTTCAATCGACGCTTGGGCTGTGCGATGCTGGCGCCCAGACCGTTAGCCGACTACAGCTTAAATACAACTCGTAGAAAACGCGCGGCACCGTCCACTTGCCCCTCTGGGGCGCTGTCTTCACAGGGGGCCTGCAATGCTCACCCTGCTCAATCTGCTCTCCGCCGTGGCCCTGCTGATCTGGGGCACGCACATCGTCCGCACCGGGATCCTGCGGGTCTACGGCTCCAACCTGCGCCACGTCATCGGCCAGAACATGTCCAAGCGCTGGCTGGCCTTCATCGCCGGCATCGTCGTGACCGCGATGGTGCAGAGCAGCAACGCCACCGCCATGCTCGTCACCTCGTTCGTCGGCCAGGGCCTGATGGCGCTGACCCCGGCCCTGGCCACCATGCTCGGCGCCGACGTCGGTACGGCGCTGATGGCGCGGGTGCTGACCTTCGACCTGTCGTGGCTGTCGCCGCTGCTGATCTTCATCGGGGTGATTTTCTTCCTGTCGCGCAAGCAGACGCGGCTGGGCCAGATGGGCCGGGTCGCCATCGGCCTGGGGCTGATCATTCTGGCGCTGCAGCTGATCGTCGAGGCGGCCACGCCGATCACCCACGCCAAAGGGGTGAAAGTGATCTTCGCCTCGCTGACCGGCGATATCCTGCTCGACGCCCTGGTCGGTGCCCTGTTCGCGATGGTTTCCTACTCCAGCCTCGCCGCCGTGCTGCTGACCGCGACCCTGGCCGGCGCCAACGTGATCAGCCTGCCGGTGGCCATCGGCCTGGTGATCGGCGCCAACATCGGCAGCGGCGTGCTGGCGTTCATGAGCGCCAGCATGCAGAACGCCGCCGGCCGGCAAGTGGCGCTGGGCAGCCTGCTGTACAAGCTGATCGGGCTGCTGCTGATCATTCCGGTGCTCGACCCGTTGGTGCACTGGCTGGACAGCCTGGATTTCAGCGCCCAGGAAATGGTCATCGGCTTCCACCTGCTCTACAACACCGTGCGTTGCCTGGTGCTGTTGCCCAGCGTCGGGCCCATGGCGCGGCTGTGCGCCTGGCTGCTGCCGGAGCGCGAACAGGCCAACGGCACCGCCCGGCCCCGCCACCTCGATCCGACGGCGCTGACCACGCCGAGCCTGGCCCTGGCCAACGCCGCCCGGGAAACCCTGCGCATGGGCGACCTGATCGACAACATGCTCGACGCCGCCCTCGATGCGCTGCGCGGCAAGCAGACCGCCGTGACCCAGGAAGTGCGCCGGCTGACCGATGACGTCGAGGCGCTGTACAGCGCGATCAAGCTGTACCTGGCGCAGATGCCCCGGGAGGACCTGGGCGAACAGGACAGCCGGCGCTGGGCGGAAATCATCGAACTGGCGATCAACCTCAAACTGGCCGCCGACCTGATCGAACGCATGCTGCGCAAGGTGCAGCAACAGAAGACGTCCCAGCGCCGGTCGTTTTCCGAGGACGGGCTGGAGGAACTGGCCGGGCTGCACGCCCAGCTGATCGCCAACCTGCGGCTGGGCCTGTCGGTGTTCCTCAGCGGCGACAAGGAAAGCGCGCGCCAGCTGCTGCGGGAGAAGCGCCGGTTCCGCGCCCAGGAGCGGCGCCTGGCCCACGCCCATGTCAGCCGCCTGCAGCGCAAGATCGTGCAGAGCATCGAAACCAGTTCGCTGCACCTGGAACTGATCGCGGACATGAAACGGCTCAATTCACTGTTCTGCGGCAGCGCCTATGTGGTACTGGAGACGTCGGACACCGGCGCACTGGCGGCGGACGACATGACGGACATCACGCATTCGCCTTGAACGTCTGCAACCGTGGCCAGTCAGTTACAGTGATCCGGCCTTCAGGCCCTCATCTGAATGCATTCCCCGGCGGGAGCCGGCCTGCTGGCGATGAGGGCCTTGCAGGCACCCCGGATTCCCCTTTCAGCCGTACGGAAACTCGTTATGCGTCGCCTGCTGTTCGCCTGCCTGCTGCTCGGTTCCCTGCCCGCCCTGGCCCTGGATCGCTTCCAGGTCGAAGGCTATGCCCTGCCCAACGGCCTGCAGGTGCTGCTCAAGCCCGGCGCCGAGCGCGGGCATGTGGCGATCCGGCTGGTGGTCGGGGTCGGCATCGACGACTTCGGCTGCGACGAAAAGGAACTGCCGCACCTGCTCGAACACCTGCTGTTCAGCGGCACCGACGCCACCGGCGAAGGGGGCCTCGAGGAGCGCATGCAAGCCTTGGGCGGGGAATGGAACGCCTTCACCAGCAACGCCGACACCACGTTCGTCATCGAGGCGCCGGCGAAGAACCAGCGCAAGGTGCTCGACCTGCTGCTGGATCTGCTGACCCGCACGCGCATCGACGACAACGCGATCAATGCCGCCAAGCGCGTGGTCGAGCGCGAGGACGGCGGCCACTACACGCACCTGCGGCGCTGGCTCGACCGTCAGGACCTGGGCCACAGCGCGAGCAATCAACTGGCGGTGGAACTGGGGCTCAAATGCCCGCAGCGGGCCGAAGTCGACGGCCTGACCCGCGAGCAGCTGGAGAAGGTGCGCAAGGCCTGGTACGCGCCCAACAACATGACCCTGATCGTGGTCGGCGAGCTCGACCGGCTGCTGCCGGCCTATCTGGAACGGGCCTGGGGCGCGCTTGAGGCGGTCGACCCCAGCGAGCACCGGACGCTGCCGGACATCAGCAGCAGCGCCGCCCACGAGCGCACGCTGATGCGCGGCTTCATCGGCAACGGCGCCAAGCTGCACTGGCTGGTGCCCGAACCGGTGCTGGACGACCAGTACGACGAAACCTTCGACCTGCTCAAGGACTACCTGGACTGGGCGCTCTACCGCCGCTTGCGCCTGGGCCACGCGCTGTCCTACGGCCCGTGGGCCGAACGCGAGGTGTTCGGCGGCGTCGGCTTCATGAGCCTCAACGCCGATGTGGACCGCGACGACATCGCCCGGGCCGAGCGCGAATTGGAGGGGCTCAAGGCCGACCTGCTCAGGGACGGCCTCGACCCCGACACCTTCGCCCGCCTCAAGCAGGCGGCCATCGCCCACCAGGCCTGGGCCGTGCAGGGCAACAGCGCGCTGGCGGACTATTACTGGAGCGCCCTGGGCGACTACGAGGACGGCCGCTTCGCCGACCCTGCCCGGGAACTGCAAGGGGTGACGCTGGAGGAGGCGAACAAGGCCATGCGCGAACTGCTGCTGCAGCCGGGCTACCTGCGGATCGAGAAGCCGCTGCTCGGCGACGACCAGGTGCTATGGCTGCTGGGCGGCGGCCTGGGCGCCCTGCTGCTGATCGTGCTGGGCTGGCGCCTTCGCCACCGAAAACCTGACAACCCCTGAAGCTGTTGGCTCCCACAGGGGCCTGTCCGCTGATTTTACTGATCGGCAGCCTCGCCACGGCGCCCGGCGGGCGGTACTCTGTCGCAGTTTTTTCCTCGACCGCCGCGAACCGCCCCCATGCTCAAACTGACCCAACTGATCCAGCGCATCCTCGAACTGATGAAGCGCTATCCCGGGGTCATTGCGCTCGGCGGTTTCATCTCGGGGGCCGGCAGTTTCATCCTGGTGGACCGCCAGCAAGGGCTGGCCAGCTGGATCGCCACGATCATGCTGCTGAGCTGGATCTGGCTGATGCTGGAAAACAGCCTCACCCAACTGTTCACCCGGATCTTCAAGCGCGAGATCCCCGAGCCGCTGCTGCGCTACGCCACGCAGATGATCCACCAGGAAAGCCTGTTCTTCGTCCTGCCGTTCTTCTTCATCACCACGACCTGGAACAGCGGCCAACTGGTGTTCACCGGCCTGCTGGGCATCGCCGCGTTCATTTCGATCACCGACCCGCTCTACTACAAATGGCTGGCGCGGCGGCGCTGGGCGTTTCTGGCGCTGCACACCCTGACCCTGTTCGCCGCCCTCCTCACCGCGCTGCCAGTGATCCTGCACCTGACCACCTCGCAGAGCTTCAAATGGGCCCTGGGCATCGCCGTGGCGCTGTCGTTCCCCAGCCTGGCGTCGATCTTCCCGATCCGCACCGTGCGCAACGCGCTGGCCATCCTCAGCATCACCCTGGGCATCGGCGCCGTCGGCTGGGTGCTGCGTTCGTGGGTGCCGCCGGCGACGCTGTGGATGACGGACGTGGCGATCAGCACCCAACTGCAGGACCGCACCCCCGGCGACAGCCTCGAAGAGGTCAGCGTCGAACAGATCCGCAACGGCGGGCTCTACGCCTACACCGCGATCAACGCGCCGCGGGGGCTGGACGAGCGGATCTGGCACGTGTGGCAGTTCAACGGCAAAGAGGTCGACCGCATCGCCCTCGACATCCACGGCGGGCGCAAGGAAGGCTACCGGGCGTGGACGCACAAGCAGAACTTCCCGGCCGACCCGACGGGCAAATGGCAGGTGCGGGTGTTGACCGAGGACGGTCAGATGATCGGCGTGCTGCGTTTCAGCGTCCCGGGCAGCACACCGGCCAAAGAAAAGTAATCGGGTTCGTGCTATTACGTAGGTTCCCGTAACAGCCGCACACGCATGGAGCCTATGACCAGCAGCCCGATGGCCGGCAATGCCCGGCTGGACACCACGCTCACCCCTGCCCGCCTGCGGGTCACGGGCGACTGGACGCTGGCCCACTACGCCGGGCTCAAGCACCTTTGCCGAACGCTGCGCGGCCAGTACGGCGCCGACACCCCCATCGACCTCAACGGCCTCGGCGCCCTTGACACCGCCGGCGCCTCGCTGCTGGTGGAACTGCTCGGTTCCGAACGCCTGGGCCAGTCCGCCGAACACCCCGACTGCACCCTTTGCGCCGCCGACCGTGCGCTGCTGCAGACCGTGTACCGCTCGCTGACCGACTTCTGCGTGCCGGTCAAGGAACCGGAAATCAGCGTCAGCGTGCAACTGCTGACCCGCATCGGCCGCGCGGTGGACACGGTCTGGCAAGACACCCTGCAACTGCTGGGCTTCATCGGCCTGATCCTGGAGACCATCGCCCGCAGCCTGCTTAGGCCCAAGCGCTGGCGGATCACCCCGGTGGTGGCCCATATCGAGCAGACCGGCCTCGACGCCGCGCCCATCGTCGCACTGCTGACCTTTCTGGTGGGCGCCGTGGTGGCGTTCCTCGGGGCAACGGTGCTGGCCAGCTTCGGCGCGAGCATCTTCACCGTGGATCTGGTGGCGTTTTCCTTCCTGCGCGAATTCGGCGTGCTGCTGACCGCGATCCTGATGGCCGGCCGCACCGCCAGCGCCTTCACCGCGCAGATCGGTTCGATGAAGGCCAACGAAGAGATCGACGCGATCCGCACCCTCGGGCTCGACCCGATGGAGCTGCTGGTGGTGCCGCGGGTGCTGGCGCTGCTGGTGGCCCTGCCGATGCTGACGTTCCTGGCGATGCTCTGCGGCATCGTCGGCGGCGGCGTGGTCTGCGCGGTGTCGCTGGGGATTTCCCCGGCGATGTTCCTGTCCCTGCTGCAGACCGACATCGGCGTCCAGCACTTCCTGGTGGGGCTGGTGAAGGCGCCGGTCTTCGCGTTCATCATCGCGGCAATTGGCTGCCTTGAGGGCTTCAAGGTCAGCGGCAGCGCCGAATCGGTCGGCGCCCACACCACTTCCAGCGTGGTGCAGTCGATTTTCGTGGTCATCGTGCTCGATGCGGTGGCCGCACTGTTCTTCATGGAGATGAGCTGGTGAGCCGTCCACCCCGCGCGCCCGCCGAGGCGGTGATCGAAGTCCGTGGCCTGTGCAACCGTTTCGGCCGCCAGAGCGTGCACGAGCACCTGGACCTGGACCTGTACAAGGGCGAGATCCTGGCCGTGGTCGGCGGCTCCGGCAGCGGCAAGTCGGTGCTGCTGCGCAGCATCGTCGGCCTGCGCCGGCCCAGCGAAGGCAACGTCACGGTGTTCGGCCAGAACCTGCCGAGCCTGCCCGAGCATGAGCGTTCGTTGATCGAGCGGCGTTTCGGCGTGCTGTTCCAGAAAGGCGCGCTGTTCTCCTCGCTGACCGTGACCGAGAACGTCGCCCTGCCCCTGATCGAACACGCGGGCCTGAGCCGCGACGACGCCGAACACCTGGCGGCGGTGAAGCTGGCGCTGGCCGGGCTGCCGCTGTCGGCGGCGGACAAGTACCCCGCATCCCTGTCCGGCGGCATGATCAAGCGTGCGGCGCTGGCCCGGGCGCTGGCGCTGGATCCGGACATCCTGTTCCTCGACGAGCCCACCGCCGGGCTCGACCCGATCGGCGCCGCCGCGTTCGACCAACTGATCCTGACCCTGCGCGACGCCCTGGGGCTGAGCGTGTTTCTGGTGACCCACGACCTGGACACGCTCTACACCATCACCGACCGGGTGGCGGTGCTGGCGCAGAAAAAGGTGCTGGTGGCCGGGCCGATCGACGCGGTCTCGGAAACCGACGACGCGTGGATCCACGAATACTTCCACGGCCCCCGGGGCCGCTCGGCGCTCGGCGCCGCTTCACAGCTCAACGAGGTCTGACATGGAAACCCGAGCCCATCATGTGCTGATCGGCCTGTTCACCGTGATCGTGGTGGCGGGCGCCCTGCTCTTCGGCCTGTTTTTGGCCAAGTCCAGCGTCGACACCGAGTTCAAGGATTATGAAGTGGTGTTCAACGAGGCGGTCAGCGGCCTGTCCAAGGGCAGCGCGGTGCAGTACAGCGGGATCAAGGTCGGCGACGTGGTCAGTCTCCGGCTCGATCCCAAGGATCCGCGCCGGGTGCTGGCGCGGATCCGCCTGGGCGGCGACACCCCGATCAAGGAAGACACCCTGGCCAAGCTGGCCCTGACCGGCATCACCGGCACGTCGATCATCCAGCTCAGCGGCGGCACCCCGCAAAGCCCGAACCTCAAGGGCCACGACGGCAATCTGCCGACCATCGTCGCCACGCCCTCGCCCATCTCCCGCCTGCTCAATGACAGCAACGACCTGATGACCGGGGTCAACGAGCTGCTGCACAACGCCAACCAGATGTTTTCTGCGCAGAACGTCGAACGCATCAGCAACACCCTCGCTCACCTGGAACAGACCACCGGCGCGATCAACGACCAGCGCGGCGACCTGCGCCAGGCCATGCAGCAACTGGCGGCGGTGGGCAAGCAGGCCGGCAGCATGCTCGAACAGACGTCGGCGCTGATGCGCAACGCCAACGGCCTGCTCAACGATCAGGGCAAGCAAGCCTTGGGCAGCGCCGAACAGGCGATGAAATCCCTGGAGCAAAGCAGCGCCACGATCAACGGCCTGCTGAGCAAGAACCAGACTTCCCTGGACAGCGGCCTGCAAGGCCTCAACGGCCTGGCGCCGGCGGTGCGCGAACTGCGCGAGACCCTGAGCTCGCTGCGCGCCATCTCCCAACGCCTGGAGGCCAACCCCAGCGGTTACCTGCTGGGCAACGACAAGAACAAGGAATTCACCCCATGAAGCCGACCCGCCTCGCCCTCCTCGCCGGTTTCGTGCTGGCCGCTTCGTGTTCGATCCTGCCCAAGCCGGAGCCGCTGGACGTCTACCGCCTGCCCGCCGCCCAGGTGCCCGCCTCGCCTGGCCCCGCGGCCGTCCAGCACTGGTCGCTGCGCCTGAACAAACTGCAGGCCAGCGAAGCGCTGAACCGGCCGGGCATTGCCGTGATTCCCCAGGGCGACGTGATCAGCACCTACAAGGCCTCGCGCTGGAGCGACCCGGCGCCGGTGCTGTTGCGCAACCGCCTGCTCGACGGCTTTCAGCGCGACGGCCGGGTGCCGCTGCTGAGCACCGACGACAGCAACTTCCAGGCGGACCTGGAACTGGGCGGCAGCCTGCAAGCGTTTCAGACGGAATACGAGGGCAACGGCGCCAGTGTCGTGGTGTGCCTGGATGCGTTGCTGGTGCGCGGCTACGACCAGCGCATCCTCGCCAGCCGCCGCTTCGAGGAGCGCCAGCCGCTGCGCGATGTGCAGGTGCCGGCGGCGGTCGCCGGGTTCGGCCAGGCCAGCGACCGCCTGACCGCGAAGGTGGTGGCGTGGGCGGTGGAGCAAGGCCAGCGATTCGCATCGCAACCGCGGCCTTGAGCCCCGCACAGAACCCTATGGGAGCCAGCCCTGCTGGAGATCAGCCGAAGAACCAGTAGCACACGCCGATGGCGCCGAGCACGCCGGCCAGCTCCGCCAGCAGCGCACACCCCACCGCGTGCCGCGCCCGCTGGATGCCCACCGCGCCGAAGTACACCGCCAGCACGTAGAACGTGGTCTCGGTGCTGCCCTGGATCGTCGCCGCCACCAGCGCCGGGAAGCTGTCCACGCCGGAGGTCTTCATGGTCTCGATCAGCATCGCCCGCGCGGCGCTGCCGGAGAACGGCTTGACCATTGCCGTCGGCAGCGCATCGACGAAACGGGTGTCCCAGCCGGCCCACTGCACCAGATGGCGGATTCCGTCGAGGCCGAAGTCCAGCGCTCCGGAAGCCCGCAGCACGCCGATGGCGCAGAGCATGGCCACCAGGTACGGCAACAGGTTCTTGGCCACGTCGAAGCCCTCTTTGGCCCCTTCGACGAACGCTTCGTAGACCTTCACCTTGCGCAGCGCGCCGATCACCAGAAACAGCATGATCAAGCCGAACAACGTCAGGTTGCCGAGGATCGACGACAATCCGGCCAAGGCCGTGGCGGACATCGTCGCCAGCAATGCCATGAAGCCGCCGAGGATCAGTGCGCCGGGCAGCAGGTAGGCCAGCACCACCGGATCCCAGATGCGCAGGCGCTGCATGACCGCCACCGAGAGAAAGCCGACGATGGTCGAGCAACTGGTGGCCAGCAGGATCGGCAGGAACACCAGGGTCGGATCCGGCGCGCCTTGCTGGGCGCGGTACATGAAGATGGTGACCGGCAGCAGGGTCAGGGACGAGGCGTTGAGCACCAGGAACAGGATCTGCGCGTTGCTGGCCACGGTGGCGCTGGGGTTGAGCTCCTGCAGGGCCTTCATGGCCTTGAGGCCGATGGGGGTGGCGGCGTTGTCCAGGCCCAGGCCGTTGGCGGCGAAGTTGAGGGTGATCAGGCCGATGGCCGGATGGCCCGGCGGCACTTCCGGCATCAGTCGCAGGAACAGCGGGCCCAGGGCCCTGGCCAGCCATTCGACGATGCCGGCCTTCTCGGCGATGCGCAGGAAGCCCAGCCACAGGGTGAGGGTGCCGAACAGCAGCACCATGACCTCGACCGACAGCTTGGCCATGGCGAAGATGCTTTCGACCATCGCCGCGAAGATCCCGGCGTTGCCGCCCACCAGCCACTGCGCCAGCGCCGACACGGCCGCCACGATGAAGAAGCCAAGCCACAGGCCGTTAAGCATCAGTCAAATCCCCCCGGAAGATGCGGCGAATGATAGCGGGGCGGCCGAAAACGACAAACCCCGGAAATGATCCGGGGTTTGTTTGTGCGGCCACTGCAGGAGCCAGCAGGGCGTGTGTCAGTTCTTGGTGGCCTGGGCCGCCGGAACCTTGTCCTTGCTGCGCCAGTGCGGCAGGGAGTTCCAGTAGCGCTGACCCTTGGCATCGTCGTACATGCCTTCCCAGCGGGCGATGACCAGTACGGCCAGGGCATTGCCGATCACGTTCAGGGCGGTGCGCGCCATGTCCATGATGCGGTCGACGCCGGCGATGAACGCCAGGCCTTCCAGCGGAATGCCGACGCTGCCCAGGGTGGCCAGCAGCACCACGAACGACACGCCCGGCACGCCGGCGATGCCTTTGGAGGTGACCATCAGGGTCAGCACCAGCAGCAGTTGCTGGCTGATCGACAGGTCGATGCCGTACAGCTGGGCGATGAAGATCGCCGCGATGCTTTGGTACAGGGTCGAACCGTCGAGGTTGAACGAGTAGCCGGTCGGCACCACGAAGCTGCAGATGGCTTTCGGTGCGCCATAGGCTTCCATCTTCTCGATCACGCGCGGCAGCACGGTTTCGGACGAAGCGGTGGAGTAGGCCAGCACCAGCTCATCCTTGAAGATGCGCATCAGCTTGATCACCGAGAAACCGAACAGGCGAGCGATCAGGCCCAGCACCACGAAGCCGAAGAACGCGATGGCGACGTAAACCAGGATCACCAGCTTGGCCAGCGGCAGCAGCGAGGCGAAACCGAAGTTGGCCACGGTCACCGCTATCAGGGCGAACACGCCGATCGGGGCGTAGTTCATGATCATGTGGGTGACTTTGAACATGCTTTCCGAGACGCCCTGGAACATCTTCACCAGCGGCTCGCGCAGGTCCGACTGCAGGCTCGACAGACCGAGGCCGAACAGCACGGAGAAGAAGATGATCGGCAGCATCTCGCCGCGGGCCATGGCCGCGAAGATGTTCGACGGGATCAGGTTGAGGATGGTCTCGATGAACGCGTGTTCATGCTGTACTTCGGCGGCAGTGGCCTTGTACTTGGAGATGTCCACGGTGCCCAGGGTGCTCATGTCGATGCCGGCGCCCGGATGGAACACGTTGGCCAGCAGCAGGCCGACGACGATGGCGATGGTGGTGACGATTTCGAAGTAGATGATGGTCTTCAGGCCGATGCGCCCGAGCTTCTTGGCGTCGCCCACGCCGGCGATGCCGACGATAAGGGATGAAATGACGATCGGGATCACGATCATCTTGATCAGACGGATAAAGATATCGCCTGCCGGTTGCAGGACGTTGCTGATCCACCAGGCCTTTTCGGCGCTGAAGTGGTTGAGCAACGCGCCAATCGCAATCCCCAATACGAGACCGATCAGGATTTGCCAGGCGAGGCTGAGCTTTGCCTTCTTCATTATTTTTACCCTTACTTGCGTTTGACTCAGGCACATGCAGGAACTGGAACGCGCTCGGCGCAAAAGTCTGTGCATCTGCCTCCGTATAAGGTGCTCCGGAGCGCGTGTTTACGCTCTCCGGCAGGCGAAAAAAGGCGCAACTATTCCGATGCGGGGTTGCGCCGTCTAATGCCGTAAGCGACTACCCTATGCCGAATCGGCATGAGTTTTTTCAATTGAAACTGGCGTCCCAAGCGGTTCGATTGCGACATTCAGGCAGGCATAAGTGCCGTGAACCGGCCATTTCAGCGTAGCTGGCTTGTTTTTTCGGTGTCCTGAATCGGAAGAAAATTTGGGAAAAAACCTACAACGGAGAACGAAAAGGCCCGACATGAAATCGGGTTCTTTCTCGATATACGGTCGCCGCGAAACACCGCGAAACGGTTTTCGCCACAGTCTGAACGATTCAACAGTGAGCAGGACGCTCTAGATCAACGTTTGGCGCGATCGAAGCTTTCGGCAAGTCCGTCGGACCCTGGACGGACCGGCGAACTTGCGCGCAGCTTCATTGCCCTGGCCCGGCCCTCATCGCAGGCACTCCCTGTACCCGTAGGTCACTCCGACCCTGAAGCGGTCAGAACGTCCCGGCCCCTTGGCCATGCGCCGGCCTTCCTCGGGCGGGCGCAATGAAGGGCAGCCTGGCGCTGCCCCCATGTTCAATACCAGTTCGGATCCTTCTTCAGCGTTTCGGTCAGCAGTCCCTGCATGCCTTCATCGGGCTTGCCGAGGAATCGGTACGTGGCATGCCGCGTCGGCGACTTGTCCGCCGGCAGCCCTTCCGGCACATCGACCAGCAGGGCGTAGGCATGCTTCTTGTCGAAGCTGAAGGCGACGATCAGGCGGTGGTTCAGGCAGGTCTGCCCGGTCTCGCACAGCGGCCCCACCAGATACTGGTCACCGTCCTCTTCGACGGCATTCATCTGCTGCTGCGGCGCTCCGGACAGGTTCATCACCCATTCCGGCAGGCGTTCTTCTTTCTTCACCACTTTTTGCCAGGTGTCCCGGTATTGCGGGTCAGCATTGAGCAGCTCGTTGACGCGCGTCTGGCCATCATTGGCCGCCATCGCCATGGCGCAGCCGCCCATGAGCAGGGCGGCCGCCAGTGTCTTCACGACGCTCATGGTCAGCCTCGGCCGCGGCGGCCGAAGATAAAGGAAGCGATGAACATCACCAGGAACACGACAAAGAGAATCTTGGCGATGCCCGTGGCAGTGCCCGCGATACCACCGAAGCCCAGCACGGCGGCGATGATGGCAATGATCAGGAAGGTGATTGCCCAGCTCAACATGATGATTCTCCTCACTTCTGTTTTAAGGGTGTTGCCCGTCTCGGCGTTCGACGCCCAGATTCATTCAAAAGATCCAGCGTTCTTCGCGGGGCGCCTGATCCAGCGGTTGCGGCTGGTCGACGTCGACCATGCGCAGCGCGACGTCCTCGGCCTGGCGGCCGGCGGCCGCGCTGAAATGGGTCTGCACGGGGTGCTGGATCGAGATCAGGGGTTCAGGCACCTGGCTCTGTTCCCAGCGCAGGTATTGCTGGCACGCGATCAGGGTGACCAGCAGCGCGAGCAGGCCGAACAGGCCTTGCTGGATGTGCAGGGACGAGAGGCGGGCGGCGGTGGCGCTTGGGCGAGTCATCCTGGTGTCCTCACTCTTATTCGTTGGGGCGATCGATGTCTGCCCGGTCTGAGAGAGTCTTTGCAGAGCGCATGCCAGTTTTTTTGATCGAAAATAGTCAACAAAAACAATAAGTTATGAAATCAATCAAGGCAAATGACGACGCATCCTGCACGATGCCGCCTGTCACCGTCGTGCGAATTGCACGACCGCTCCGACAGACATTTCATTCTTTTTGAATGGATGACAGGGCACGGATGTCAGAAATGAGGCGAGGGGTGATGGCGAAAACCGCCATCGGCCGCAAAAGCCAGAGAAATCAGCGGATTAGCCGTACGGGCAGGAGGGAGCTACCCTGCCATGACTGGAATCGATCAGAATCGACCATGCAACTTGCCCGATTTTTCCGGGACTAAACCAAGACATTCACTTATGGAGCGTAGGAAAAATGGAATCAGCCACTGAGCATCAAGGCCGCATTCTGCTGGTGGACGATGAATCCGCCATCCTGCGAACCTTCCGCTATTGCCTGGAAGACGAGGGCTATACGGTGGCCACCGCCACCAGCGCCGCCCAGGCCGATGCGCTGCTGCAGCGTCAGGTGTTCGACTTGTGCTTTCTGGATCTGCGCCTGGGCGAAGACAACGGTCTGGACGTCCTGGCGCAAATGCGCGTTCAGGCGCCGTGGATGCGGGTGGTGATCGTCACCGCCCATTCGGCGGTCGACACGGCGGTGGATGCGATCCAGGCCGGCGCCGCCGATTACCTGGTCAAGCCGTGCAGCCCCGACCAGCTGCGCCTGGCCACGGCCAAGCAACTGGAGGTGCGCCGGCTCTCGGCGCGCCTGGAAGCCCTCGAAGGCGAAATCCGCCAGCCGAAGGACGGCCTCGATTCCCACAGCCCGGCGATGAAAGTCGTGCTGGAGACCGCGCGCCAAGTGGCGGGCACCGATGCCAACATCCTGATCCTGGGCGAGTCCGGCACCGGCAAGGGCGAGCTGGCCCGGGCCATCCATGGCTGGAGCAAGCGCGAGAAGAAGTCCTGCGTCACGGTCAACTGCCCGTCGCTGAACGCCGAACTGATGGAAAGCGAACTGTTCGGGCACAGCCGCGGCGCGTTCACCGGCGCCAGCGAAAGCACGCTCGGGCGGGTCAACCAGGCCGACGGCGGCACGCTGTTTCTCGACGAGATCGGCGATTTTCCCCTGACCCTGCAACCGAAACTGCTGCGTTTCATTCAAGACAAGGAATACGAGCGGGTGGGCGACCCGGTCACCCGCCGGGCCGATGTGCGGATCCTCGCGGCCACCAACCTCAACCTGGAGGACATGGTGCGCGACGGGCGCTTTCGCGAAGACCTTCTGTACCGCCTCAACGTCATCACCCTGCACCTGCCGCCCCTGCGTGAGCGCAGCGAAGACATCCTCACCCTGGCCGAACGCTTCCTGGCCCGCTTCGTCAAGGAATACGCGCGCCCGGCCCGGGTGTTCAGCGACGAGGCCCGCGAGGCGATGCTCGGCTACCGCTGGCCGGGCAACATCCGGGAGCTGCGCAACGTGGTCGAGCGCGCCAGCATCATCTGCCCGCAGGAGCGGGTCGAAATCAGCCACCTGGGCATGGCCGAGCAACCGGCCGCCAATACGCCGCGGATCGGCGCCGCCCTGAGCCTCGACGAACTGGAGCGGGCCCACATCGGCGCGGTGCTGGCCACCGCCGGCACCCTCGACCAGGCGGCCAAGACGCTGGGCATCGACGCCTCGACCCTGTACCGCAAGCGCAAGCAATACAACCTGTGAGCAGGTGACGATGAAGCTGGCGATGAAGTTGCGTACCCGGTTGTTCCTGAGCATTTCCGCGCTGATCACCGTGGCCTTGCTGGGTTTGCTGCTGGGCCTGGTCAGCGTGATGCAGATGGCCGGCAGCCAGGAAGCGCTGGTGCGCAACAATTTTGTCACTCTCGACCTGGGGCTCAAGCTGCGCCAGACCCTGGGCGACCAATTGATCATGATGCTGTCGGCAAAGCCCGACCCTGTGGCGTTCGAAGCCTCGCGGCAGCATTACCGCGATCTGCTGGAGGAGGGCATCGCCCACGAAGCTCAAGGCGATGACAACGCGTACGGCTTCAAACAGGCCAAGGACGATTACCGGCGCTTCATGGAGGTATATGACCGGTCGGCCACCTCCTTGAGCGACAGCGGCGAGTTGCGCGAACGATTCAACACCCTGCGCAACGGTTTGGTCACCGAACACAAGCGCGCCCTCGACAGTATCAATTCGGTGCAGCAGGACGCCCGCCAACGGGCGCTGCTGATCGCCGGCCTGCTCGGGCTGGTGGGCCTGGCGGTGCTGATCATCGGCTTCATCACCGCCCACGGGATCGCCCGGCGTTTCGGCGCCCCCATCGAGGCCCTGGCCAAAGCGGCCGACAGCATCGGCCAAGGCAATTTCGAGGTAACCCTGCCGATTTCCCCCGCCCTGGAAATGAACCAGCTGACACGGCGTTTCGGCCTGATGGCCGAAGCCCTGCGCGAGCACCAGGCCACCAACGTCGACGAGCTGCTGGCCGGCCAGCAGCGCTTGCAGGCGGTGCTCGACAGCATCGATGACGGCCTGCTGATGATCGACCGCGAAGGGCACCTGGAACACCTCAACCCGGTGGCCCAGCGGCAGTTGGGCTGGGACAGCGACCGCTGCGGGCAAGGATTGGGCGCGGCGCTGGGGCGGCCGGAGCTGGATGTCCAGCTGCAATCGGTACTGCGGGGCGGCACGCTGGAGCGCGCGCCGGAGGATCTGAGCGTCGAAGTCGATGGCGAAGCGCGGCTGCTGACGTTCAGCCTGACCCCGGTCAGCCACACCCAGGGCCATATCCTCGGGGCGGTGATGGTGCTGCACGATGTGACCGAGCAGCGTGCGTTCGAACGGGTCCGCAGTGAATTCGTCCTGCGCGCGTCCCATGAGCTGCGCACGCCGGTCACCGGCATGCACATGGCGTTCGGCCTGTTCCGCGAGCGGGCGAAGTTCGCCGAGGATTCCCGGGAATCCGACCTGCTGGACACGGTCAACGAAGAAATGCAGCGCCTGATGCAACTGATCAACGACCTGCTCAACTTCTCGCGCTACCAGAGCGGTTTGCAGAAGCTGTCGCTGGCGCCGTGCTCGATCGGGGATCTGCTGGAGCAGGCGCAATCGCGTTTTGCCGGCGCGGCGGCCGAGAAAGGCGTGACCCTGAGCGTCGAGGTGCAGGAGCCGTTGCCGCGGTTGCAGGCCGACCAGGCGCAGCTGGATCGGGTGCTGGACAACCTGATCGACAACGCCTTGCGCCACACCGCCCGCGACGGCTTGATCCGCCTCCAGGCCCGTCGCCACGGCGAGCGGGTGATCATCAGCGTCGAGGACAACGGCGAAGGCATCGCCTACGGTCAGCAGGGACGGATCTTCGAACCGTTCGTCCAGGTCGGGCGCAAGAAGGGCGGCGCGGGGCTGGGCCTGGCGCTGTGCAAGGAAATCGTCCAGTTGCATGGCGGCCGGATGGGCGTCTATTCGCGGCCGGGGCAGGGCACGCAGTTCTACATGGCGTTGGCGGTCTAGGCTTCGTCGTCGATCCGGCGCCCGGCCAGGCGCCGGCCGCGGGTGATCAGCTCGATGAACTGCACCGCGCTCAGGGCATGGGCGAACAGCCAGCCCTGGCCGAACTTCACGCCTTCGCTGCTGAGCAGCGCCGCCTGGGACTCGAGCTCGATGCCCTCGGCGATCACCTTCAGATCCAGCGCCTGCGCCATATGGATGATGTGCGGCGCGACCCCGCTGCTGGCGGCATCGTGGCCGAGGGCATCGATGAACGCCTTGTCGATCTTCAGGCAATCCACCGGCAGGGTCTGCAGGTAGGCGAGACTGCAATAGCCGGTGCCGAAATCGTCGATCAGCACTTGGTGCCCGACGTCGCGCAACGCTTGCAGGTTCTCCCGCGCCACCACCACGTCGATCAGGCCGCGTTCGGTGACCTCGAACGCGATCTGCCGCGCCGCGACCCGGTGCAGGGCCAGCAGCCGGGCCATGACCTGGCCGATGCGCGGCACCATCACGTCGCAGGCCGCCAGGTTCACCGAGATGTACAGCTGCGGATTGGCCCGCAGCAACTGGCCCAACTGCTCCAGCAGGCGCTGCAGGACGAAGTCGGTCATCTGCCGGATCTGCCCGGTGTTCTCAGCCATCGGGATGAACAGGTCGGGGCTGGTCAGCGTGCCGTCCGGCCGACGCCAGCGCAGCAGGGCTTCGGCGCCGACGCAGTTGCGGCTGTCGAGGTCGAAGATCGGCTGGTACAGCACCTGCAGCTCGCCCCGGCGGATCGCGCCGTGCAGCTCGGCGTCCAGCGACTGCCGCTGGCGCACCAGCCAGAACACCAGCAGGCCGACGAAGGCGCCGAGCATCAGGCACAGCGGCACCATCCACCACCAGAGCTCCGGGATGTGCATGCCGGTGCGCGGGGTGATCAGCACCAGTTGGTACTCCGGGTTGTCGGTGGGCATGCGGTAGATCAGGCGCGTCTGGGTCACCTGCAGCGCGTCCGGGTTCTTCGGCGGCCAGTGGTCGGTGGGCGGCCAGGCCTGCGGCACGCCGAGCACCGGAATCGCCCGCGACCCGTGATCGAGCACCACCAGCAGGCTGCTGCCGGGCGAGAGGTCGACCATGTCGGTCAGGTGCCCGCGGGAGGTGGCCACGCGGAAGTTGCCGCGGCCGAGCATCAGGGCGGCGCGGTTTTCGTCGGGTTCGGTGGTGGTGTTGAGCCAGTAGCTGTAGGTCGGGCCCTTGATGTCCGGCGGGCGCACCACCGACAAGGCATCTTGGCGCGGACGGTTGGAGCAGATCCGCGAAGCGTCCATGTAGGCGGCTTCGTAGACGAAGCGGTAATTGAACGTGACCTGCTGCAGGGTGGCGATCATTTCCTCGTCGCAGCTGCGCAGGGGTTGGGCCTCCAGGTCGTCGAGGCTTTCGCGCAGCTGGCCGAACAGTTGCTCGAGGCGGGCGAGGAAGCGTGCGCCCTGGGCGTTCATCTCCTGGCTTTCGTTCTGTTCGACCTGGCGCACCGCCACGAACAGCCCGCCGGTGATCAGCAGGCTCGCACTGAGGACAGCCGCGAGCATCGCCAAAAACCACGGGCGATAAAACCAGCCACGCAACGTCTCTCGGGTAGCTACCATCATGGATATCCGAAGAATTACCAATGAGTTATAGCTGCTGATTGCGATTTCGCCCTGACCGTCGGGCGGGCGTCATTATTTTGTCTGGTTCAGCACCACCAGCAACGCTGCCGTTTGCGCGTCCGGCGTGCCGTCGAAGCGCGAAGGGCGGTAATGCATCTGGAACGCCGCGAGCACGTGGCGGGTCGCCACATCCAGCTCGCCGGTCTGCGGGGTGGCGTAACCCAGCCGCGCCAATTGCATCTGGAACCAGCCGATGTCCGGCAGTTGCGCATCGAACTGCGCCTGCCGCCGGGCGACCGCCTGTTCGTTCGGCCACAGGCCCAAGCCTTCGGCGGCCAAGCGCTTCCAGGGGAAGAGCGGGCCCGGATCGAGCTTGCGCAGCGGCGCGATGTCGCTGTGGCCGATGATGTGGCGCGGGCTGATGCCGTTGCGTTGGCTGATGTCCTTGAGCAGCACGATCAGCGACTGCACCTGGGCTTCGCTGTACGGATACCACACGCGGCCGTTCGGGGTGTCCCGGAAGCCGGGGTTGACGATTTCGATGCCGATGGAGCTGGAGTTCAGCCAGGTGCGCCCTTGCCACTCGCTTTCGCCGGCGTGCCAGGCGCGCAGGTTTTCATCCATCAGTTTGTAGATGGTCGCGTTCTTGTCGTCGCCGATCAGGTAATGGCTGCTGACTTCGCCGTGGGTCAGCAGTTGCAGCGAGCGCTCCAGCGAGGCGGTGGTGTAGTGCACCACCACGTACTGGATGCGGCTGTCGTGGTTGGCCGAAGGGTGGCTGGTGTCGAATCGCGGGCCGCTGGCGCAACCGGCCAGCACGAGCAGCGATACGATGAGGGCAAGGAATTTCATGGTAGAGGGCAGTACACGCAAGACAATAATGCAACAGTGTAACGTACTGCCCGGCCCGGAGACGGCCATCGGCCCGATTTAAACAAAATGGAACAATTGCCCTCAGCCGGCCTCCACCCGGTTGCGCCCGGCGTTTTTTGCCCGATACAGCGCCTGATCGGCTCTTTTGAGCACCTGATCGCTGCGTTCTCCAGGCCGGAACGCCGCCAATCCCATCGAAATGGTGATCGTGACCCGCTCCCCCTTGAAGTGGAACGGGCAAGCCTCGATGGCCGCGCGCAAGGTCTCCAGCAACCGCACACCGACCGCCGGGGTGGTGGCCGGCAGCAGCAGGACAAACTCCTCGCCGCCGAAACGGGCGATGAAATCGGTGCCGCGCAGGCGTTTGCGCAGCACCGTGGCGATGATCTTCAGCACCTTGTCGCCGGCCAGGTGGCCGTAGTTGTCGTTGATCCGCTTGAAGTGGTCGAGGTCAAGCATGGCCAGGCTCAAGGTGTTGCCGTGTTGCTGCCACTGGGTCATTTCCTGCTCGAGCCGCTCGCTCCAGGCAGCGCGGTTGGGCAGGCCGGTGAGGGGATCGATCAGGGCCTTCTGGCGTTGCTCCTCGAGGTGCTCGCGGTAGCCGAGCGCTTCCTGCTCCATGTGGGCCACGCGCTCGGCCAGGCTCTTGAGGCGTGCGGCGACTTCCTGTTCACGGGCGTCGCGCTGCTTCTGGTGCTGGTCCATGGTGCCCAGCAGGCCTTCCAGGTGGTTTTCCAGCACTTGCTTGAGGTCGTCCAGGTCGGCGGCTTCCTGCACGCTGTTCTGCAGGCCGTCGACCTGTTCACGGATCTGCGTGTCCATGGCCCGGGCGGCGGAGCTGTTGTCGGCGTGCCCCTCGCTGGCGGCCTTGAGGTTGCTCTGGAACGCTTCGAGGCGTTCGTTGAGCTGTTGCAGGTACACCTCGAATTCGTGCTGACCGCTGTCGGTGATGGCCAGCATCAACGTCGCCAGATCGTCGAGGATCGGCAGCAGTTCGTACCAGTTCAAGCCGTTCTTCAACCGGTCGCGCATCGCCTCGGCTTGCGGGCGGTGGCGTTCGGGCAGCGTCAGGTCGTCCAGCAGACCGATCAGGGTGTCTTCGATGTGGCGGGCCACCGAGCTGTAGGACGGCTCAGGGGAATCCGGCAGGGCGTAGAGGATGTCGTGCTCGGCCTGTTCGGGGTCGATGGCCGCCAATGCCAGGGCGATGGGCTCGGGCAGAGGCAGGCTGTCGAGGATCATCGCGGCGGTGTTTTCGCCGGGGTGGATCAGCTCGTCCGGGTTGACCGCGACTGGCGCAGGCGCAGGCGCAGGCGCAACCGGAACCGGAACCGGTTCGGGGGGGGCCGCTTCGATGACCGTCGCGACGGGATCCTGTGGCGTGCGTTCGGCGACAGGAGCCTGCGACGTGAAGGCGAATACTTCCGGCTCCGGCTCCGGCTCCGGCTCCGGCAAGCTGGCCGGGCTCGGTAACGGTGCGGGCGCTGCCGCTTCGGTGGCGAGGCTTGCCCCTGGCAGGTGGCCGGCGGGTGCGGTCTCTTCGGGTTCGGCGACTGCGCTCGGGGCAGTCTCTTGTCGCAGGTCGGCCGGCGGGGCGTGCGGCGGCTCGGTGTGTTCGGCAGCGGGAGCCGCCGGCATTGGCGGTGCCGGCTCTGGCTGCTCGTCGTTGTCGCGGTTGCCGAACAGGCGTTGCAGCAGTCCGGGCCGGCCCGGCTCCGCCGGCGTCTCCAGCTGGCTCAGGGCCTTGCCCTGCAGGCCGCTGAGTTCGCTGAGCAGCAGCGGCATTTCCCGGGCCTGGCCGACGCGGTCGTCGAGCTGCTTGGCGAACTTCTTCAGCGGCCGGGCGACTTCCCGCGGCAGCGGCAAGGCCTGCAACTGGGTGACCAGCGCATTCAGCGCGGTGCTGACCTGGTTGATCCGCGTCTCCCGGCGTTGCTCGGAGTCGAGTACGGCCTTTTCCAGGCGCGGCAGCAGGGCGGCGAGGCCGGCGTCCATGTCGTCGGTGCGCACCACGTCGCGCATCTCTTTCATGCATTGGTCGACCACCCGGTCGGTGCCTTCGGCGGCCAGGGTGCTGCGCACCAGGCCACGGCGCAGCAGGTCGAGCCGGGCGTCCCAACGACGTTCGAGCTTTTCCTGCTGTTCGATGCTTTTGAGGTACTTCTCTTTCCAGCGCTGGGCTTCGTCGCTCATTCAGGGCTTCCGCGAAGGGCAGGACTCAACGCGGGCAATGCATCGGCCGTGAGCGAACCCGGCAGACGAATCTCTACCGCGACCGGCAGGTGATCGGAAATCGGTTGCGGCAGCACTTCGACCTTTTCCAGGGTCAGGGTCGGGCTGAGCAGGATATGGTCCAGGCAGCGCTGGGGGCGCCAGCTGGGGAATGTCGCTTCGAGCTGCGGGGCCAGCAGGCCGAGGTCGCGCAGCGGAGAGTGCTGCAGCAGGTCGCTGGCGTGGGTGTTCATGTCGCCCATCAGCACCTGGTGCTTGTAGTCGCCGATCAGGTCGCGGATGTACGCCAGTTGCAGCGTGCGTGCGCGGGGACCGAGGGCCAGGTGCATCATCACCACCACCAGCGCCTCCGCGCCTTCGCCGAAGCGCAGCAGGATGGCGCCGCGGCCCTTGGGGCCCGGCAGCGGATGGTCTTCGATCGCCCACGGCCGCAGGCGGCTGAGCACGCCATTGCTGTGCTGGGCCAGGCGGCCGAGGTTGCGGTTGAGCTGTTGGTACCAGTAAGGGAAGGCGCCGAGCTGGGCGAGGTGCTCGACCTGATTGACGTAGCCCGACCGCAGGCTGCCGCCGTCGGCTTCCTGCAGGGCCACCAGGTCGAAATCGCCGAGCAGGCTGCCGATCTTCTGCAGGTTGCCGGAGCGCCCGGTGTGCGGCAGCAGGTGCTGCCAGCTGCGGGTCAGGTAGTGCCGGTAGCGCTCGGTGGAGATGCCGACCTGGATGTTGAAGCTGAGCAAGCGCAGACGGCTGTCTGCGGGCAGGCCCGTGGACTCCAGGTGATGCTCGTTGACCTGCGGATCATGCAGGCCGACGAGGCGTTCGGCTCTCCAGCGGCGCATGGCGGTCGCCGCGCTTAGTTGGCGGCGGCCTTGTTGGACGCCCGCTCCTTGGCCACCAGTTGGTCAGCCAGCTGCAGTGCCTGCTCGGCGCCGCCGGCCGAGCCGATGTCGAAGCGGTACTTGCCGTTGACGATCATGGTCGGAACGCCGGAGATCTCATACTTCTTGGCCAGCTCGCGGGCCTTGACGATCTGGCCCTTGATGGCGAACGAGTCGAAGGTGGCGAGGAACTTGTCCTTGTCCACGCCCTGGGTGGCGAGGAAGTCGGCCATGTCGTTCTTGTCGGTCAGCTTCTTGTGTTCCTTCTGGATGGCGTTGAACACGGCGGCGTGGACGTTGTGCTCGACGCCCATGGCTTCCAGGGTCAGGAACATCTGGCCGTGGGCGTCCCACGGGCCGCCGAACATGGCCGGGATGCGCACGAAGTTGACGTCGGCCGGCAGCTTCTCGACCCAGGGGTTGATCACCGGCTCGAACGCGTAGCAATGCGGGCAGCCGTACCAGAACAGCTCCACCACTTCGATCTTGCCGGGCACGGCGACCGGCACCGGATTGCTCAGTTCGACGTAAGGGGCGGCAGGGGCCTCGGCGGCCTGGGCGGTCACGCCGAACAGGCTGGCAGCGACGAGGGCGGCGCTGATGATCAGATTACGCATGCTTTACTCCTGGGCAAATGGGTCGCCTCGCGCAGCCTGTCTGCGGACAGGTCGTGGCGGGCATGAGTCCTGTAGTGTAACGGCAGCGGCCACAAAAAAGGGCGGCCAAGGCCACCCTTTTTATACTTGCTTGAGCGGATTAATCGAGCGTTAACGTAACGGGGGGAGTCCCCTGCGCGCAACGCCCGGATCACGCCGGCAAGCCTGGCCTCAGTGCAGGCCTTGAATGTAGCTGGAGACGGCGGCGATGTCTTCGTCGCTCAGCTTGCGGGCGATGGTGCGCATGGTCATGGCGTCGCCGTCGTTGGTGCGTCCGGCTTCTTCCTTGCGGAAATCGGTCAACTGCTTGGCGACGTACTGGGCGTGCTGGCCACCCAGGTGCGGGAACCCGGCGGCCGCGTTGCCGGCGCCGTTCGGGGAGTGGCAGCCGGTGCAGGCCGGCAGGCCTTTTTCGAGGTTGCCGCCACGGAACAGGGCTTCGCCGCGGGCCACGATCTTGGGATCGGCGGCGCCGACGCTGCCTTTCTGGCTGGCGAAGTAGGCGGCGATGTCGGAAAGGTCCTGATCGCTCAGGTTGGTCAGCAGGCCGGTCATTTCCAGGACGGTGCGCTTGCCCGACTTGATGTCGTGCAGTTGCTTGGTCAGGTAGCGTTCGCCCTGGCCCGCCAGTTTCGGAAAGTTTGGCGCCATGCTGTTGCCATCCGGGCCATGGCAGGCACCGCATACGGCGGCTTTGGCCTGGCCGGCGGCGGCATCGCCTGCAGCATGGGCGAAGCCTGAGATTCCCACGGTCAACAGCAGACTCACGATCAGTTTGTTCATCAGCTAATCCAACTACGGCTAAGGGTTAAGAGTTATGGACCGGGCTTACTCTCGCTCATCCAGAGGATGATGGCTCGGTAATCCTCGGCACTGCAGTCCATGCACAAACCACGCGGCGGCATCGCCTTGAAACCCTGGGTCACGTGTTGCACCAGCGTCTCCATGCCCTTGGCCAATCTCGGCGTCCAGGCTTCCCGGTCGCCCATGCGGGGCGCCGTAGGGAGCTGGCCGGAATGACAGGCACTACAGACACGGTTGTACACGGCTTCCGGATCCTGTGCGGCCTGAATGCTGTGAAGCGGCATCAGGAGCCCGGCAGCCAGCAGCCATTTCGTCATAAAACGACCTTTTCAGGGTTGAGAGCGTTCTGCGTTCTGGTGCGCAATCAAGGTCTGTCGCTCTCGTGAACTTCATCCTACGCTGGGACAAAGCGCACACAAAATCTGCGGCATTATATACTGGCGTCACTGAAACGGAAGCGACCTCGCTTGCCGCGCCCATTCCCGGCGCCGTCCACATCGGAAATCCCATGCAGCTCAAGAACCCCATCCTCGGCCTGTGCCAACAGTCCACCTTCATGCTCAGCGCCGCCAAAGTCGATCAATGCCCCAGCGACCAGGGCTACGAAGTGGCCTTCGCCGGCCGCTCCAACGCCGGCAAGTCCAGCGCGCTGAACACCCTGACCCACGCCAGCCTGGCGCGCACCTCGAAAACCCCGGGCCGCACGCAGCTGTTGAATTTCTTCAAGCTAGACGATGAACGCCGTCTGGTCGACCTGCCGGGCTACGGTTATGCGAAAGTGCCGATCCCGCTCAAGCAGCACTGGCAGCGTCACCTCGAGGCTTACCTGGGCGGTCGCGAGAGTCTGATGGGGGTGATCCTGCTGATGGACATCCGTCACCCGATGACCGATTTCGACCGGCTGATGCTCGACTGGGCCGTCGCCGCCGGCATGCCGATGCACATCCTGCTGACCAAGGCGGACAAGCTGACCTACGGCGCCGCCAAGAACACGCTGCTCAAGGTGCAGTCGGAGATCCGCAAGGGGTGGGGCGACACGGTCTCGATCCAGCTGTTCTCCGCGCCCAAGCGCATGGGCCTGGAAGAGGCCTACACCGTGCTGGCGGACTGGATGGAGCTGGCGGACAAAGGCGCCGAAGCGGCGGCCGAGTAAACCGCAGGCAAAAAAAGCCCCGGACTTCATATGGGGAGGGAGAAGTTCCGGGGTTCAAGTTCCGAACCGCTAGGGCGGGGTTCAGATATCTGCCAACACTTAACACAACATAGGAGCATCGAAGGGCTTCACCAGCCATTCAGTAACTCTGAGTGGCCCTTCGCAAGATTAGTTCAGATTTTTTTCAAAAAGCTTTGGAATAACCCCAAGAGCGATCGGAACTAAGCTCGCTCCCGGGCCTTCGCCGCGACGCCATGCCGCAGCGCAGGCCCGTCCCAGACGGCTCAGTGAGCCTCGTCCCAGTTGTTGCCGATACCTACTTCGACCAGCAGCGGAACGTCCAGTTTCGCCGCACCGCTCATGTGCGTGCGGATTTCTTCGCTGACCTGGGCGACCAGGTCTTCGCGGACCTCCAGCACCAGTTCGTCGTGGACCTGCAGGATCACCTTGGCATCCAGCCCCGAGGCCTGCAGCCAGTTGTCCACCGCCACCATGGCTTTCTTGATGATGTCCGCCGCCGTGCCTTGCATCGGCGCGTTGATTGCCGTGCGTTCGGCGGCGGCGCGTTCCTGCGGCTTGTTGGAGTTGATCTCCGGCAGGTACAGGCGGCGGCCGAAGAAGGTCTCCACGTAGCCCTGGTCGGCCGCCTGCTTGCGGGTGCGTTCCATGTAGTCGCGCACGCCGGGGTAACGGGCGAAGTAGGTGTCGATGTAAGCCTTGGCGGTCTTGGTGTCGACGCCGATGTCCTTGCCCAGCTTCTGCGCGCCCATGCCGTAGATCAGGCCGAAGTTGATCGCCTTGGCGCTGCGGCGCTGATCGGAGGTCACTTCGTTGAGTTCGACCTTGAACACTTCGGCGGCGGTGGCGGTGTGCACGTCCAGGTTGTTGCGGAACGCGTTCATCAGGCCGTCGTCGCGGGACAGGTGGGCCATGATCCGCAGTTCGATCTGCGAGTAGTCCGCCGCCAGCAGCTTGTAGCCGGCCGGTGCGACGAACGCCTGGCGGATCCTGCGGCCTTCGGCGGTGCGCACCGGGATGTTCTGCAGGTTCGGGTCGCTGGAGGACAGCCGTCCGGTGGACGCCACCGCCTGATGGTAGGAGGTGTGGATGCGTCCGGTGCGCGGGTTGATCTGTTCCGGCAGACGGTCGGTGTAGGTGCTTTTCAGCTTGCTCATGGAACGGTACTCCATCAGCACCTTCGGCAACCGGTAATCGTCCTCCGCGAGCCGCGCCAGCACGTCTTCGGCGGTGGAGGGCTGGCCGGTGGCGGTCTTCTTCAGCACCGGCAGGCCGAGCTTTTCGTAGAGGATCACGCCCAGCTGTTTCGGCGAGCCCAGGTTGAATTCCTCACCGGCGATCTCGAACGCTTCGCGCTCCAGGGCGACCATCTTGTCGCCGAGCTCGATGCTCTGCACGCCGAGCAGGGCGGCGTCGACGAACGCGCCCTGACGCTCGATGCGCGCCAGCACTGGCACCAACGGGATCTCGATGTCGGTCAGCACGCTGGCCAGGCTCGGGATGGCATCGAGCTTTTCGATCAGGGCCTGGTGCAGGCGCAGGGTCACGTCGGCGTCTTCGGCGGCGTACGGGCCGGCCTGCTCCAGGGCGATCTGATCGAACGTCAGTTGCTTGGCGCCCTTGCCGGCGATGTCCTGGAAGCTCACGGTGGTGTGGTCCAGGTACTTCTGCGCCAGGCTGTCCATGTCGTGGCGGGTGGCGGTGGAGTTCAGCACGTAGGATTCGAGCATCGTGTCGAAGGCGATCCCGCGCACGGTGATGCCGTTGGCCGGGTCGCCGCCGATGGCGCAGTTGGCCAGGATGTTCATGTCGAATTTGGCGTGCTGGCCGACCTTGAGCTTGTTCGGGTCCTCAAGGATCGGCTTGAGCGCGCGCAGCACGGTATCGCGGTCCAGCTGTTCCGGTACGCCGATGTAGGAATGGGTCAGCGGAACGTAGGCCGCTTCATTGGCCAGCACGGCGAACGACAGGCCGACCAGTTGCGCCTGTTGCGCGTCGATACCGGTGGTTTCGGTGTCGAAAGCGAACAGTTCGGCGCTTTTGAGCTTTTCCAGCCAAACATCGAAACGCGCCTGGTCGAGGATGGTCTCGTAGCGGGTCGCGCTGGTCGCCTCCGGCGCTTCGGCGTCGGCGGCGCTGAACAGGTCAGCGGCCGGCTCAGGCTCGGCCGCGGCCTTCAGTTCGACGCGCTTGGCGTCGCGCTCCAGGTCGTTGAGCCAGCTCTTGAACTCCAGCAGGGCGTAGAGCTCGGCCAGTTTCGCGTGGTCTTCCGGGCCCATCTGCAGGTCGTCGAGGCCGACGTCCAGCGGCACGTCGACCTTGATGGTCGCCAGTTGATAGGACAGGAACGCCATTTCCTTGTGCTCTTCGAGCTTGGCCGGCAGGGTCTTGGCGCCGCGGATCGGCAGGGTCGGCACGATGTCGAGCTGCGCGTAGAGTTCGGTCAGGCCGCCGTTGACGCCCACCAGCAGGCCGGAGGCGGTCTTGGGGCCGATGCCGGGAACGCCGGGAATGTTGTCGGAAGAGTCGCCCATCAGGGCCAGATAATCGATGATCTGCTCCGGTGCGACACCGAACTTCTCCTTTACGCCCTCCACGTCCATCGAACTGCCGGACATGGTGTTGACCAAGGTAATGTGCCCGTCGACCAGTTGCGCCATGTCCTTGTCGCCGGTGGAGATGATCACCGGACGGTCGGCGGCCGCGCTGCTGCGGGCCAGGGTGCCGATCACGTCGTCGGCCTCGACGCCTTCGACGCACAGCAGCGGGAAGCCGAGGGCGATCACGCTCTGGTGCAGCGGCTCGATCTGCACGCGCATGTCATCGGGCATGCTCGGCCGGTTGGCCTTGTACTCGGCATACATTTCGTCGCGGAACGTCCCGCCCTTGGCGTCGAAGACGACGGCGAAGGGGCTGTCCGGATATTGCTTGCGCAGGCTCTTGAGCATGTTCAGCACGCCTTTGACCGCACCGGTCGGCATGCCTTTGGAGGTGGTCAGCGGCGGCAGCGCATGAAAGGCGCGGTACAGGTAGGACGAACCGTCCACCAGGACGAGGGGGGCTTGGCTCATGTGCAGGATCAACCTTTTCGGCGGGTCCGGCGCTAGAATAGCGGGACCGTTGACGACAAAGGGACAAGGTTATCATGCGTACGTTAAATCGCTTGCTGCTGGTCAGTCTGATCGCTGTCTCACCGCTGGCCGCGATCGCGGCGGATGATGCGCCGTCGGCGGATCCGGAGGTCACCATTCGCACGGAGGGCGACAGGACGATCCAGGAATACCGCCAGAACGGGTTCCTGTATGCGATCAAAGTCACCGTGAAGGGCGCGCCGCCGTACTTTCTGGTGCGTGCCGACGGTACCGACGCGAACTTCATCCGTTCGGACCAGCCGGATATGCTGATTCCGTCCTGGAAGATCTTTGAATGGAAGTAGTTCCTTAATTTCACCCGGCGCCGGCCCGACCCCGGCGCCAGAACTGAGCAGTTTTTGACCATGTCTGTGTTCACCCCCCTGGCTCGGCCCGAGCTGGAAACCTTTCTCGCCCCTTACGGGCTCGGCCGTCTGCTCGATTTCCAGGGGATCGCCGCCGGCAGCGAAAACACCAATTTCTTCATCAGCCTGGAGCAGGGCGAGTTCGTCCTGACCCTGGTCGAGCGCGGCCCGGTGCAGGAGATGCCGTTCTTCATCGACCTGCTCGACGTGCTGCACCAGGCCGACCTGCCGGTGCCGTACGCCCTGCGCACCACCGACGGCGAGGCCCTGCGCGAGCTCAAGGGCAAGCCCGCGCTGCTGCAGCCGCGCCTGGCCGGCAAGCACATCAAGCAGGCCAACGCCCAGCACTGCGCACAGGTCGGCGAGCTGCAGGCCCATCTGCACCTGGCGACCCAAGGCGCCAACATGATCAAGCGCAAGACCGACCGCGGCCTGGACTGGATGCTGGAGGAGGGGACGCAGTTCCTGTCGCACCTGGGCGCCGAACCGCGGGCGCTGCTGCAAAAGGCGCTGGACGAAATCACCGCGCAGAAAGAGAAGGTCCTCGCGTTGCCGCGGGCGAACATCCACGCCGACCTGTTCCGCGACAACGCCATGTTCGAAGGCACGCACCTGACCGGGCTGATCGACTTCTACAACGCCTGCTCGGGGCCGATGCTCTACGACGTGGCCATCGCCTTGAACGACTGGTGCTCCGACGACGCCGGTCAGATCGACGGCCAGCGGGCGCGGGCGTTTCTGGGGGCCTACGCGGCGCTGCGTCCGTTCACGGCGGCGGAAGCCGAGCTGTGGCCGGTGATGCTGCGGGTGGCGTGCGTGCGGTTCTGGCTGTCACGCCTGATCGCGGCGGAGTCGTTCGCCGGTCAGGACGTGCTGATCCACGATCCGAAGGAGTTCGAGCAGCGGCTGGCGCAGCGCCAGGCCGTCAGCGTCCGGTTGCCGTTCGCTCTCTGACTGGATGGCGAGCGGGCTTGCTCGCGCCGGGCGCCATGCCCCTTCAAGGTTCCGCGCAGTCGACGGAACCTTGAGCGCTCAAGCGGGGGCAAGCGCCCTCGCCACAGCGCTTACAGCGACTCCAGGCAGCCCGCCAGGTCGTTGCCCAGTTTTTCCAGCACTTGCTCGTAGCCTTGGGCGGTCGCCGGGGTGTAGCCGCCGAGCGCATCCAGTTCCGCCAGTTTCACCGGCAGCCCGGCCACCAGGGTTTCCGCCAGGCGCGGGCGCAGCGGCGGTTCGCTGAACACGCAGGTCTTGCCGACTTCCTGCAGCCGCGCCCGCATCGCCGCCACGTGCTGCGCGCCCGGCTGCACCTCCGCCGCGACGCTGAACACGCCGGCGTGCTTGAGGCCGTAGGCGTCTTCGAAGTAGTCGAAGGCTTCGTGGAACACGAAGTAGGGTTTGCCTTCGATGCCGGCCAGGCGTTTCTTCAGGCGTGCGTCCAGCGCATCGAGGCGCCCGTCGAACGCCTTGGCGTTGCTTTGGTAGCGCTGGGCGTTGGCCGGGTCGGCGACGCTCAGGTCGGCGGCCATCTTGTCGGCGATCACCCGTGCGTTCACCGCAGACAGCCACAAATGCGCGTCCAGGGTGCCCGGGCGGTGGTCGTGGTCATGCTCGTCGGCCTCTTCGGCGTGCGAGTGGCTGTCCTCGGCGAAGCGGCGCAGCTTCAGGCCGGGCAAGTCCTGCACCGCGACGCTCGGCAGGGTGCGGCCGTTCAGCACGCGGGGCAGGAAACCTTCCATGTCCGGGCCGATCCAGTACAGCAGATCCACCGACTGCACCTTGCGCACGTCGGACGGGCGCAGGGCGTAGTGGTGCGGCGAGGCGCCGGGCGGCAGCAGCACTTCGGGAATCGCTACGCCGTCCTGCACGGCGGCGGCGATCAGTTGCAGCGGCTTGATGCTGGTGAGCACCTTGACCTCGGCCTGGGCCGGGCCGATCAGCAGGAAACCGGTGACGAATGCGACAAAAACAGAAAAAAGTCGGGACACGATGACCACTCAAGGAGGCGAGAACGGGTAACATAATAACGTCTCTAGCCAAACTCGTCGCCGCTCATGCCCATTACACCGATTGCCAGCCGCCCCCACGACCACTCTCATTGCGTGCACAGCGCTTTGTCCGAGGCCGACGCCCTGTGCGCACGCAAGGGCCTGCGCCTGACCGCGCTGCGCCGGCGGGTGCTGGAACTGGTCTGGCAGAGCCACAAGCCGCTGGGCGCCTACGACATCCTCGCGGTGCTGAGCGAGCAGGACGGCCGCCGCGCCGCGCCGCCGACCGTGTACCGGGCGCTGGATTTCCTGCTGGAGAACGGCCTGGTGCACCGCATCTCCTCGCTCAACGCCTTCATCGGCTGCGTCCACCCGGAACACGCGCACCAGGGCCAGTTCCTGATCTGCCGCCAATGCCACGCCGCCATCGAGCTTGAGCAGAAGGCCATCAGCGACGCGATCATCCACAGCGCCAAGGATGTCGGCTTCGTCGTCGAGACCCAGACCGTCGAAGTGGTCGGCCTCTGCTCCGGCTGCCGGGGGGCTTGATGAGCGACACGCTGATCCGTCTCGAGCAGGTCGCGGTCCGGTTCGCCGGGCAGAGCGTGCTGGACAACATTCACCTGAGCGTCGAGCCGGGGCAGATCGTCACCCTGATCGGCCCCAACGGCGCGGGCAAGACCACCCTGGTGCGCGCCGTGCTCGGGTTGCTGAAGCCGGACAGCGGCCGCGTCTGGCGCAAGCCGAAGCTGCGGGTCGGCTATATGCCGCAGAAGCTGCATGTCGATCCGACCTTGCCGCTGTCGGTGCTGCGCTTCCTGCGCCTGGTGCCGGGCGTCGACCGCGCGCGGGCCCTGGCGGCGCTCAAGGAAGTCGGCGCCGAGCACGTCATCGACAGCCCGGTGCAGAGCGTTTCCGGCGGTGAGATGCAGCGCGTGCTGCTGGCCCGGGCGCTGTTGCGCGAGCCCGAGCTGCTGGTGCTCGACGAGCCGGTGCAGGGCGTCGACGTGGCCGGCCAGGCCGAGCTGTACAGCCTGATCACGCGGCTGCGCGACCGCCACGGCTGCGGTGTGCTGATGGTCTCCCATGACCTGCACCTGGTGATGAGCACCACCGACCAGGTGGTCTGCCTCAACCGTCACGTCTGCTGTTCCGGGCATCCCGAGCAGGTCAGCGGCGACCCGGCCTTCGTCGAGCTGTTCGGCAACAACGCACCGAGCCTGGCGATCTATCACCACCATCACGACCACGCCCACGACCTGCACGGTTCGGTGGTCAAGGCGGCCCCGGCGGGCCAACCCCATGTTCACGGAGATGGCTGCAAGCATGGCTGATTTTCTGTTCTACGCCCTGCTTGCAGGTCTGGCGCTGGCGGTGGTCGCAGGGCCGTTGGGCTCGTTCGTGGTCTGGCGGCGCATGGCCTACTTCGGCGACACCCTGTCCCACGCCGCCCTGCTGGGCGTGGCCCTGGGCTTTCTGCTGGATGTCAGCCCGACCGTGGCGGTCACCGTCGGCTGCCTGTTGCTGGCGGTGGTGCTGGTGACGCTGCAGCAGCGACAGCCGCTGGCCTCCGACACGCTGCTGGGAATTCTCGCGCCGAGCACGCTCTCCCTTGGCCTTGTGGTACTAAGCTTCATGCATGAAGTGCGGATCGACCTGATGGCCTATCTGTTCGGCGACCTGCTGGCGATCAGCCCCACCGACCTGGCCTGGATCCTCGGCGGCAGCGCGGCGGTGCTGGCATTGTTGGTGACGCTGTGGCGGCCGCTGCTGGCGATCACCGTCCACGAAGAGCTGGCCAAGGTCGAAGGCCTGCCGGTGGCCGGGCTGCGCATGGCGCTGATGCTGCTGATCGCGGTGGTGATCGCGGTGGCGATGAAGATCGTCGGCGTGCTGTTGATCACCTCGCTGCTGATCATCCCGGCGGCTGCGGCACAACGTCACGCCCGTTCCCCGGAGCAGATGGCGCTGGGCGCCAGCCTGTTGGGCATGTTGGCCGTGTGCGGCGGGCTGGCGCTGTCCTGGTTCAAGGACACCCCGGCCGGCCCTTCGATCGTTGTGACGGCGGCCGCACTGTTTCTGCTCAGTTTTGTCCTGCCCCGTCGAGGGGTGTAGACTTGCTCGCTTTTTGCGCAATTAGAGAGTCGCAGGAATGAAGCCGTTCGCCTCCCGTTATCTGCTCCTTGTCGCATTTTCCGTGCTGCTGGGCGCTTGCCAAAGCACGCCGCCGGTGGCCGAAGCCCCCGACGCGCGGGCCACGGCCATCGCACAACTGGAGCAAAGCCTGGCCAGCAGCGAACTGGCCACCGCCGAAGACCAATTGGCGGCCTTGCAGGCTGAAACCCCCAACGATCAGTCCCTGGAGCAATACCAGCGGCAGTTGGCGGAGGCTTACCTGCGCCGCAGCCAGATCGTGCTGCAGAAGGGCGACGTGAACGCCGCCGCCATGGCCCTGAGCCGTGCCCGCGCCTTGATGCCCAAGGCCCCGGCCCTGACCGGCGGTGTCAACGGCGCCATCACCGAAGCCCGCAAGGCCGAGCTGGAAAAGGCCGAAGCGGCGTTGCAGGCCGCTGAGTCCAAGCCCAAGGCACGGGTGATAGACCCGACCGCCGAAAGCACCACGGTGGCGCTGAACATCACCGATAGCCGCAAACTGCGTCGGCAACTGGATGCGATCGCCGCCGATGTGGTGAATTACGACTGCGCGGTGACCCTGCAGGCCCCGCGCACCGACGACTACCCGTGGCTGGCGACCTTGCTGACCAAGCGGGTGAAGAAGCTGGATCCGGACTTCGACCTGCAGATCCGCAAGCAGACCGTGCGCACCGTGCCGGCGCAGATGGTCTTGAGCCCGCGCAAGCCATAAGCGCTTCGCCGGCAGGCCGGCTCCTACAGGATAGGGAACACCGCTGAACCCTGCAGGAGCCCGCCTGCTGGCGATGGCGCCCTCATGGGCACCGGGGAACCCTCAGGCGGGAACCGCCTTGGCCTTGGCTTCCCGCGCCCAAACCCGGTGCTGCCCGATCGCGGCAAAGAACGCCTGGGTCAGCGCCCCGACGTCCTTGCCTGCCACCAGTCCCGCATCCTTCTCCAGCTTCAGCACATCCAGCAATTGTTCCGCCTCGCCCTGCAAGGCGATCGCCTTCAGGTGCTTGTACGCCTCCAGCAGGTAGTGCAGCGCCACGCCGTCACCGCCCAATGCGTTGACCGACGCCGCGCCGCCCGGCACGAACACCGCGTCGAAAGCCACCGACGGCATGCCTTCCATCGACGCGTCCACTGCCAGAGGCTTGCCGTTGGCGGCCTTGAGCGGTGCCGAGGTCGGGCCGAGCAGCTTCGCGTGGGCGCCTTCGGCCTTGAGCGCTTTTTTCATGGCATCGATGGCTGCGCTATCGACGCCGTTGGCGGCGAGAATCGCTACTTTCCGGGTTTTGATGGTGTCCGGCAGCAAGTTGACCTGACTCAATGCCGGCGAGCGCTTCAGCGAGGTCTTGCGCACCGCCACCGTGCCTTTGGCCGGCGTCGGCAGGCCCAGGTTTTCGGCCACGCGCCGGGCCAGTCCCAGGTCGATGTTGGCGAGGATGTCATTGACCTCCCGGGCCCGGATGGCCTCTCGCTCCACCTTGCCCAGCTCGAAGCTGTAGGCCGCGATGATGTGCTCCTGCTCGTGGGGGCTCATGCTGTTGAAGAACAGCCGGGCCTGGGAGAAGTGATCGCCGAAGGATTCGCTGCGTTGGCGGATCTTGTTCGCGTCGATGCGCTCCGGATAGCTCTCGAAACCGCCGTCCTGCGCGGCTGGCGGAGTCTCCTTCGGCCAGCCGCCGTCGATCGAGTTCGGCTCGTAGGCGGCGCGGCCCTTGTCGAGGGTCGAGCGGTGCTGGGCGTCCCGTTGGCCGTTGTGGAACGGCGCCAGCGGACGGTTGATCGGCAGCTCGTGAAAGTTCGGCCCGCCGAGTCGGCTGATTTGCGTATCGGTGTAGGAAAACAGGCGCCCCTGCAGCAAAGGATCGTTGGAAAAATCGATCCCCGGCACGATGTGGCCGGGGCAGAATGCGACCTGCTCGGTTTCGGCGAAGAAGTTGTCCGGGTTGCGGTTGAGGGTCATCTTGCCCAGCGGCGTGATCGGCACGATCTCCTCGGGAATCAGCTTGGTAGGATCGAGCAGGTCGAACTCGAAGTCATGCTCGTGCTGTTCCTCGATGATCTGCACCCCCAGTTCCCATTCCGGGTAGTCCTCGGTCTCGATGGCCTCCCAGAGGTCACGGCGATGGTGGTCGGTGTCCTTGCCGGCGAGCTTCTGGGCTTCGTCCCACACCAGCGAGCAGGTGCCGGCGGTGGGGCGCCAATGGAACTTGACGAAGCGCGAGGTGCCTTCGGCATTGACCAGCCGAAAGGTGTGCACGCCGAAGCCCTGCATGCTGCGCAGGCTTTTCGGGATCGCTCGGTCGGACATGGCCCAGATCACCATGTGCGCCGACTCGGGCACCAGCGAAACGAAATCCCAGAAGGTGTCGTGGGCCGAGCCGCCGGTGGGGATCTCGTTGTGCGGCTCGGGTTTCACCGCATGGACGAAGTCGGGGAACTTCACCGCGTCCTGGATGAAGAAGACCGGCATGTTGTTGCCCACCAGGTCGAAATTGCCTTCCTCGGTGAAGAACTTCACGGCAAAGCCGCGCACGTCGCGCACCGTGTCGCCGGAGCCGCGCGGCCCCTGCACGGTGGAAAAGCGGACGAACACCGGCGTTTTCTTCGCCGGATCCTGCAGGAAGCCGGCCTTGGTCAGCGCCGAATGGTTCCCGTAGCTCTGGAAGAAGCCGTGGGCGCCGGCGCCGCGGGCGTGGACGATGCGTTCGGGGATGCGCTCATGGTCAAAGTGCGTGATCTTCTCACGCATGATGAAGTCTTCCAGCAGCGACGGCCCGCGGTCGCCGGCCTTGAGCGTGTTCTGGTTGTCGGCGATCTTGACGCCCTGGTTGGTGCGCAGGGCCTGGCCGGTGGCGTCGGAGCGGAACGGCTCCAGGCGGTCGAGCTTGGCGTTGGTGTTGGCGCGGTCGGGGGTGTCCGTGCCGGCCAGTCGGCTTTTCTCTGCAGCGGTTTTTTTGGTGCTCATCAGGCTTGAACTCCTCATTCGGGTCAGGCCCCGTCAGGTTTTCCGGCGCGGTGCCGATAGCCATGGGGCATTTCCAGGGGTTATTCGAGTGACTGACCGAGGCGCCGCGGCGTTCCTTTTTTATGACCTTTGATCGCGTTATTGCCAAAAGAAAGGTTGTTTGCGAAATAAATGCTAAGAACCTCTATACGGACAGGCTAAAATGCGCGCCCGGCTAACCGCTGACCCTTTTCAACGCGCCCCACAAGGTTCGCTACGTGATCGAGTTTCAAAACGTCCATAAGACTTACCGCGTTGCCGGTAAGGACATCACTGCGCTGCACCCGACCCGTCTGTCGATTGAGAACGGTCAGGTGTTCGGCCTGATTGGCCATTCCGGCGCAGGGAAAAGCACCCTGCTGCGGCTGATCAATCGCCTGGAGGACGCCAGCGGCGGCAAGATCATCGTCGACGGCGAAGAGATCACCGCGCTGGACGCCAACGGCCTGCGCCGTTTCCGGCAACAGGTCGGGATGATCTTCCAGCACTTCAACCTGCTGGCGTCCAAGACCGTGGCCGACAACGTCGCGCTGCCGCTGACCCTGGCCGGCGAACTGTCGCGCAGCGAGATCGACCGCCGCGTGGCCGAACTGCTGGCGCGGGTCGGCCTGTCCGACCACGCCAAGAAGTACCCGGCGCAACTGTCCGGCGGCCAGAAGCAGCGCGTCGGCATCGCCCGCGCCCTGGCGACCAAGCCGAAGATCCTGCTGTGCGACGAGGCCACCAGCGCCCTCGACCCGCAGACCACCGCTTCGGTGCTGCAACTGCTGGCCGAGATCAACCGAGAGCTGAAACTGACCATCGTCCTGATCACCCACGAGATGGACGTGATCCGCCGCGTCTGCGACCAGGTGGCGGTGATGGACGCCGGCACGATCGTCGAGCAAGGCCCGGTGGCCGACGTGTTCCTGCATCCGAAGCACCCGACCACCAAGCGTTTCGTCCAGGAAGACGAGCAGATCGACGAAAACGAGCAGCGCGATGACTTCGCCCACGTGCCGGGCCGCATCGTGCGCCTGACGTTCCAGGGCGACGCGACCTACGCGCCGCTGCTGGGCACCGTCGCCCGGGAGACCGGGGTGGACTACAGCATCCTGGCCGGCCGCATCGACCGCATCAAAGACGTTCCCTACGGGCAATTGACCCTCGCCGTCACCGGCGGCGACATGGACGCGGCGTTCGCCCGCTTCACCGCCGCCGACGTTCACATGGAGGTGCTCCGCTGATGGAACTGCTCAAGTCCCTGTTCGAAAACATCGACTGGCTGGAAATCTGGCTGGCCACCGGCGACACCCTGATGATGCTCGGCGGCTCGCTGCTGTTCACCGTCCTGCTGGGCTTGCCGCTGGGCGTGCTGCTGTTCCTGTGCAGCCCGCGCCAGCTGCTGGAGAACCGCGGCGTCTACGCGATCATGTCGCTGGTGGTGAACATCCTGCGTTCTCTGCCGTTCATCATCCTGCTGATCGTGATGATCCCGTTCACCGTGCTGATCACCGGCACGTCGCTGGGCGTTGCCGGTGCGATTCCGCCGCTGGTGGTGGGCGCGACGCCGTTCTTCGCGCGGCTGGTGGAAACCGCCCTGCGCGAGGTGGACCGCGGCATCATCGAAGCGACCCAGTCGATGGGCGCGACCACCCGGCAGATCATCGTCAACGCGCTGCTGCCGGAGGCCCGTCCGGGCATCTTCGCGGCGATTACGGTGACAGCGATTACACTGGTGTCCTACACGGCGATGGCCGGTGTGGTCGGCGCCGGCGGTCTGGGCGACCTGGCGATCCGTTTCGGCTACCAGCGCTTCCAGACCGACGTGATGGTCGTGACCGTGGTGCTGCTGCTGATCCTGGTGCAAGTGCTGCAAATGGCGGGCGACCGGCTGGTCGTCCACTTCTCGCGCAAATAATCGATCCTGTCACAGAAAAACATGAGCCGGCCTTCCCCGGCAGGCGCCCCGGCGGCGCCGCCGGCGGATACCCACAAGGAGTTAGCTGAATGAAAAGACTGTTCGTTGCCCTCGCTGCCGCCGCCGCTTTCTCGGCCCACGCCGCCGAAACCCTGACCGTGGCCGCGACCCCGGTGCCCCACGCCGAGATCCTCGAGTTCGTGAAGCCGGCGCTGGCTAAGGAAGGTGTGGACCTGAAGGTGAAGGTGTTCACCGACTACATTCAGCCGAACGTGCAGGTGGCCGAAAAGCGCCTGGACGCCAACTTCTTCCAGCACCAGCCGTACCTCGATGAGTTCAACAAGGCCAAGGGCACCAGCCTGGTGGCCGTGGCCGGCGTGCACCTGGAACCGCTGGGCGCCTACTCCAGCAAGTACAAGAAGCTCGACGAGCTGCCGAGCGGCGCCAACGTGGTGATCCCGAACGATGCCACCAACGGCGGCCGTGCGCTGCTGTTGCTGGACAAGGCCGGCGTGATCAAGCTCAAGGACTCGAAGAACATCCTGTCCACCGTCAAGGACATCGCCGAGAACCCGAAAGGCCTGAAGATCCGCGAACTGGAAGCCGCGACCATTCCGCGCGTGCTGACCCAGGTCGACCTGGCGCTGATCAACACCAACTACGCGCTGGAAGCCAAGCTCGATCCGTCCAAGGACGCGCTGGTGATCGAAGGCAACGACTCGCCGTACGTGAACATCCTGGTGTCCCGCGGGGACAACAAGGACAGCGACGCGATGAAGAAACTGGCGGCCGCCCTGCACAGCCCGGAAGTGAAGCAATTCATCACCGAGAAGTACAAAGGCGCGGTGCTGCCGGCGTTCTGATCGTTGCGGCAATGAAAAAGGGACGCCTTGGGCGTCCCTTTTTTGTGCCTGCTGTCCCGTCCTGAAATAGGTTTACACCTGTTTCACCCCAATGCCTTGCATCACTGTCGGTTGAGCATCACCGGCAACTGCGCCACCAGCTTGGCGTTGTTCAGCGGTGCGCGGATGAAGCCGCGCTGGGTGCCGTCCGGGCCGATCACCGCGAGGTTGCCGCTGTGGTCGACGGTGTAGTTCGGTTTGCTGGTGTCGGCCGGAATGAACGGGATGCTCACCGCGTTGGCGACCTTCTGCAGTTCCTCCACCGACTTGGGCGTCAGGCCGATGAACTGCGGATCGAAGTAGCCCAGGTACTGCTTGAGCTGTTTCGGGTTGTCGCGGTTGGGGTCGACGCTGACCAGGACGATCTGCAGCTTGTCGACCGCGTCCTTGGGCAACTCGCTCTTGATCTGGCGCAGCTGGGCGAGGGTGGTCGGGCAGATGTCCGGGCAGAAGGTGTAGCCGAAGAACAGCAGGCTCCATTTGCCCTTGAGCTCGTTGACCGTGACGGCCTTGCCGTCCTGGTCGGTCATGGTCACGTCCGGCAGGTTGCGGCTCTGCGGCAGCAGGATGATGCCGGCGTCGATCAGCGCGGTGGGGTCGCCCTGGCCCTTGCCGCTCAGCACCTTGTTGACGGTCAGGCCGAGGATCAGCGCGATCACGGCGACGAGGATGAAGACGGTTTTCTGGGTTCGAGTCATAGGTTCAACAATAGGTAGTGGTCTACGAGCAGGGCGATGAACAGCAGGAACAAGTAATAAATAGAGTACTTGAAGGTGTTGATCGCCGCGTGCGGCCGAGTGCCACGGTACAGCACAACGGCCCATTGCAGAAACCGGGCGCCCAGCCCGAGCGCGCAGATCAGGTACAGCAGCCCGCTCATGTGGATCACGTAAGGCAGCAGGCTGACCGCCAGCAGGGCGAAGGTGTACAGCAGGATGTGCACCTTGGTGTAGTGCTCGCCGTGGGTGACCGGCAGCATCGGAATGTCGGCCTTGGCGTATTCCTCCTTGCGGTGGATGGCCAGGGCCCAGAAGTGCGGCGGCGTCCAGGCGAAGATGATCAGCACCAGCAGCAGGGGTTCGGCGCTGACGTGGCCGGTGGCGGCGGTCCAGCCCAGCAGCGGCGGGGCGGCGCCGGCGAGGCCGCCGATGACGATGTTCTGCGGGGTCGCCCGTTTCAGGAAACCGGTGTAGACCACCGCGTAGCCGAGCAGCGAGGCCAGGGTCAGCCAGGCGGTCAGGGCATTGGTGAAGGCCAGCAGCAGGGCCTGGCCGGACAGCGCCAGCGCCAGCGCAAAGGTCAGCGCGGCCGCCGGTGCTACCCGGCCTTCGGCCAGCGGCCGCTTGTGGGTGCGGGCCATCACCGCGTCGATGCGTCGGTCCACCACATGGTTGACCGCCGCCGCGCCGCCGGCGCACAGCGCGATGCCCAGGTTGCCGAACACCAGCACCGTCCATGGCACGCCGGCCCGGGTCGCCAGGAACATGCCCACCAGCGAGGTGATGAGCATCAGCACCACCACTTTCGGCTTGGTCAGCTCCAGGTAGTCGCGCCACAGTGCCTGGGCAGGGCGCTCGCCGATCAGAATCGCCATGGGGTCTCTCCTTTGAGGGTGGCCGGCGCGGCCGGGTGTCGGCGCGGGCTCAGGCGCCAGCCCGCCGGCATCGGCCGTTTGACCCGCACCAGGGCGGTGCGCGCGTGATAGTTGACCAGCACCATCGTCAGCAGCAGCGCGGCGCCGCCGGCGTTGTGCGCCACGGCCACCGGCAGCGGCAGATGGAACAGCACGTTGCTGACGCCCAGGGTGATCTGCGCGGCGAGGGCGGCCAGCACCAGCCCGGCGAGGCGGGTCATGCCCACCGCCTTCAGTTGCCACGCCAGCCCCAGCAGCACCAGCGTCACCAGCAGGGCGCCGATGCGGTGGGTCAGGTGGATGGCGGTGCGGGCGTCGCTGTCCAGTTGGCCGCCCAGGTAGTTGGGGCCGATGTGCTGGGTCAGGTGGAAGCCGTTGGCGAAGTCCGCCGGCGGCAGCCATTGGCCGTGGCAGGTGGGGAAGTCGATGCAGGCCACCGCCGCGTAGTTGGAGCTGACCCAGCCGCCGAGGGCGATCTGGGCGATCACCAGCGCCAGGCCGGCGGTCGCCCAATGTTGCAGGCGACGCGGCACGCTCAGGGCCGGCAACACGCCGGACAGCCGCAACGTCAGCAGGAACAGCAGGCTCAAGGTCGCGAAGCCGCCCAGCAGGTGCCCGGTGACCACCTGCGGCCATAGCTTGAGCGTCACTGTCCACATGCCGAACGCCGCCTGGGCGAACACCACCGCCAGCAGGAACAGCGGCAGTTTCAGCGGTTGTCCCGGGCGTCGGCGATCGACCCACGCCCGCCCGGCCAATACGGCGATGAGCATGCCCAGGGTGCCGGCGAAGTAGCGGTGGATCATCTCGTTCCAGCCCTTGTGCGCCTCCACCGGCGAATCCGGGAAGTGCAGCTCGGCATGGGCCAGTTGGGCTTCGCTCTTGGGCACGCTGATGAAACCGTAGCAGCCCGGCCAGTCGGGGCAGCCGAGGCCGGCGTGGGTCAGGCGGGTGTAGGCGCCGAGCAGCACCACGATCAGCGCCAGCAGGGTGGCGAACAGCGCAAGGCGAAATCCGGGTTTGGCCATGACGATGTCCCTATCCGATGTTCGACAATTTCAGCAGGTGGCGCAGATCGTTGAGCAGATCCTTGCCGTTGACGTCCGGGCCGTAGCGCAGCACCAGGTTGCCGTGGGGGTCGATGATCCACAGCTGCGGCGCGGACGCGTCCCCGGCGGTCTTGCGCAGGCCGGCGGTGTCCAGCGGGTAGCGCTGAAGTTGCGGGTAGTCGCGGGCCAGCCGGGCTTCGTAGTCGGCGCCGAGCGGCTGCGCGGCGGCGAGGGCGTGGCTGGCGCGCCCGGCGTCGCGGCCCAGGCCGATCTGGATCTGTCGCGCCAGGTACACCAGTTGCTGGCAGTCCGCCGCGCAATCGCCGGGGGCGGTCACCAGCATCTGCCAGCGCTCTTCGTCGGCCGCCACGCCGAGGTCGGCGCGGGTCTGGCCGTTGCCGATCAGCTCGCCGTGGTAGCTGCGGCCTTCCGGCACCCAGAACTGCAGTTTGTACATGCCGGTGGCGAGGACCATCGGGCCGACCACCCCCAGCACGATCAGCAGCAGTTGGATGCGTCCGCGGCGGCGACCGGCCGCCGGCTTGGCTTCAGACATGCTGGGTGGATTCATGGCCGCTCCCATGGTGTTTCTCCTTTGCGTTGTGCCAGCCGAGATACAGGTAGAGGCCGAGCAGCGCGGTGGCCATGGCGAACCACTGCACGGCGTAGCCGAGGTGTTTTTCCGGGCCCATCGCCACCACCGGCCAGTCGCTCCGGTAGCTGACGGGGCCGGTTTCCGCGCGCACTTCATAGGCGAAGCCGTCGCGTTCGAGGGTTTTCCACAGCCGGGCGGGTTCGACGGCGGTGACGGTCTGCGGCCAGACGTCGCTGACCGGATCGGCATGCAGCTGGAACGTCGCCCCGGGGGCGACGTAGACCCAGGCATCCAGGTCCACTGCGTCGGCCGGGGTGGCGAACTGCGGCACAACGCGCCGGTCCGGCCACGGCAGCCAGCCGCGGTTGACCAGCAGCCACTGGCCGGTGCGCCGGTCCTGGAAGGGCTGCAGCAGCTCGACGCCGACCTTGCCGTCGCGCTGGCGGTTGTCGAGCAGCAGGCTGTGGGCGGCATCGAAGCGGCCGTGCAGGTGCACCCGTCGGAAGGCCGGATCGGCGCTGTGCAGCAGTTCGGCGGCGGCCATCGGTTCGGCCGCGCGGCGTTCGGCGTAGCTGGCGAGCAAGGCGGTCTTCTCCGCGCCGCGGCCCAGTTGCCAGAAGCCCAGCGACACCATCAGCGGCAGCAGCAGGATCACCGCCACCGTCGGCACGACGCCGGGCCGGAAGCGTTTCATGGCCGTGCCCCGAAACCGGTGCGCGCGACCGCTATACTCAATTGCATCGCCTGTCCCCCCGGAGTCTTGCCATGATGCTCAAGGCAGCCATCGTCCTGATGCTGATCGCCACGGTGATCAGCCTGTTCAGCGGCCTGTTCTTTCTGGTCAAGGACGACAGCGGCTCGAACCGTCTGGTGATCGCCTTGAGCGTTCGGGTCACTCTGGCCGCCGCCACCGTCGGCCTGATCGCCTGGGGCTTCTGGAGCGGCCAGCTCGTTTCACATGCGCCCTGGTGAATGCGCCGGGCGCCCTCTTGAAGCCTGAAGCTGTGCGCCTGCGGCTTCAGAGCACATAGACGAACACGAACAAGCCGATCCACACCACGTCCACGAAGTGCCAGTACCAGCTCGCCGCCTCGAAGCCGAACTGGTGCTCGGCGTCGAAATGCCCGCGCATGATGCGCACCAGCATCACGAACAGGATGATCGTGCCGATGGTCACATGGGCGCCGTGGAAACCGGTGAGCATGAAGAACGTCGCGCCGTAGATGCCCGAGCCCAGGGTCAGGCCCAGTTCGTGGTAGGCGTGCATGTACTCTTCGGCCTGCAGCGCCAGGAAGCCGCAGCCCAGCAGCACGGTGACCGCCAGCCACAGCTTCAGCGCACCGCGGTGGCCCTTTTTCAGGGCGTGGTGGGCGATGGTCACGGTGACGCTGGAGCTCACCAGCAAGATGGTGTTGATCAGCGGCAGGCCCCAGGGGCTGATGACTTCCTTGGGCGGCGGGAACAGCTTGGAGTCCGGGTTGTTCAGCAGCGGCCAGACGAACTCGAAGTTCGGCCACAGCATGTGGGCGATGCCCTTGGTGCCTTCGCCGCCCAGCGCCGGCCCCGACACGTGCCGCACGTAGAACAGCGCGCCGAAGAAGGCGATGAAGAACATCACCTCCGAGAAAATGAACCAGCTCATGCCCCAGCGGAACGAGCGGTCCAGCTGCGGGCTGTACAGCCCCGCACGGCTTTCCTTGATCACTGCGCCGAACCAGCCGAACAGCATGTACGCCAGCAGCAGGCCGCCGATGAAGAAGATCAGCGGGCCGTGGGATTCCGGGCGCGCCGCCTTCAGGTCGTTGAACCAGGTCGCCAGGCCATACACCGTGGTGACCATGCCGACGGTCGCCACGATCGGCCACTTGCTCTGGGCCGGAACGTAATAGTGCTCATGAGTCGCCATTTATTGTTCTCCTTATCGGGCACGCTTAACCGCCAGTGCTTGCGGCCACCGGTGGATGACGGGCGGTGATGTCGAACAGCGTGTAGGACAGCGTCAGGTGCTTCACATCCTTGGGCATGTCGCGGTCAACGATGAAGCGCACGGGCATCTCGATCTGCTGACCGGGCTGCAGCACCTGCTGGGTGAAACAGAAGCATTCGGTCTTGTGGAAATACGCCGCCGCGTTGCTCGGCGCGATGCTCGGCACGGCCTGGGCGCTCATCGGCTTGTCGGTGGGGTTGCGGGCGATGAAGATCATCTCGTTGACCGCGCCGGGGTTGGCCGTCAGCTCGTCATGCTTGGGGTAGAAGTCCCACGGCATGTCGGCGGTGTTGGTCGACAGGAACTGCACGCGCACCTGGCGCGAGGTGTCGACGGTCTGTTCGCCTTCGTACTGCCCGGCAGTCTTGCCGTTGATGCCGAAGGCCTTGCACATCACGTCGTACAGCGGCACCAGGGCGAAGCCGAAGACAAACATCGCCACCACCACGCTCAACAGGCGGGTGACCAGTTTTTTCATCGAGACCGAGTCAGCCATGATCTTTGCCCTCTGCCGAGAACTGTGTGGGAGCTGGCTTGCCGGCGATGCAGCCGCCGCCGTGTTTCAGGCAGGCCGCCATCGCGGGCGAGCCCGCTCCCTCAGGCGTTTCCACAAGGCAGAAAATGTTCATTTGACTTCCGGCGGCGTGGTGAAGGTGTGGTACGGCGCCGGCGACGGTACGCTCCACTCCAGCCCTTCGGCGCCGTCCCAAGGCTTGGCCGGCGCCGGCGCGCCGCCGCGGATGGTCTTGATCACGATGAACAGGAAGAAGATCTGCGTGGCGCCGAACATGAACGCGCCGATCGACGACACCATGTTGAAGTCGGCGAACTGCAGGTTGTAGTCCGGGATCCGCCGGGGCATGCCCGCCAGGCCCACGAAGTGCATCGGGAAGAACGTCAGGTTCATGCCGATGAAGGACAGCCAGAAATGCAGCTTGCCGAGGGTCTCGTCGTACATGTGGCCGGTCCACTTCGGCAGCCAGTAGTAGGCCGAGGCGAAGATCCCGAAGATCGCCCCCGGCACCAGCACGTAGTGGAAGTGGGCGACCACGAAGTAGGTGTCCTGGTACTGGAAGTCCGCCGGGGCGATGGCCAGCATCAGGCCGGAGAAGCCGCCGATGGAGAACAGGATCACGAACGCCACCGCGAACAGCATCGGCGTCTCGAAGGTCATCGAACCCTGCCACATGGTGCTGGCCCAGTTGAACACCTTCACCCCGGTGGGCACGGCGATCAGCATGGTGGCGTACATGAAGAACAGCTCGCCCACCAGCGGGATGCCCACCACGAACATGTGGTGCGCCCAGACGATGAACGACAGGAACGCGATGCTCGCCGTGGCGTAGACCATCGAGGTGTAGCCGAACAGCGGCTTGCGCGCGAAGGTCGGGATGATCGCGCTGACGGCGCCGAAGGCCGGCAGGATCATGATGTACACCTCGGGGTGGCCGAAGAACCAGAACACATGCTGGAACAGCACCGGGTCGCCGCCGCCGGCGGCGCTGAAGAAACTGGTGCCGAAGTGGATGTCCATCAGCATCATCGTCACGCAGCCGGCCAGCACCGGCATCACCGCGATCAGCAGGAACGCGGTGATCAGCCAGGTCCAGACGAACAGCGGCATCTTCATCAGGGTCATGCCGGGGGCACGCAGGTTGAGGATGGTGGCGATCACGTTGATCGCGCCCATGATCGAACTGATCCCCATCAGGTGGATGGCGAAGATGAAGAACGTCACGCTTTCCGGCGCGTAGGTGGTGGACAGCGGCGCGTAGAACGTCCAGCCGAAGTTCGGGCCGCCGCCGGGGGTGAACAGGGTCGAGACCAGCAGCAGGAACGCCGCCGGCAGCAGCCAGAAGCTGAAGTTGTTCATCCGCGGCAGGGCCATGTCCGGCGCGCCGATCATCAGCGGGATCATCCAGTTGGCGAGGCCGACGAACGCCGGCATCACCGCGCCGAACACCATCACCAGGCCGTGCATGGTGGTCATCTGGTTGAAGAACGCAGGCTCCACGATCTGCAGGCCGGGCTGGAACAGCTCGGCGCGGATCACCATGGCGAACGAGCCGCCGAGCAGGAACATGCAGAACGCGAACCACAGGTACAGCGTGCCGATGTCCTTGTGGTTGGTGGTCAGCACCCAGCGCATCAGGCCTTTGGCGGGGCCGTGGGCGTGGTCGGCATGACCGTGGTCATCGATAACGGCGCTCATGGCCTTTCTCCTTCAAGCGGACGGGCAGGGCCGTGCGGGGCGCGCAGCCCCGGACGTTGGCGGGAGGACGCGGCGGCGCGGTTCATTTGCTTTCCGCCTGTTTGAGCTCCAGCACTTCTTTGGGCGTGACCATGTCGCCCTTGTTGTTGCCCCAGGCGTTGCGTTCGTAGGTCACGACGGCGGCGATATCGACTTCCGACAGCTGCTTGCCGAACGCCGCCATGGCGGTGCCGGGCTTGCCGTGGAACACCAGGCTCAGGTGCGCCTCTTTGGGGCCGGTGGCGATCTTCGAGCCCTTGAGCGCCGGGAACATCGGCGGCAGGCCCTGGCCTTCGGCCTGGTGACAGGCCACGCAGGTGGTGTGGTAGATCTTGTCGCCGCGTTCCTTGAGCTCGTCCAGCGTCCATTCCTTGCTGGTCAGCTCCTTGAGCTGCGCGGCCTCGGCCTTGCGCTCGGCGAGCCACTTGTCGTAGTCGGCCTTCTCTTTCACGTCGACCACGATGGGCATGAAGCCGTGATCCTTGCCGCACAGTTCGGCGCACTGGCCGCGGTAGATACCAGGCTTGTCGACGCGGGTCCAGGCTTCGTTGACGAAGCCGGGGATGGCGTCGCGCTTGACCGCGAAGGCCGGCACCCACCAGGAGTGGATCACGTCGGCGGAGGTGACGAGGAAGCGCACCTTGGCGCCGGTCGGCAGCACCAGCGGCTTGTCGACCTCCAGCAGGTAGTGGTCGCCCTTGGCTTGCTTGTTGTGGATCTGTTCGGCGGGGGTGGCCAGGTTGCTGAAGAACTCGACGTCCTGGCCCAGGTACTTGTAGTGCCACTTCCACTGGTAGCCGGTGATCTGGATGTCGATGTCCGGCTCGCTGGTGTCGTACATCCTGATCAGGGTGGCGGTCGCCGGGACGGCCATCGCCACCAGGATCAGGAACGGCACGACGGTCCAGAGGATCTCGACGGTGGTGCTCTCGTGAAAGCGTGCCGCGACCTGGCCGGTGGAGCGGCGGTGCAGGATCATCGACCAGAACATCGCGCCGAAGACGATGATCCCGATCACCACGCAGATCCAGAAGATGGTCATGTGCAGGTCGAACACAGCGTGACTGATCTCAGTCGCTCCAGGCGCCATATTCACAGTCCAGGCCGCTTGCGCCTGGCTGAAAATCGACCACAACAGGAGGCCCATCCAGACGTGTGGATGTCGCATCATTGCGGGTTCCCCTTATCGTTCTTGTTGTCCCGTAGGCGCAACGCCTGCGGCAAGGGAGCGGCTGCATCAGACTACTAACTTGAATCGCCGGGCCTTGCTGCGCGGGCAGTCAGGCATCATCAGCTAACTCCATTCACTGGCGAGTATAGACAGCGACTTGAACCTCGCAACGCGACCGCGTAAATCGCATGAAACAGCTGGCACTTGCGTTCCAGGGCACGAATGGAGAAGGATGCAGCGGAGTGGTGGCACACCGATATAACCCCGGTGTATCAAGGATGAAATAATTATGACAAATGCGTCTTAGCATTTTTCGTAAGCCAGCTAAGTTATGTCTTCCCTATTTCATTGCCCTGTACCCTGGAGTTTTCATGAACACCGCCGCATTGCGCGAGCAGATCCGAATAGCCCGAGAACACGAGAAAGACACCGGACGGCTGACCCGTCAGCTGGAAACCCAACTGCCTCACCTGCACCCGGCGATCCAGTTGCCGGAAACCGGTGCCGAAGCCGTCCTGACGCGCTTCGTCGCCGCCTACATCGATGAAGTGCCGGACCTGCTGGATGCAGCCAATGAAGTCGCCAGGGAAGCGGGAATCGAGTCACAGATCAAACCGGTGCTGAAGATCGCCGAGCAGTACTTCCTCCAGCCCCCCGTGGGCCTGGACAGCCTGCTGGACGAGGCCTACCTGGCCCATCGGTTTGTCGAAGAGGTCAACGACCTGTACATCAAGCATTTCGGCCAGCCACTGATCCCCTTGGACATGACGGTCGCCAATCTGATTGCCCACCAGCTGCTGGGTGAGGCATTCGCCAACCAACTCGACGAAGTGGTGCACCACGCGGTGGACAGCATGCTCGACGACGACAGCTTTGCGCTGGAGTCGGTGGAGGCCTACCGCGAGAAGCTCAGCAGCCCGGACACCGGCGCCGCCTGGAAACGCTGGCCGTGCATGGGCCGCCGCCTGGGCGTGGGCCTGGAGCTGGATCAGCCGGCCGCCTGAGCCCGCACGATCCAATGCAGGAGCGAGCCTGCTCGCGATGGCGGTCGATCATTCAACCCTTGCGTTGACTGACCCGACGCCATCGCGAGCAGGCTCGCTCCTACAAGGTTCAGCCCGCCGTGCCGATACCGGCGGTGGTGCGCACCCGCCCTTCAAGCCTGCGCTTGAGCCCCCGGGACTCGATCAGCAGCCTCGACCCCTTGGCGGCATTGGCCCGCCCCCATTCCTCCAACAGTTCCAGGCAGGCGTGGTCGATGTAGCTCAGGTTGTTGAGCGGCACATGCACCGTCGTGCCCGGTGGAACGCTGGCCAGGGCCTGGGTCAGCGCCGGCACCTTGAGGAACGTCGCCGCGCCCGTCAGGCGCATCTCCATTTCCCCCTCCTGGGGCAGGTCGATCAGGCTGATCTTCAGCCGCGCGGCTTTCAGCGCCAGCTTCAGCAGGGTCAGGCCGAAGCCGATCAGCACGCCGGTCAACAAGTCCGTGAAGATGATCGCCAGCGCTGTGGCGGCGTAGGTGAACATCGGCATCCGGCCGTAACGGCCCAGGCCGCGGAACACCTTCAGGTCCACCAGCTTGAACCCGGTGTAGACCAGCACGCCGGCCAGGCTCGCCACCGGGATGCTCTGCAGCAGGCTCGACAGCAACAGCACGAACGCCAGCAGCCACAGGCCGTGGAAGATCGTCGAAAGGCGCGTGGTGGCGCCGGCCTGGACGTTCGCCGAACTGCGCACGATCACCCCGGTCATCGGCAGCGCGCCGACCAGGCCGCAGAGCATGTTGCCCACCCCCTGCGCCGACAGTTCACGGTCGAAGTCCGAGCGCGGGCCGCTGTGCATGCGGTCCACCGCCGCGGCGGACAGCAGGGTCTCGGCGCTGGCGATGAAGGCCACGGCGAACGCCGCGACCAGCAAGGCAGGGTCGGCGAGGTTGAGCAGGTCCGCCGGCTTGAGCCAGTCGATGGCCTGCGCCAGGTTGTCCGGTACCTCGACCCGTTTGACCGGCAGCGCCAGCAGCAGGCTGGCGCCCGTGGCCAGGCCGACGCCCAGCAGCGCGCCGGGCACGAAGCGCAGCGAATGCGGGCGGAATTTCTCCCACAGCCACATCACCGCGATGGTTCCCAGCCCCAGCAGCCCGGCCTGCCAGCCGAACGACGGCAGGGCCTGGGCCACGGCGCCGGGGAACGCGGTGAGGTTGTCCAGGCCGGAGGGTTTCGGCGCGGCGTCGAGCATCACATGCACCTGGGACAGGATGATCAGCACGCCGATCCCGGCGAGCATGCCGTACACCACCGCCGGCGCCGTGACCCGGAACCAGCAGCCGAGCTTCAGGCGCCCGGCCGCCAGCTGCAGCAGCCCGGCCAGCAGCAGGATCGGCCCGAGCATCTCGACGCCGTGCTGGCGCACCAGCTCGAACACCAGCACCGCCAACCCGGCCGCCGGCCCGCTGACCTGCAACGGAGAGCCGGCCAGCCAGCCCACCACCAGTCCGCCGATGATGCCGGTGACCAGCCCCTTGGCCGGCGGCAGGCCCGAGGCGATGGCGATGCCCATGCACAGCGGCAGGGCGACCAGGAACACAACCACCGAAGCCAACAGCTCCCGTGGCAGAACAGCTTTCAATTGAGCGGCACGCATGGGGATTCTCCCGGACTTTTCTTCAGGCGTGGCGAGGCCGGACCGCTGAAACAGCGGCCGGCGTCAAACCACAGAGATTTTTAGGAGGATCTAGAAGCGCGCTTTTGGCGTCGCCACCGGGATCGGATGGCTGCCGTCCAGCGGCAGGAAGCAGCCCTGGTCCGCGTCGTACGCTTTGATTTCGCTGGTTTCGATGTTGTAGACCCAGCCATGGATGAACAGATGACCGTTCGCCATGCGCGAGGCTACCGAGGGATGGGTACGCAAGTGCTGCAGTTGGGCGATGACGTTTTCCTCGGTGAGGATCGGCATGCTTTCTTTTTCGTTGGCGCAGTTGCAGTTGTCCTGCACCATGGTTTTCGCGACTTCGGCGTGGCGCAGCCAGGCCTTGACCGTCGGCATCTTCTCCAGGCTGTCCGGGTTGAGCACCGCGCGCATGGCGCCGCAGTCGGAATGGCCGCAGATGATGATGTGCTGCACGCCCAGGGCGAGCACGGCGTATTCGATGGCGGTGGACACGCCACCGTTCATCTGGCCGTAGGGCGGTACGACGTTGCCGACGTTGCGGGTCACGAACAGGTCGCCGGGGGAGCTCTGGGTGATCAGTTCGGGAACGATGCGCGAGTCGGCGCAGGTGATGAACATCGCCCGTGGCGACTGGGCCGTGGCGAGTTTCTTGAAGAGTTCTTCCTGCTGCGGAAAGACCTCATGATGAAAATGCAAAAAGCCGTCGACGATGTGCTTCAGCGCTGCATCGGCGGTTTCCGCCTCAGGGGCCGGCGCCGACGCAGCCAACGGCTGTTTATCCTTGTCACTCATGATTCATCCTCTTTGGCGGATTCGGGGAGTCATTCCCGTGTATTCCGGTGTGAAGCCAGTGGCTGTTCAAACATCCGGGCCGATCCTGACCCGTCAGTCACTCGATGAACAAGGTAACCGCCGAAACTTAACTCAAACTGAATCAAAGGCTCTGGAACCTGTGTTCCAGGTCACAAAAAACGTGACCGGCGCAACCGGTCGAGGGGTTCCGTCGCTCGACCCTGGGCCAATTGTCGCTAAATCAGCGACATCTGGCGACCCGGCGGACAAAAGGCCGAGCAATCGAGGCCGAAGCCTTCGCGACGGTCGAGCCCCAGACGCTTCAGCGCCTTGGCGAACCGCTGGGCCAGCAGGTCGGCGAACGGCCCTTCGCCCCGCATGCGGGCGCCGAAGCGGCTGTCGTAGAGCTCGCCGCCCCGGCTCTGACGGATCAGGCTCAGCACATGGGCCGCGCGCTGCGGGTAATGCGCCTCAAGCCACTGCTCGAACAGCGGCGCCACCTCCAGCGGCAGGCGCAGCATCATGTACGCCGCGCTCTGGGCGCCGGCCGCGTGGGCCTCGGTGAGCAGGCTTTCGATCTCGCTGTCGTTGATCATCGGAATCATCGGCGAACACAGCACGCCCACCGGAATTCCCGCTTCGCGCATCACCCGGATCGCCCGCAGCCGGGCCTTGGGCGCGGCTGCGCGGGGTTCGAGGATGCGCTTGAGCTCGTCGTCCAGGGTGGTGAGGCTGATCATCACCGCCACCAGCCGCAGCCGGGCCAGTTCGGTGAGCAGGTCGAGGTCGCGCAGGATCAGCGAGCCCTTGGTGACGATGGTCACCGGATGCCGGTGGCGCAGCAGCACTTCGAGGATCTGCCGGGTGATCCTGTGCTCGCGTTCGATGGGCTGATAAGGATCGGTGTTGGAGCCCAGGTTGATCGGCGCGCATTGGTAGCCGCGCTTGCCCAATTGTTCTTCCAGCACCTGGGCGGCGTTGGTCTTGGCGATCAGTTTGGTTTCGAAATCCAGCCCTGGCGACAGGTCCCAGTAGGCGTGGCTGGGCCGGGCGTAGCAATAGATGCAACCGTGCTCGCAGCCGCGGTAAGGATTGACCGAGCGGTCGAAGGGCAGATCCGGCGAGGTGTTGCGGGTGATGATGGTCTTCGCCGTCTCGATCCGCACCTCGGTGCCTTGGGTCTGCGGCACTTCCTGATGCCAGCCGTCGTCCTCGGCCACCGAACGGCTCGGCGCGAAGCGGTTGTGCGGGTTGGCGGCGGTGCCGCGGCCGCGGGGAGGCAAGGGCGTGTGCATCGGAGGTGTCCTGTGTGCTGTATGTGCATACAGTATCCTTGGCTTGCGGAAACGGCCAGTGCCGTTCGGCGATTCTGCGGAGCGGCCCCTGCGGATTCAGGTTCGGCAACGTACCGGTATCGGAGTCGTTAGTTGAGCGAAACTTGAGGTTATATATTCAACGTAGTTTCGGAAGTTGCTATGCCGTTAGGATTGTCTCCGTTGTAACCCGGATGATTTAAATAAAAGGAATTAACCATGTCTAACTTCAATCCTCGTGGCATCTTTTTGCAGAAACTCGGCCCCACTCCGGTCGACCCTGATGAAGTGCTGGTTTCCCTGCAGTTCGCGCTGAAGGAATCCGGCTGGAACGCTGAGAACGCCGTGCCGACGGACTCCCTGCTCGATTCCCGTACGCTCATCGCCGCTTCTTATGACGGCGGCAAGACGTTCGGCATCCGCAACGAAAAGGACATCGATGGCGACGGTGACATCGATGCAGACGATAAGGCCAAGTTGCTGGCGCTGGCCAAGGCTTATGTCAGTATCGAAAATCCTTGAGTCTCAAGAGGCCGCAGAAGTTGTGGCACTCAATATAAAAAGGCCCTGCCCGCATTACTGCGGGCAGGGCCTTCTTTATGTTCCGGTGTGTCAGTGGGCGGACTCTTGCGTCGATGCCGTCTTCATCTGTTCGGCACGCAAGTGTTTGACCTCAGCTGCGCTGACCGGCGCCCCCTTGTTGCCCCAACTGCCCCGGATGAAGCTCACCACATCCGCCACTTCCTGATCCGACAGCCGCCAGCCGAACCCCGGCATGGTGATGGCCGACGGCGCCGCGTGGGTCGCCGGCAGCGTGCCGCCCTGGAGCACGATGTGGATCAGCGAGGCCGGATCTTCCGATTGCAGCACCGGATTGCCCGCCAGCGCCGGGAACACGCGGGTGTAGCCGTGGCCGTCGGTGCGGTGGCAGGCCGCGCAGTTGTCGATGTACACCGCGGCGCCGCGCTGGCTGTCGTCGCCGTTCCACAGGGCCTTGGCGGCCGTTTCGTCGTACTGGTGCGGGCGGTCGGCGGGATCTTGGGCCGGCAACGATTTCAGGTAGCGGGCGATCGCGGTCAGGTCGGCGTCGGTCATGTACTGCATGCTGTGGGTGACCACGTCGCTCATGCCGCCGAACACCGCGCTGCGGTCGCTGCGCCCGGTCTTCAGGAACTGCACCAGTTGCTCTTCGCTCCAGCCGCCGAGGCCGTCCTTGTGGTCGCCGCGCAGGTTCTTGGCGATCCAGCCTTCCAGCGGCGCGCTGCCTGACAGGAAAGTGCTGCCTTCGCCTGCACTCAGGGATTTTTCCTGCATGGTCAGGGCGCGGGGCGTATGACAAGCGCCGCAATGTCCGAGGCCTTCCACCAGATAAGCCCCACGGCTGACGACGGCATCGTCCGACGTAGCTTTGTAGTCCTCGACCTTCGGCGCAAACAGCCAGCGCCAGCCCGTCAGCGGCCAGCGCATGCTCAGCGGCCAGGGGATGTCGCTGGCCTTGTTCTCCTGGGCCACCGGTTCGACGCCGTGCATGAAGAACGCGTACAGCGCCTGCATGTCGGCTTCGGTGACGCGGGCGTAGGACGGGTACGGCATCGCCGGATACAGCGTGCTGCCGTTGCGGGCCACGCCATGGCGCACGGCCCGGTCGAAGTCCTCGAAGCTGTAGCCGCCGATGCCGCGCTTGTCCGGGGTGATGTTGGTCGAGTAGATCGTGCCGATCGGCGTTTCCATCGGCAGGCCGCCGGCGAACGGTTTGCCGTCCTTGGCGGTGTGGCAGGCCACGCAGTCGCCTGCGCGGGCCAGGTATTCACCCTGCCTGATCAAGGATTGATCGGCTTCGGCGCCGTACAGGGAGGCGCTGCCGAGCAACGCCAGGGTCGCGATAACGAAAGTCTTCATGGTCATCGCTCCTTAAGCCTGGACCAGCGGGCCGGGGTTTTTCAGGTACTGCTCGCGGATCGCCTTCGCCGACCAGTAGGTCAGGGCGGCGACCAGCCCGGTCGGGTTGTAGCCCAGGCCTTGGGGGAACGCCGAGGCGCCGGGGACGAACACGTTGTGCACGTCCCAGCTCTGCAGGTAGCGGTTCAGGGCGCTGGTCTTCGGATCGGTGCCCATGATCGCGCCGCCGTTGAGGTGGGTGGTCTGGTAGGACGCGGTGTTGAAATGGTCGCCGACCTTCTTGCTGATCACGTTGATGGCCTTGGGGCCCATGGCTTCGGCGATCTTGCCCATTTTCTCGACCATGAAGCGGTTCATCTTGATGTCGTTTTCCTGCCAGTCGAAAGTCATCCGCAGCAGCGGCAGGCCGTAGGCATCGCGGTACACCGGATCCAGATCGAGGTAGTTGCCCCGGTAGGACTGATGCGCGCCGTGGGCGTCCATCGACACCTGATGGGTGTAGTAGTCGGCGGTGGCGCGTTTCCAGGCGCTGCCCCAGGCCGGTGTGCCCGGCGGATTGGAGGTGCCGGCGATCGGCCGGCTGCCGGCCTGGTTGACCCACATCGGCGAGCCGCCGACGAAGCCGTGGGGGCCGTGGTCGAAGTTGTCGGCGTTGAAGTCGTCCACCGCCACCCCGTTGCCGCCGGCGCCGATGAAGTTGTTGGTGTGGGTGTCCTTGTCGAAGAACGCCTTGATCGTGGCCATGTTCTGGTAGGCGAAGTTGCGCCCGACCACGCCTTCGCCGCTGACCGGGTCGTACGGCTTGCCGATGCCGGACAGCAGCATCAGCCGCACGTTGTGCAGCTGGAACGCGCCGAGGATCACCAGGTCCGCCGGCTGCTCGATCTCCCGGCCCTGGCCGTCGACGTAGGTGACGCCGGTGGCCTTGGTCTTGCTGCTGTCGAGGTTGACCCGCAGCACGTGGGCGTTGGCCCGCAGCTCGAAGTTCGGCAAGGGCTTGAGCGCCGGCAGGATGTTCACGTTCGGCGAGGCCTTGGAATACATGTAGCAGACATACCCGCTGCAGAACCCGCAGAAGTTGCACGGGCCCATTTGCGCGCCGTAGGGATTGGTGTACGGCCCCGACGTATTGGCGGAAGGCAGGTTGTAGGGTTTGTAGCCGACCTCTGTGGCCGCCTTGCCGAACAGCTGTGCGGAAACGGTGTTCTTCTGCGACTCCAGCGGGAACGGGTTCGAACGGTCCGGCGCGTAAGGGTTGCCGCCCTTGCCCTGGCCCACCAGTTGCCCCTTCACCGTCCAGGCCTGGCCGGAGGTGCCGAAGACCTTTTCGGCGAAGTCGAAGAACGGCTCCAGCTCTTCATAGCTGACGCCGAAGTCCTGGATGGTCATGTCCTTGGGGATGAAGTGTTTGCCGTAGCGCTCTTCGTAGTGGCTGCGCATGCGCAGTTCGATCGGATCGACCCGGAAATGCACGCCCGACCAGTGCAACCCGGCGCCGCCCACACCGTTGCCCGGCAGGAACGCGCCCAACTGGCGGTTCGGCAGCGCGATGTCGTTGACGCTGTGGCGGATGGTGACGGTTTCCTTGGAAACGTCCTGGAAGAGTTTTTTCCGCACGCTGTAGGTGAGTTCGTCGATCACCTGGGGATAATTGCCGTCCGGGTAGGTGTCCTGCATCGGCCCGCGCTCCAGCGCCAGCACGTTGAGGCCGGCCTCGGTCAGCTCCTTGGCCATGATTGCGCCGGTCCAGCCGAAGCCGACGATCACCGCATCCACTTTCTTCATTGCCGTTGCCATGCTCACGCCCTCTCGCCGCGGATCGAAACTGCCGGGAAGGGGTACGCCTCGTTGCGTTCCACCCAGTCCATGAAGTCGGCGCGGGCGCCGGGGAAGCCGATCATGGTCCAGCCGACCATGCCTTTATTGCCGCCGTGAATCGGGTCGCAGAAGAACCCTTCCTTGGTGTTCTGCAGCAGGAGACTGAAGAAAACCTTGGCCGGGACGGCGTCGAATTGCGGTTTTCCCGCTTCGAGCTGCTTGAGCAATTCGTCTCGGGTAGCGCTGTCTTGCTCGGCAAATGATTTGCCGTTCAGGGATTTTGCCCACTGATCCGCGGCGGCGATGCCCAGGCGATAGATCTCTTTGGGCACCAGTTTGCTCTGCCAGCCCATTTCCGGTGCGGCGTCGGCATTGAACGGGCCCTGCATGTACCAGAGGGCGCCGGCGGCGTAAGGCGTGTTCATCTGACGGTCGATGTATTCCGGCACGCCGGCTTCGAGGGCGCCCGGGCCCTGGGCGTCGTTGGGGATCAACTGCGCGACGGCGGCGTTGATGAACGCCCACTCTTCGGCGGTGAAATAGCTCGGCTGATACTCGCCCGCCTTGGCCGCAACCGGTTTTGCGGCTGGCGCAGCAGGCGCGGGTTCGGGGGCGGCCTGCAGCACGCTGCTGCCCAGGCCGCTGCCGGCCAGGGTGACGACAGGGATCAGGGTCAGGGACTTGCGCAAGAACTCACGCCGCGGGTTGTCTCGACTTTCATCAGACATGGGGGGGCACCTCATCAGGCATTGATGGTTGTCAGCCGTCTCTGCGGGCGGCTTAAGGTTGTTTGGCTGCGACGTGGCCGGAACGGCCAGGAGAAGGGGAACGCGTCTGCAACATCATGTGACAAATGGTAGCAGGCTAAGCATCGAGATGAATCGGTTCACTTGAAAAAAACCGTGTTTGCGACGAAGGGCGCCGGCCGGTTCACGATTCTTTGACAAGCGCCTCACAGGGATTTGACCGGCCAACCCTGATGCTGCGAGGCCCTTCAATCATGAATCCCTACGGTCCACCGAGCATGTCCCGATTGCGTTTCCTCCCCGCCGTGTGTCTTTCGCTTGCCGTCGTGTTGCACTGGGTGCCGGTCCAGGCCGCCGAGGGCCCGGCGTCGCGTCCTGCCGAATGGGCGCAGCCGGTGGAGGTGCAATACAACCTGTTCCAGATGTCGCCGACCCTCTACCGCAGCGCGTTGCCCGACGGCGGCGCCGTGCCGCTGCTGAAGAACCTGAAGGTGGCCACGGTCATCAACTTCCTGCCGGAGTCCGACTCGGGCTGGCTGAAGACCCCCGGCGTGAACCTTGTGCAGCTGCCTTACCGCACCAATCACGTGGATGACAGCGATGTGCTCAAGACGCTGCGTGCGATCCAGACCGCCGAGGCCGAGGGCCCGGTGCTGATGCACTGCAAGCACGGCTCCGACCGCACCGGCCTGATGGCGGCGATGTACCGGATCGTGGTGCAGGGCTGGAGCAAAGAGGATGCGCTGAATGAAATGACTCAGGGCGGATTCGGCGAAAGCGGGCACTTCAAGGACGGCATCCGCTACGTGATGCAGGCCGATGTCGACAAGTTGCGTACGGCGCTGGCCAACGGCGACTGCAGCACCAGCCCCTTCGCCACGTGCTCGATGAAGAGCTGGTTCCAGAGCGTCAATCTCAAGTGAACCGGGCCGTCTGCGGCGAGGCACTGGCGTCCTCGCCGCAGAGGCTCCCTGTCCGGGGCTGACGGCAGGTCAGTCGTCTGACTTTTTCTTCAGCTTCGGATTCGGAAAGAACTGCACCGCCTGCACGGTCTTGTCCGGCGCAGGCTTGGGCGCAGCGGTGTTGACCCGCGTGCCCAGCTCCTTCGGAACCGACAGGCCCTGCTCGTTCAGCGTGTCCGCGTAACCGCAGGCCACGCACTCGCGATGGGGAACGTCGTCCTCGCTCCACATCATCAGCTTGTCCGGCTCGCTGCACGCCGGGCAGACCGCCCCGGCGATAAAGCGTTTCTTCGTCTTCACAGGTGCCTCGCTCATGCTGCCGCGTCCTCGCTCAGGCCGCTGTGACGCAAGAGTGCGTCAATCGAAGGCTCACGGCCACGGAAGTCGACGAACAGCACCATCGGCTCCTGCGAGCCGCCGCGGGCCAGGATCGCTTCGCGGAAGGCACGGCCGGTGTCGGCGTTGAGCACGCCGTCCTCTTCGAACCTGGAGAACGCATCCGCCGACAGCACTTCCGCCCACTTGTAGCTGTAGTAGCCGGCCGCGTAACCGCCGGCGAAGATGTGGGCGAAGCTGTTGGGGAAGCGGTTGTAGGCCGGCGGACGCATCACCGAGACCTCGTCGCGCACGCCCTCGAGCACTTGCAGCACGCTGCGGCCGTCGCCGTGGGTGGCGTGCAGCTCGAAGTCGAACAGCGAGAACTCCAGCTGGCGCACCATCATCAGGCCGGACTGGAAGTTCTTCGCCGCGAGCATTTTCTCCAGCAGGTCCTGGGGCAGCGGCTCGCCGGTTTCGTAGTGGCCGGAGATCAGCGCCAGGCCTTCCGGCTCCCAGCACCAGTTCTCCATGAACTGGCTCGGCAGCTCGACCGCATCCCACGCCACGCCGTTGATGCCGGACACGCCGGCATGGTCGACGCGGGTCAGCAGGTGATGCAGGCCGTGGCCGAACTCGTGGAACAGGGTGGTGACTTCATCGTGGGTCAGCAGCGCCGGCTTGCCGCTGTCGGCCGGGGTGAAGTTGCACACCAGGTTGGCCACCGGGCTTTGCAGCACGCCTTCGACGGTGCGGCGACGGTCGCGGGCGCCGTCCATCCAGGCGCCGCCGCGCTTGTTGGCGCGGGCGTACAGGTCGAAGAAGAAGCGGCCCACGTGCTGGCCGTTTTCCTTGATCTCGAACAGGCGTACGTCCGGGTGCCAGGCGTCGAAGCCTTTGAGCTCGGCGATCTCGATGCCGTACAGGCGCTGGACGATGGCGAACAGGCCGCCGAGCACTTTGTCGATCGGGAAGTAGGCGCGCAGGGTTTCCTGGGCCACGCTGTAGCGTTGTTCACGCAGCTTTTCGCCGTAGAAACCGCTGTCCCAGCTCTGCAGGTCCGCGCAGCCCTGCTCGGCGGCGTAGGCCTTGAGCTGTTGCAGGTCCTGGGCGGCGAACGGTTTGCTGCGCTTGGCCAGGTCGCGCAGGAAGCTCAGCACCTGGTCGCTGGACTCGGCCATCTTGGTGGCCAGGCTCAGCTCGGAGAAGCTGGCGAAGCCCAAGAGCTTGGCCAGTTCCTGGCGCAGGCCGAGGATCTCGTCCATCACCGGACCGTTGTCGTTCTGGCCGGCGTTCGGGCCTTGATCCGAGGCGCGGGTGCAGTAGGCGGCGTAGACTTCCTCGCGCAGCGCGCGGTTCTGGGCGTAGGTCATCACCGCGTAGTAGCTGGGGAACTCCAGGGTGATCAGCCAGCCGTCCAGGCCCTTGGCTTGCGCGGCGGCGGCCATCTGCGCCTTGGCCGAGTCGGTCAGGCCGGCAAGGGCCGCTTCGTCGGTGAGGTGCTTGGTCCAGGCCTGGGTGGCATCGAGCAACTGGTTGGAGAAGCGGCTGCCCAGCTCCGACAGTTTGCTCTGCACTTCGGCGTAGCGCTTTTGCTCGGCTTCCGGCAGGTCGATGCCCGACAGGCGGAAATCGCGCAGGGCGTGCTCCAGAATGGTCTTCTGGCCCACGTCGAAGCCGGCGGCTTCCGGGCTGTTGGCCAGTGCTTCGTACGCCTGGAACAGCTCGCGGTTCTGGCCCATCTCGGTGGAGTAGGCGCTCAGGGCCGGCAGGCAGGCCTCGTAGGCTTCGCGCAGTTCGGCGCTGTTGCACACGGCGTTGAGGTGGCTGACCGGGCTCCAGGCGGCGCCGAGGCGGTCGTTGAGTTCGTCCATCGCCAGCACCAGGCCGGCCCAGGACGGGTTCGTGCCCTGGCGCTTGAGGATCTCGGCGATGGCGGCGCGGTTGTCGGCCAGGATGGTTTCGATGGCAGGCTGCACGTGTTCGGCACGGATCGCGGAGAACGGCGGCAGGTCGTAGGGCTGCAGAAGTGGGTTGTTCACGCTCACGGTTGGCACCTTGGCAGAAGGGAACATGCATTTAGAATCGTGGGCCCATCTTAATTACAATCGGCAGCGACCGCAGCTATCGGCGACAGAGAGAGAACTTATCGTGTCCCTTCGCAAGTACCAGAACCACACCCCGCGCCTGGGCAAAGGCGCCTTTGTCGACGGCTCCGCGGTGGTGATCGGCGACGTCGAAATCGGCGAAGACAGCTCCGTGTGGCCGCTGACCGTGATCCGCGGCGACATGCACCGCATCCGCATCGGCGCGCGCACCAGCGTCCAGGACGGCTGCGTGCTGCACATCACCCACGCCGGCCCCTTCAACCCGGACGGTTTCCCGTGCCTGATCGGCGACGATGTGACCGTCGCCCACAAAGTCATGCTGCATGGCTGCACCGTGGGCAGCCGGGTGTTGATCGGCATGGGCAGCATCGTCATGGACGGCGCGGTGGTCGAGGACGACGTGATCGTCGGCGCCGGCAGCCTGGTGCCGCCGGGCAAGCGCCTGGAAAGCGGTTACCTGTACGTGGGCAGCCCGGTGAAGCAGGCCCGGCCGTTGAGCGACAAGGAGCGCGCGTTCTTCACCTACAGCGCGACGAACTACGTGAAGCTCAAGGACCTGCACCTGGCCGAAGGCTACGACCAGATCTGAACCCTCCCGCACAAGCCCAGGAATTTTCATGCATTACCAGACCGTACTGTTCGACCTCGACGGCACCCTGACCGACCCGCGCGAGGGCATCACCCGCTCCATCCAGTTCGCCTTGGCCAGGCTTGGCATCGACGAGCCGGACCTGAGCAAGCTGGAACACTTCATCGGCCCGCCGCTGCTGCAGGCGTTCATGCAGTTCTACGGATTCGACGAGGCCAAGGCGTGGGACGCGGTGAATTTCTACCGTGAGCGCTTCAAGGTCACCGGCCTCTACGAGAACCGGGTGTTCGACGGTGTCATGCCCTTGCTGGAAACCCTGGGCGGGCAAGGCCGGCAGTTGTACATCGCGACCTCCAAACCGTGGGTGTTCGCCCGGGAGATCGCCCGTCATTTCGACTTCGCCCGGCACTTCAAGGTGATCTACGGCAGCGAACTGGACGGCACCCGCACCGACAAGGTCGAGCTGATCGCCCACCTGATGGCCGAAGAAGGGCTGGATCCTTCGCAGACGCTGATGATCGGCGACCGCAAGCACGACCTGATCGGCGCACGCCGCAACGGGCTGGACGCGGCGGCGGTGGGCTATGGGTTCGGCAGCCATGAGGAACTGAGCGCCGAGGCGCCGGCCTATCACTTCGAGACGCTGGCCGAGCTGCATCAGGCGTTCCTGCGCCGCTGACCGGTCAACCATCGCCAGCAGGCTGGCGCCCACGCGTCGCGAGGCGTTTCTGCGGGAGCCAGCCTGCTGGCGATGAGGCCGGTTCAGCCGGCGGAGGATTCAGGGTTCGCCAAGGCCTTGAGCGCCGACTTGCGCTCAGCTGCGCCCAATTTGCCTAACTTTTCGACCTCGGCGTAAAACCTCACCCAATCCCCACCCACCTGCCTGAACAGCGCCGCAAACGCCGGCACCCACTGGTCATACAGCCCGAACGGCAACAGCCGCGCATTGTTCAGCGGCGCGTTCACCCACGCGTCGTAGCGCTTGTCTCCGGCCCACTGCCGGTCACGCAGGGCCCGGTAATCCCGGCGAAACCGTTCGAACGCCTCGGCCTTGCGCTCGCGCATGACCTCGGCCGTCAGCGGTTGTGCGTAGAGCGCTTCCAGGCGGGCCCGGGTGTCGAGGATCAGGCCGATGAACTGGTCGCGCTGCGCAAGACGCGAGCCGTTGTCCGGCGCCAGCCCCCGGAACGCCCGCCACTGCCGCGTGCCTTCCTGCTCGACGAAGGTGGCGAAGGACTCGTTGAATTCGGTGTCGTCCTGCACATAGAAGCGCTGGTGGGCCAGTTCGTGAAAGATCAGCGTGGCCAGACGCTCGTCGCCCCAGCCCGTCATCGAATTGAGGATCGGGTCGTTGAACCAGCCCAGGGTCGAGTAGGCCTCGACGCCGCCGATCGACACATCCAGGCCCTTGAGGCGCTGGATCGCCGCTTCGCCCCGGGCCGCCCCCTGGCTGTAGTAGCCGCGGTAGGCCACGCACCCGGCGATGGGGAAGCAGTGGTTCTGCGGGTTCAAGGAGAATTCCGGGGTGGCGAACACGTTCCACACCACGAACGGCCGGCCGATGTCGGCGTAGAGCCGGTAGCTCTGGTTGTCCGGCAGGTGCAGGTGGCGGCTGGCGAAGTCCCGGGCTTTCTGCGACTCGGCCAGGTGCGCGCGCAGCTTGGGGTCGCGGGCGGGGTCGGCGATCACCTCGGCGACCGGCTCCCGGGCCCGCAGCAGCTGCAGCTGACCGCCGGCCAACTGGCTGTAGTAACTGACGCTTGCGCAACCGTTGAGCAGCAAAAGCAAAACACCCGGAAACAAAATCCGCAAAACGCGATCAAGTAACCCAAGGCTGGGTAGCGGCCTGAACAAAATAAGAAACCCCCGGACAGTCTGCCCGCAAGACTATCCCGCCCATAGGAGCTTCGCCATGCGCAAGTTGATGCTGACCGCCAGCCTGATGACGCTGGCCGGCTGTGCCGGATTCGGCATGCCCGCCCCCGACCCTTCGCAAGCCTGGATCGACCTGGAGTCCCGCCAGCAGGACACGGCACTGCAGGCACTGGAGGTCGACGCCAGGGCAGCGGTCGACAAACGATATTTCGAAGTGCAGCCCGGCAGCCATGAGCTGAAGGTGCGTTACCAGTTCCCGGTGGAAGCGACCAACATCGGCCCGGATGCCGAGCCGTTGTGGCGCGATTGCCGGTTGAGCCTGACCTTCAAGGACTTCAACGCAGGCGAGCGCTATCAGTTGCAGGCCGGCAACATCGGTTTCCGGCCGTGGGCCAAACTGTACGATCAGCAGCGCAAGGTAGTGGGGCAGGCCAAGCCGGCGGGCTGTCAGCGCACCTGATCGGCGTTATGCTGGATGCCCGAATCCACGGACATACATCATGCGCACGTTGATGCTGTTGCTGGCGGCCGGCCTGATCGCCGGTTGCCAGACGCCGATGCCGCCGGTCGATCCCGCGATGGCCTGGGTCGACTTCTCGACGCCCACCCCCGGCGGCAAACTGCTGATGGCCGAGCGGCTCGACAACCAGCGCCTGAGGGACGGGCGCTTCTTTCAGGTCACGCCCGGCAGCCACGAACTGCGGGTGCGCTTCGACTTCGAAGTGTTCGGCGGCGGCGGCAGCCTGATGACCGGGCCCGTCGAGCGCCTGTGCTACCTGACCATCCGCTACGACCATTTCGAGGCGGGCCAGCGCTACCTGCTCGAAGGCCGCTCCCTGGCCTTCACGCCGAGCGCCCGGCTGTACAACGCCAAGCGGGAAATCGTCGCCGAGGATCGCGAGGTCAACTGCATCATCTAGCCCGGATCAGCGGTCGTTCTTCTGGTAGATGATCTTCTTCGTGCCGTTTTCGCACGAGCCGACGACCATGTTCTGATCGTGGACTTCGTCGTTGGTGACAATCTCCAGGGTGTAGGAGGTCACGCCCTGGGCCTGGATCTTGGCTTCGATCTCGGCCTTGAGTTCCTCGCAGGGTTTCGGGGCGGCCAGCACCGCGCTGGCCAGGGTCAGACCGAACACCGCCACAGCAAAACGTTTCATGGTTGAAGCTCCCTCGACGCAGCGCGCACGAAGATGCGCGAAGGCTGCGGTCAACCATTCGACCACCGTTTGGCCGGGCAGGTTCTGACCCGGCTCAAACCTCTGCTCCATGAGAATCGTTGACTTTTTTAGTAGGAATTTTCCGGTCGGCTATTGAAACTCGGGTATATGCCCTCATTGCACAGGACACGCCTATGAACGGGGCAGGCCGGCGTTCGCATGGATGAACCTGCACCCTTACCCGGAGACGCACTTTATGAAGCAACTGTCCGACGTAAAGTTTTCCACCCTCGATCTGGTGCCGGTGCGCGAGAACGGCAGCCCCGGCCAGTCGCTGCGCAACTCGCTGGACCTGGCCCGGCACGTGGAGAAGTTCGGTTACACCCGGTTCTGGGTCGCCGAGCACCACAACATGGACGGCATCGCCAGTTCCGCCACCTCGGTGCTGCTGGCCTATTTGGCGGGCGGCACGTCGAGCATCCGCGTCGGCTCCGGCGGGGTGATGCTGCCCAACCATGCGCCGCTGGTGATCGCCGAGCAGTTCGGCACCCTGGAGAGCCTGTATCCGGGCCGGATCGACCTGGGCCTGGGCCGTGCGCCCGGTTCCGACCAGATGACCGCCCGGGCCTTGCGCCGCGAGCGTTCGGGCAGCGCCGACGATTTTCCCGAGGACGTCGCCGAACTGGTGCGCTACCTCGGCCCGCGCACTCCGGACCAACGGGTGATCGCAATGCCGGGCACCGGCACCCAGGTGCCGGTGTGGCTGCTGGGCTCCAGCCTGTTCAGTGCGCAACTGGCGGGCCAGCGGGGCCTGCCTTACGCCTTCGCTTCGCACTTCGCCCCGCGCTACATGCACGAGGCGATCCGCGTCTACCGCAATCACTTCCAGCCGTCGGCGGTGCTCGACAAACCGTACGTGATGCTGGGCGTGCCGCTGGTGGCGGCCGACACCGACGAGCAGGCCGATTACCTGGCCACGTCGGTGTACCAGCGGATCCTGGCGCTGATGCGCGGGCAAAGCCTGGTGCAGCGTCCGCCGGTGAAGACCATGGACGGCCTGTGGCTGCCCCACGAGCGCGAGGCGGTGGGGGACTTCCTCGGCCTGGCGATGGTCGGCAGCCCGCAGAAGATCCGCGCGAAGCTGGAGGTGCTGGTCGAGCAGACCCAGGCCGATGAGCTGATCTTCACTTGCGATCTGTACGAGCACGCCGACCGCCTGCATTCCTACGAGCTGTTGGCGCAGGTGATGAAGGGCTGAGTCCGTTTCACTGGGAACGCAGGCCACAAAAAAGCCGACGCATTGCGTCGGCTTTTGATTTTCGGGCGCCGTCAGCCTCGCTTGTAGACGATTTCCTTGGCGCCGGCCTCACATTTGCCGACGACCTTCCCGCCTGCCGCCGCCCCCTTGTCCACGATCTCCAGCGAATAGCCGGAAACGCCCTTGGCATCCAGCTTGGCCGCGATCTCGGCCTTCAGTTCCTCACACGGCTTGCCGGCAGCGAATGCGCCACCCGCAAGGCTCAACAAACCTACCGCCAACATGAACTTCTTCATCGGTTGCACTCCCTGGTCGGATCGAAAGAGACGGCACCGGAGCGTTCGTCCGGTGCGCTCGCCCTGTAGCGCTTTGCCATTCCTATGGCACTCGGCCAGCGCGCAAGTTCAGAAGCGTAGCCCAAACTCAGCTGCTGGCAATCCGGAAGCCGACCTTTAAGGTCACCTGGAAATGGGCGGCCTTGCCGTCCTTGATGTGGCCGCGGGTCTCGGTCACTTCGAACCATTCCATGTACTTGACGCTCTTGCTGGCCTCGGCCAGCGCGTTGTTGATGGCGTCTTCGATGCTGCTGGTGGACGAACCGACCAGCTCGATCTTCTTGTAGGTGTGATGGTCGCTCATGGCGCTCTCCTTGAAGTGTGCCATTGAGCCTAGCAGCGATTTGCCGTGTCGGTTCCGGCATGCCGGCGGGGGAGTCGGCTCAGATTTTCTGCACTTTCCGGGACGGGCGAAGTCCCAACCATCACACGCCGTTTCTCACCAATGCAGGAGAACCACCATGGCCAACACCTCGTTACGCAAAGCTTCGCTGCAAAGCATGGAAGCCGAGATCGAGAGTCTGCTCAAGTCGCTGGAGAGCCTGAAGGACGACGCTTCGGACGAGTCGCGCAAGACCCTCAAGGCACTCAAGGGCAATGCCGAAAGTGCGTTGCGGCACTCGCGCAGCCTGCTCAGCGACGCCTATGAAGAGGTCAAGACCAAGACCCGCGAGACCGGGATCGCCACCCGCGACTACGCGCAGGAGCATCCCTGGACGACCGCCGGTGTGGCGGTCGGCGCATTGGGCCTGCTCGCCGCTTACCTGCTGTTCAAGCGCGGCGAGTGATCGGGCTGGCGCAGCTCGTTCTTCAGCCACTGCGCCAATTGCCGGGCGCGCCCGTCGGCGGCGCGCTTGGGCAGCCACAGGGCCAGTCGCGCCGGGGTTTCGCAAAAGCCCCACGGCGCGATCAGGCGCCCGGCCCTCAAGTCTTCCGCCACCAGCGGTTCCGGTGCGATGGCGACGCCGAGGCCGGCGACCGCCGCCTCCAGCAAGTAATACAGATGCTCGAAACCTTGCCCCAGCTTCAGCGCCTTGGCGTCGAGGCGGCTTTGCCGTGCCCAGGCCGGCCAGGCCTGCGGACGTGAGGTGGTGTGCAGCAACGGCTCGCCCAGCAGGGCCTCGGCCGGTGCGCCTTGCAGCCTGGCGGCGCCGCTGAACAGCGGGCTCATGACCGGGCCGATGCGCTCGGCGGCCAGCTCGTAGACCTGCATGTCCGCCGGCCACGGCGGCTCGGCGAACAGCAGCAGGGCGTCGAGGCCGGGGCGCCGGGGGTCGAGGTCGCCTTCGCCGGCCGACAGGTGCAGGCGCAAGTCCGGAAGATCCGCGTTCAGCCGTCCCAGCCGCGGAATGAACCAACGTGCCAGCAGGCTGCCGGAGCAGCCGAGCACGAACGGTGCGTCGGCGGTGCTCTGGCTGAGTTCGGCGCACACGTTGCGCAGCCGCTCGAAGGCTTCGCCGCTGGCGTCCCGCAGCCGGACGCCGGCATCTGTGAGTTTCAGGCCGCGCCCTTCCTTGACGAACAGGCTCACGCCCAAGTGCTCTTCCAACACCTTGAGCTGGCGGCTGACGGCGCCGTGAGTGACGTGCAGCTGCTCGGCGGCCTGGCTGACGCTGTTCAGCCGGGCAGTGGCCTCGAAGGCGCGCAGGGCGTTCAGCGGGGGGAGGTCATGGCTCATTTTATCTGTGAGTTTTCCTGACAGGTTGCGGCGATCTTATCGGTTTTCAGCCCGGATCGTCAGGGGTAGAGTGAACGCCATTGTCCCTTAGGCGAATTCACCGGGAGTCATCCATGACCCAGACTTCGAACACCTCCAACCTGCGCAGCGGCCCGGACGACAACGGCCTGTTCGGCGCGTTCGGCGGCCGTTACGTCGCCGAGACCCTGATGCCGCTGATCCTCGACCTGGCCCGCGAATACGAAGCGGCGAAGGAAGATCCGGCCTTCAAAGAGGAACTGGCCTACTTCCAGCGCGACTACGTCGGACGTCCGAGCCCGCTGTACTTCGCTGAACGCCTGACCGAGTTCTGCGGCGGCGCCAAGATCTACCTCAAGCGCGAAGAGCTGAACCACACCGGCGCGCACAAGATCAACAACTGCATCGGCCAGATCCTGCTGGCGCGGCGCATGGGCAAGAAACGCATCATCGCCGAGACCGGCGCCGGCATGCACGGCGTGGCCACCGCCACCGTGGCTGCGCGCTTCGGTCTGGACTGCGTGATCTACATGGGCACCACCGACATCGAGCGCCAGCAGGCCAACGTGTTCCGCATGAAGCTGTTGGGCGCCGAGGTGATCCCGGTGGTCGCCGGCACCGGCACCCTGAAGGACGCGATGAACGAAGCGCTGCGCGACTGGGTGACCAATGTCGACAACACCTTCTACCTGATCGGCACCGTGGCCGGGCCGCACCCGTACCCGGCGATGGTGCGTGACTTCCAGGCCGTCATCGGCAAGGAAACCCGCGACCAGCTGCAAGCCCAGGAAGGCCGCCTGCCGGACAGTCTGGTGGCGTGCATCGGCGGCGGCTCCAACGCCATGGGCCTGTTCCACCCGTTCCTCGACGACAAGAGCGTCGAGATCGTCGGCGTCGAAGCCGCCGGCTACGGCATCGAGACCGGCAAGCACGCGGCCAGCCTCAACGGCGGCGTACCGGGCGTGCTGCACGGCAACCGCACCTTCCTGCTGCAGGACGACGACGGCCAGATCATCGATGCCCACTCGATCTCCGCCGGCCTCGACTACCCGGGCATCGGCCCCGAACATGCCTGGCTGCATGACATCGGCCGCGTCCAGTACACCTCGGTGACCGACGACGAAGCCCTGGCCGCCTTCCACCAGTGCTGCCGCCTGGAAGGGATCATCCCGGCCCTGGAAAGCTCCCACGCCCTGGCCGAAGCCTTCAAGCGCGCGCCCAAGTTGCCGAAGGATCACCTGATGGTGATCAACCTGTCCGGCCGCGGCGACAAGGACATGCAGACCGTCATGCACCACATGGAACAATCGACGCAGGAGAAACACTGATGAGCCGCCTGCAAACCCGTTTTGCCGCCCTCAAGCAGGAAAACCGCGCCGCGCTGGTGACCTTCATCACCGCCGGCGACCCGGACTACGACACCTCGCTGGCGATCCTCAAGGGCCTGCCGGCCGCCGGCGCCGACGTGATCGAGCTGGGCATGCCGTTCACCGACCCGATGGCCGACGGCCCGGCGATCCAGCTGGCCAACATCCGTGCGCTGGGCGCCAAGCAGAACCTGGCGAAAACCCTGCAGATGGTGCGCGAGTTCCGCCAGGGCAACAGCGACACGCCGCTGGTGCTGATGGGCTACTTCAACCCGATCCACAAATACGGCGTGGAGCGCTTCATCAGCGACGCCAACGAGGCCGGCGTCGACGGCCTGATCGTGGTCGACATGCCGCCCGAGCACAACGCCGAACTGTGCGACCCGGCGCAGGCGGCAGGCCTGGACTTCATCCGCCTGACCACCCCGACCACCGACGACGCGCGCCTGCCGAAGGTGCTCAACGGCAGCTCCGGCTTCGTCTACTACGTGTCGGTGGCCGGCGTGACCGGTGCCGGCGCCGCGACGCTGGAGCATGTCGAAGAAGCGGTGGCGCGCCTGCGTCGCCACACCGACCTGCCGATCAGCATCGGTTTCGGCATCCGTACCCCGGAGCAGGCGGCATCCATCGCGCGCCTGGCCGACGGTGTCGTGGTGGGGTCGGCGCTGATCGACCACATCGCCAATGCGCAGACGCCGACGCAGGCGGTCGACGGTGTGCTGGGCTTGTGCGCTTCGCTGGCCGAAGGCGTGCGCAAGGCGCGCATCCGTTGAGGGAAAGGCTCCCGGTAGAGGGGGCGCTCATCGTCTGATCAGGCAATAAAAAGGGATCCGGGGCCAAGCTCCGGATCCCATTTTTCCGTTCGGCCAGGCGCGAGGCCAGTCAAGGCAACTCCAGCCCGCCCGCTGCCTTGTGCAGTTTGCGCAGATGCTCGCCGATCTGCTTCACATTGGCCTCGCTGGCCGCGATCTCCGCAGCGCGCTTGGGCTCCAGCAAGGCCCGCACTTCCTTGTCCAGGTCACCGCTCAGCGCCAGCAGCTGCTTTTGGCGCTGGCTGCTTTCGGCCTCCAGCCGGCTGAACTCGCTCGGCTGCGGCAGGCCGTAGCCTCGGGAGTCGAGCAGTTCCGCCGGACGGCTGAGGAAGCCGCTGTTGGCGAGGATCTGCTGCAGGGTGGCGTTGGCCTTTTCCATGCCGCCGTTCTCCAGTTCCCGGGCACCGAGATAGCGCTGCTTCACCTCATCCTGGGCCAGCAGCAACTGGCGGCGGAAACTGGCCTGCTCCAGCAGCAGCAACGCGGCGCTGGTGCGCAGGTCGGCGCGCTCGAACCATGGCCGGCGTTCTTCGGCGGACAGCGACAGCCAGTCTTCGACGGTGGTCTGCGGGATCGGCAACTGTTTCTTCAAGACATCGAACATCGCCTGATAGCGCTCGCGGAACGAGTCGAAGCGATAGCCCAGGCGCAGGGCTTCCTTGGGGTCGTCGAGCACACGGGTGTCTGCCAGGCCCCGCCCCTTGAGCACTTCCAGCAGGCCGTTGGGCATGATGCTGTCCAGGCCGGTGAGCTGGGCGTTGTGGCTGCCGCTGCGCAGCAGTTTCAGGCTTTCCACCGCGCAGTTGTTGGACAGGAAGAAGTAGTTGCCGTCGTAGCTCCAGTGCATCTCGGCGGCGTGCTCGACCACGTCTTCGATTTCGCTGCGCGACAGGTTCAGCGGCACCGAGGCCAGGCTGCGCAGTTCGGTCTTGGTGTATTCGTCGATCACCTGCGCCAGCGGCAGCACGAACAGCCGCGACGGGTATTTGCCCACCAGACCATCCCAGCTCGACAGTTGCACGTCGCCGACGAAGGCGCGGTACGACAGCACCAGGTGCTGGTCCAGGTCCAGCCGGCAGTCCGGGCCGCGGGGCCGACCGGGTGCGCAGATCACCAGGCGCAGCATGCTGTGGCCCCAGCGGCTGACCCAGTTCTGGTTGGCCTCGGCCAGCAGGTAGTCGACGGCGTAGACCCGTTCCGGGTCGACCTGGCCCAGCGGCTGCTTGGCGAAGTCGTTGCCGGCATTGAGGAAGGCGAAGGTCTTGGCGCACGTGTCCCTGGCGGGCGGCGCCCAGCCGAAGTGTTCCTTGTAGTAGCGGTACAGTGCGGGGCGGCGGCAGGCATAGCTCGGGTCGAGGAGGAAGTACTCCATGTTGACCGCGACGAACTCCTTGGGGCTGGAGGTCTCGTACAGGTCCGGGCTGCGGGCGATCTGCCGGTTGTGTTGCTCGCGCTCGCCGCGGCGGCCGACGTATTGCTGCCAGCCGGCGAGATCCAGCAGGCGGGGATCGTCGCTCAAGGTGAAGCGGCGGCCGTTCTGGCCGCGGCATTCATCGGGGAGGCCGACCAGGCCGCTGCTGTCGTTGCGCCGGGTGCAGCGCTGGATCAGCGTGCGTTCGGCGGCGGGCCACAGCCGGGCACGGTCGTAGATATGGGTGATTTCGTGCAGCACCGTGGCCAGCAGTTCCTGGCGGACGGTGCCGTGGGGACGGCCGGTCTTTTCCTTGGCGGCACTGCCGTCGGCGAGGCCCGCCAGCAGTTTACGGTTCAGGTCCAGTTCGGCCACCAGCGTGGCCTGGCCGTAGGCGTTGCCAGGCATGTCGTCGGTCCAGCCGACGTCGATCCGCCGGTCCAGCCGTTCGATGAAGCTGGGCGGCAGCGCCTGCATGGCTTCATCGAGCAGCGCCTGGCTGGCTTGTTGTTGGGCGGGGCTCAGGCCGTCGGTCTTGAGCCGCAGTTGCAGGCCGGCGTGGGCGCTGTGGCCGGTCAGCAACAGCGCCCCGGCCAGCAGCCAGGTGCCGAGTGACTTCACAGTGCGAGGATGGCTTCGGCCAGGACCTGGTCGCTGGCGTCACGGGCTTCCGGAACGCGGGTGCGCAAGGTATTGAGTGCGGCTTCCAGGTGCGCGCCACGGATGTCGCCGTTGCTGGCGACGAAGCTGGCGGCGTCGTCATGGGCTTCGCGGATGATCTTCGAATCGCGGATCGACGTGGTGGTGTCAGAGGTGAAATCGATGGTGCGCTGGGAGGCGCGGACAATGATGTTACTGGTGGCTACCAGGGTGTGCGCCTGGGCCATATCGGCCAACAACAGCAGGCCAAGGGCGGCAGCAATCAGCGGGCTACGCATGGAACGACTCCGAAAGGACATGAATGACTATTGGACGAGAATTGCCTGTGCCAGTTCAAGGTCACTGACATGAAGTTTGGGCCGGGATTTGCGCAGGTAATGCAGTGCGGATTCCAGCCGGGCGCCTAGCAGTTCGCCGTCACTGGCAACGAAGGCCGCGGCATCGTCGTGCGCGGCGAGCAGCAGTTTACGGTCGAACGGCGCGGAAGACACCATGCCGGTGGCGTAGACGCTGACCACGGTGTTCTGCGTGGACACATCGAAGGCGTTGGCCGGTGGGGCCCAGCAGGCTGCCGTCAGGACGGAGGGGACAAGCAGATTGGCAAGAGAACGCATGGGGCTCGACTGCGGTTGAAGAGCCCGAAGGCTAACGCAACGCCCGGGCCAGAGCCAGCGCCGAAACATCGGGACACGGCTGGCGTGTCCCATGATGCAACGGATTCAGAGGGTCAGGATGGCCTGGGCCAGCTGCGCGTCGGTGGCGTTCAGTTGCGGTGCCTGGTGGCGGATGTGGTCCAGGGCGCTTTCCAGCTTCACGCCGCGGATGTCGCCTTCGCTGGCCACGAAGCTGGCGGCGTCGTCACGGGCGGCCAGGACGATCTTGTCGTCGCGAAAGGACGAAGTGACGTCGGAGGTGGCGTCGGAGGAGGACTTGAGTGCGCCGACCACGGCATCGGTGGTGACGATGAAGCTGGTGGCGCTGGCATTGGCGGCGACGGCCAGCAGGGCGGCAGCGCTGAGCAGGCGAAGAGGGGACATGGGAGAACTCCTGTGGATTAAACCGTATTGAGAGGTGGCACGGTGTCTGGGGGTCAGACGCCGATCGCACAGCATTCGCCACGTTCTGCGTGGATATTAGGCTGGCGCACCGGATTCGCCCAGTGGGCAGAGTGCTAGCGCCAGAAGGGCTTATCCATTTCATTCAGCCGCTCGGCGTGGCTGAGGCCCAGGTCGGCGAGATCCCGGCCATCGAGCCCGGCCAGCAGGCGCCGGGTTCTGGCGCGTTCCAGCCCTTGCAGCAGCTTATTGAGCAGCCGCGCAAACGGACGTTGCGCGCAGGGCCGGCGCTGTGCTTTGGATACTTCCTGTAACTCATTCATGACCTGTTCCTTTGGCGGCGGGAGAGGAGGTCATGTTGAACCGAGTGGCGTGAATGGAGCAGACACACCGAAGCTGAATTGTACTGGTTCAGTTATGGATTATTTAAAACTGTACCTGTATTTGTGGCATGCACCTGTTCCGTGAATTTTGGCGCGCCCAAACGACAAGGCCCGTCGCGGTTTCCCGCGACGGGCCTTGTCTGTTCAATTCGGGTGCTGGCGGTGGGTCGTGCGACCAGGGCCAGCGACGCTGCTTAGCGCCAGAACGGCTTGCTGAGCTCTTCGTAGCGTTGTGCTTCGCTGATACCGGCGTCAGCCAGCAGACGCGAATCCAGACGGGCCAGTTGGTGGCGGCTGGAGATGCGGCGCTGCCACAGCATCAGGTTGGCGAGAACGCGCAGAGGCATGGAAGCCTGGGATTTTACGGCTTTGTCTTCGAAGAACAGTTCGGAACTGAGTGTACGTTCCATGGTGGTCATCCTTCCGCTTGTGGCGGGATCAGGTAGTGGTTTAACTGGTGCCCATGATCCTCTCGTTTGGCCAGTCTCTGTAGATACAGTTCACCTGTATTGTGAGTGACCAGTTAACTGTTTATAGGGGGTGTACGGGTCAAAATCGAGCAAACTGTACCTGTCCGCACCTGATTGGTGCGTTTTGGCTCGTTCGTAGAGGAAGGCGTGGGGAAAACAGCTGAAAAGTACCAGTACAGCAGTACAGTTTTTGTCGGTTGAGATGTTTGCAATCTCCCGCTGACGAAAACTGTGTTTGCGTCAGCGGGAGATCTGTGTGGATTACACAGCCAGCATGCGCCCGGTTTCTTCCAGGTTCATGTGCCAGCTCAGGGCGTCCCGCAGAATGTGCGGCGTGTGGCCGCCGATGGCGCAGGCGGCGGTGAAGTAGTCGTTCAGCGCTTGTCGGTAGTCCGGATGCACGCAGTTGTCGATGATCGCCCGGGCGCGCTCGCGCGGGGCCAGGCCGCGCAGGTCGGCCAGGCCGATCTCGGTGACCAGGATGTCGACGTCATGCTCGGTGTGGTCGACGTGGCTGACCATCGGCACCACGCTGGAGATCGCGCCGCCCTTGGCGATCGACTTGGTCACGAATACCGCCAAGTGGGCGTTGCGTGCGAAGTCGCCGGAGCCGCCGATGCCGTTCATCATCCGCGTGCCGCAGACGTGGGTGGAGTTGACGTTGCCGTAGATGTCGAACTCCAGCGCCGTGTTGATGCCGATGATGCCCAGGCGCCGCACCACTTCGGGGTGGTTGGAGATTTCCTGGGGCCGCAGCACCAGTTTGTCCTTGTACCGTTCCAGGTTGCCGAACACATCACTGTTGCGGCGTTCGGACAGGGTGATCGAACTGCCCGAGGCGAAGCTCAGCTTGCCGGCGTCGATCAGGTCGAAGGTCGAGTCCTGCAGCACTTCGGAGTACATGGTCAGGTCGTGGAACGGCGAATCGATCAGCCCGCACATCACCGCGTTGGCGATGCTGCCGATGCCGGCCTGCAGCGGGCCGAGCTTGTCGGTCATGCGCCCTGCGTCGACTTCCTGCTTGAAGAACGCGATCAGGTGGTCGGCGATGGCCTTGGTGTCGGCGTCCGGCGGCAGCACGGTGGACGGCGAATCCGGCTGTTGGGTGATGACGATGCCGACGATCTTCTCCGCCGGGATCGGGATCGCGGTGCTGCCGATGCGGTCGTCGACCTTCACCAGCGGGATCGGCGTACGGGTCGGACGGTAGGTCGGGATATAGATGTCATGCAGGCCTTCGAGGTTGGCGTTGTGCGCCATGTTGATCTCGACGATCACCTGCTTGGCGAAGATCGCGAAGCTCGCCGAGTTGCCCACGGAGGTGGTCGGCACGATGTGGCCCTGCTCGGTGATGGCCACGGCTTCGATCACGGCGATGTCCGGCAGCTTGAGCTGCTGGTTGCGCAGTTGCTCGACGGTTTCCGACAGGTGCTGGTCGATGAACATCACCTCGCCGGCGTTGATCGCCTTGCGCAGGGTGCTGTCGACCTGGAACGGCATGCGCCGCGACAGCACGCCGGCCTCGGTCAGTTGCTTGTCGAGGTCGTTGCCCAGGCTCGCGCCGGTCATCAGGCTGATCTTCAGCGGCGTGACCTTGGCCCGCTCGGCCAGTGCGTGGGGGACGGCCTTGGCTTCGCCGGCGCGGGTGAAGCCGCTCATGCCGACGGTCATGCCGTCCTCAATCAGAGCGGCGGCCTCGGCGGCGCTCATCACTTTATCCAACAACGAAGGCAGGCGAATACGGTCACGGTACATGGATTTTTATCTCGGGCAGCGAGTAGCAGGATGCGCAGTCTATTGAATTTCGCGAACGCCTGTCCCGCTACCAAGGTCGCAAAAGAGGCGTCTATTTAGCGGGTTTCAAGTAAAACACCGTTACCGGATCGGTAACAACGCGGCAAATTGTCCAACGATCTGCGCCAACGAAAACGCCCCGACTCAGCGGGGCGTTTTGGTGTTGCGCAAGAGGGTTACTCGACCGCTTTGACCATGTCTTCGATGACCTTTTTCGCGTCGCCGAACACCATCATGGTCTTGTCCAGGTAGAACAGTTCGTTGTCCAGACCGGCATAGCCGCTGGCCATCGAACGCTTGTTGACGATGATGGTCTTGGCCTTGAACGCCTCGAGGATCGGCATGCCGGCGATCGGCGATTTCGGATCGTTCTTGGCGGCCGGGTTGACCACGTCGTTGGCGCCGAGCACCAGCACCACGTCGGCCTGGCCGAACTCGGAGTTGATGTCTTCCATCTCGAACACTTGGTCGTACGGCACTTCGGCTTCCGCCAGCAGTACGTTCATGTGCCCCGGCATCCGGCCGGCCACCGGGTGGATCGCGTACTTCACGGTCACGCCGTGGTGGGTCAGCTTCTCGGTCAGCTCCTTCAGCGCATGCTGGGCACGGGCCACCGCCAGGCCGTAGCCCGGCACGATGATCACGGTGTCGGCGTTGGTCAGCAGGAAGGTGGCGTCGTCGGCCGAACCGGACTTCACCGGGCGCGCCTCTTTCGAGCCGGCAGGGCCGGCGTCGGCGGTATTGCCGAAACCGCCCAACAGTACATTAAAGAAGGAGCGGTTCATGGCCTTGCACATGATGTACGACAGGATCGCACCGCTGGAGCCCACCAGCGAACCGGCGATGATCAGCATCGAGTTGTTCAGCGAGAAGCCGATGCCCGCCGCCGCCCAGCCCGAATAGCTGTTGAGCATCGACACCACCACCGGCATGTCGGCGCCGCCGATCGGGATGATGATCAGCACGCCCATGACGAACGCCAGGGCCAGCATCAGCGCGAACGCGGCCAGGTTGCCGGTGAGCATGAAGGTCACGCCGAGCGCCAGCGTGGCCAGGCCCAGCAGCAGGTTCAGCTTATGCTGCCCGCCGAACTGTACCGGTGCACCCTGGAACAGACGGAACTTGTACTTGCCCGACAGCTTGCCGAAGGCGATCACCGAACCGGAGAAGGTTATCGCACCGATGGCGGCACCGAGGAACAGCTCCAGACGGTTGCCCGCCGGGATCGGGTCGCCCAGATGCTTGACGATGCCCAGCGACTGCGGCTCGACCACCGCCGCGATGGCGATGAATACCGCCGCCAGGCCGATCATGCTGTGCATGAACGCGACCAACTCCGGCATCTTGGTCATTTCGACGCGCTTGGCCATGATCGAACCGGCGGTGCCGCCGATCAGCAGACCGACGATCACGTAACCGATGCCGGCGGTGGCCAGCTCAGCGCCCAGCTTGTAGATGAGGCCCACGGTCGTGAGGATCGCCAGCGCCATGCCGAGCATGCCGAACAGGTTGCCGCGGCGCGACGTGGTCGGGTGCGACAGGCCCTTGAGGGCCTGGATGAAGCAGATCGACGCGATCAGGTAGAGCGTCGTGACGAGATTCATGCTCATTACTTCGGCGCCTCTTCTTGTGCGGCTTTCGGGGCTTTCTTCTTGAACATCTCAAGCATGCGGCGGGTGACCAGGAAGCCACCGAACACGTTGACCGCCGCCAGCGCCACGGCGAGGGTGCCCATGGCCTTGCCGAGCGGGGTGATGGTCAGGGCGGCGGCGAGCATGGCGCCGACGATCACGATCGCCGAAATGGCGTTGGTCACCGCCATCAGCGGCGTGTGCAGCGCGGGCGTAACGTTCCAGACCACGTGGTAACCGACATAGATCGCCAGCACGAAGATGATCAGGTTGTAGATACCGGGGGAGATAAGCTCTTCCATCGTCTGAATCCCTGCTTAGGCGTTTTTGCGGATGACTTGGCCGTCGCGGCACATCAGGCACGCGGCGACGATGTCGTCTTCGAGGTTCACTTCGAACTGGCCTTCCTTGGTGAAGACCAGCTTCAGGAAGTCCAGCAGGTTGCGGGCGTACAGCGCCGAGGCGTCCGCCGCGACCTCACCGGCCAGGTTGGTCGGGCCGACGATGGTCACGCCGCTGTTCACCACGACCTGGTCGGCCACGGTCAGCGGGCAGTTGCCGCCTTGGGCCGCCGCCAGGTCGATGACCACGGAACCTGGCTTCATCTGCGCGACGGTTTCGGCGCTCAGCAGCGTCGGCGCCTTGCGCCCCGGAATCAGTGCTGTGGTGATGACGATGTCGGCCTGCTTTGCGCGTTCGTGCACGGCCTGGGCCTGGCGCTGCATCCAGCTCGCCGGCATCGGACGGGCGTAACCGCCGACGCCGACCGCGCATTCGCGCTCCTCGTCGGTCTCGTAGGGTACGTCGACGAACTTGGCGCCGAGGGACTCGATCTGCTCCTTGACGGCAGGGCGCACGTCAGACGCTTCGATCACCGCTCCCAGACGTTTCGCCGTGGCGATCGCCTGCAGCCCGGCCACGCCTGCGCCCAGGATCAGCACGCGCGCCGCTTTCACGGTGCCGGCCGCTGTCATCAGCATCGGCATGAAGCGCGGGTAGTAGTGGGCGGCCAGCAGCACCGCCTTGTAACCGGCGATGTTCGCCTGGGACGACAGCACGTCCAGGCTCTGGGCCCGAGAGGTGCGCGGCGCCGCTTCCAGGGCGAACGCAGTGATGCCGCACTCGGCCATTTTGGCGATGGTTTCGTTGCTGAAGGGGTTGAGCATGCCCACCAGCACCGTCCCGCGCTTGATCAGCGCCAGTTCGGCGTCGCTGGGGGCGACCACCTTGAGGATCAGTTCGGCGCCGAACGCGTCGTTGGCGCTGCCGATGGTTGCGCCTGCCGCCTCATAGGCACTGTCCACGACACTGGCCTTGATGCCGGCGCCGCTTTGCACAGTGACCTTATGACCTTGGCCGATCAGCTTCTTGATGGTTTCCGGGGTTGCAGCAACCCGTGTTTCACCGGTCTGGGTTTCGAGAGGAACACCAATGTGCACGTCAAATCTCCTGCGTGATCTTATTGAGTAAACCCATGCACTTCGGATGGTGCGGCTGGGGCGGCCGATCAGCACGGCCCCGCCGAATCAAGGCGGGGCGCGGCATTTTGCAGGCGAAGTTTATGCCCTTCAAGGGATTATGACGGGTGACGGAAAATTAACTACAAGTCATCCCGTGACCGAATGTCGCAGATGGCCAGCTGAATCCCTTGCAGGCCGTGCCTTTCAAGGATTCTGGCTGAATTTGCAAAAAAATCTCATCGGTGGCGTGAATGGGCCGTGATGAGTCGCATTGGGTGGCGCAAAGCCACGTCGTCAGGCGCCTGTGGGACGTCTGTACGACTTTCGGATACAGTCTGCGGATTTGCGACAAATACTTATATCTGTAGGGCTTCAATTTTATTGACTACGAGGTCAGCAATTGCTGAAAGCCTTTATTCTTCTAGGCTGTAGCCGTGCGCCTGATTCACCAGCCAGTCGCGAAATGCCTTCAGTGAAGCCGATTCCACTTTTCGCTCCGGAATCATCAGGTAATACGCCTTGATGCTGGAGAGCGCATTCGGGTTGGCGATCACCAAGCGTTTCTCGGCCAGTTCGCGCTGGATCAGGAACGGCGGAATCAGCGCGATGCCCATGTCGTGCATGGCGGCCTGGGCAAGCATGGAGAATAGCTCGTAGCGCGGGCCTGTCATGTCGCGGGGCACATTCAGGTGCTGTGAGTTGAACCACTGGCGCCAGGCATACGGGCGGGTGGTCTGCTGCAGCAGGGGCAGTTCGGCGATCTCGTCCGGCGTCAGGTGCGCCTTGTGGCCGAGTAGGGCCGGGCTGCACACCGGCATCGGATTCTCGCCCATCAGCCTGTGGGATTCCGTACCGGACCAGTCCGCGTCACCGAAGTAGATCGCGGCGTCGAAGTCGGTGTCGGCGAACAGGAACGGTCGGGTACGGTTGGTCAGGTTGACGGTCACCTCCGGATGCTTGAGCTGGAAGTCCTTGAGCCGGGGCAGCAGCCATTGGGTGCCGAAGGTGGGCACCACCGCCAGTTCGATCACGTTGGCGCCCTGCTGGCCCATCACCGACAACGTGTCGCGCTCGACGGCATCCAGTTGCGTGGCGACCCGGCGGCTGTAGGAAAGCCCTGCTTCGGTGAGTTTCACGCCGCGCCGCGAACGTCGGAACAGTTCAACGCTGAGGAACTCCTCCAGGCTGGCGATCTGTCGGCAAATGGCGCCCTGGGTGAGGGAAAGTTCTTCGGCGGCCTTGGTGAAGCTCTCGTGCCGGGCGGCGGCTTCAAAGCTGATGAGGGCCGTGGTGCTGGGGATCTTTCTGCGCATGTACGTCAACCTCACTAATACATCGTACGAAAGGCATCTGGCGATGTTACGGAGTGAGAAATTAGCACAACAGGATGCGAAATCCTCGTTTGCCGCGACGGCGAACCGAGCCTAGGATCAATGCCACGTCAATTCACCCGATTTGCGAGGACTCACTCATGGGCGGTAAAGCTAGCTTCAACTGGATCGATCCCCTGCTGCTGGATCAACAGCTCACCGAAGAAGAGCGCATGATCCGCGACAGCGCCGAGCAGTTCGCCCAGCAGAGCCTCGCGCCGCGAGTGCTGGAGGCTTTTCGCCATGAGCAGACCGATCCTGCGATTTTCCGCGAAATGGGCGAAGTCGGCCTGCTGGGTGCGACCATTCCCGAGCAGTACGGCGGCAGCGGCCTGAACTATGTGAGCTACGGCCTGATTGCCCGTGAAGTCGAGCGCGTCGATTCCGGCTACCGCTCGATGATGAGCGTGCAGTCTTCGCTGGTGATGGTGCCGATCAACGAGTTCGGCACCGAAGCGCAGAAGCAGAAGTACCTGCCGAAGCTGGCTTCCGGCGAATGGATCGGCTGCTTCGGCCTGACCGAGCCGAACCACGGTTCCGACCCGGGCGCGATGATTACCCGTGCACGCAAGGTCGACGGCGGCTACAGCCTGACCGGCGCCAAGATGTGGATCACCAACAGCCCGATCGCCGACGTGTTCGTGGTCTGGGCCAAGGACGATGCCGGCGACATCCGCGGCTTCGTGCTGGAGAAGGGCTGGAAAGGCCTGAGCGCGCCTGCCATTCACGGCAAGGTCGGCCTGCGCGCTTCGATCACCGGCGAGATCGTCATGGACAACGTGTTCGTGCCGGAAGAGAACATCTTCCCGGACGTGCGTGGCCTCAAAGGCCCGTTCACCTGCCTCAACTCGGCGCGTTACGGCATCTCTTGGGGCGCACTGGGCGCCGCCGAGTTCTGCTGGCACACGGCCCGTCAGTACACCCTCGACCGTCAGCAGTTCGGCCGCCCGTTGGCCGCCACCCAACTGATCCAGAAGAAGCTGGCGGACATGCAGACCGAAATCACCCTGGCCCTGCAAGGTTGCCTGCGTCTGGGCCGCATGAAGGACGAAGGCACGGCGGCCGTCGAAATCACCTCGATCATGAAGCGCAACTCCTGCGGCAAGTCCCTGGAGATCGCGCGCATGGCCCGTGACATGCTCGGCGGCAACGGGATCTCCGATGAGTTTGGTGTGGCCCGCCACCTGGTCAACCTGGAAGTGGTCAACACCTATGAAGGCACCCACGACGTCCACGCGCTGATCCTGGGGCGTGCGCAGACCGGCCTGCAGGCGTTCTATTAATAGGAGAGCGAGCATGGGTGCGCTGTCTCATCTGCGGGTTCTGGATTTGTCGCGAGTGTTGGCGGGCCCGTGGGCTGGGCAGATATTGGCCGACCTTGGCGCCGAGGTGATCAAGGTCGAGCGTCCGGGCAACGGTGACGACACCCGCGCCTGGGGGCCGCCCTTCCTTAAGGATGCCTACGGCGAGAACACCTCCGAGGCGGCCTATTACCTGTCGGCCAACCGCAACAAGCAATCGGTGACCATCGATTTCACCCGCCCGGAAGGGCAGAAGCTGGTTCGGGAGCTGGCCGCCAAGTCCGACATCCTCATCGAGAACTTCAAGGTGGGCGGGCTGGCGGCCTACGGCCTGGATTACGCATCGCTGAAGGCCATCAACCCAAACCTGATCTATTGCTCGATCACCGGGTTCGGCCAGACCGGCCCGTACGCCAAGCGCGCCGGTTATGACTTCATGATCCAGGGCCTGGGCGGCTTGATGAGCCTGACCGGCCGACCTGAGGGTGATGAGGGCGCCGGGCCTGTGAAGGTCGGCGTCGCGCTGACGGATATCCTGACCGGGCTCTACTCGACGGTCGCGATCCTGGCGGCGCTGGCTCACCGTGATCAGGAAGGGGGTGGGCAACACATCGACATGGCATTGCTCGACGTGCAGGTGGCGTGCCTGGCGAACCAGGCGATGAACTACCTGACCACGGGCAATGCGCCCAAGCGCCTGGGGAATGCGCACCCCAATATCGTGCCGTATCAGGATTTTCCTACGGCCGATGGTGATTTCATCCTGACGGTGGGTAATGACGGCCAGTTCCGCAAATTCGCCGAAGTGGCCGGGCAGCCGCAGTGGGCGGATGACCCTCGCTTCGCCACCAATAAGCAGCGGGTGGCGAACCGGGCGGTGCTGATTCCGCTGATCCGTCAGGCGACGGTGTTCAAAACGACGGCCGAGTGGGTGGCCCAGTTGGAGCAGGCCGGCGTGCCGTGCGGGCCGATCAATGACCTGTCGCAGGTGTTCGAGGATCCGCAGGTGAAGTCCCGTGGGTTGGCGATTGATCTGCCCCATGCGCTGGCTGGGAAGGTGCCGCAGGTCGCGAGCCCGATCCGGTTGTCGCAGACTCCGGTGGAGTATCGTCGGGCGCCGCCGCTATTGGGCGAGCATACGCTCGAGGTATTGCAGCGGGTGCTGGGCCTGGAAGCCGATGCGGTCGCCGGATTGAAGGAGAGCGGGGTGCTGTGATCGTTCTTCTATATAGAGGTCGAGTTGTCCGGCCGCTATACAGGGTGTTTCTGGATGCTTTTTGATCAATCTGCAAGTTGTTGAAAGAAAAGTGAAATTAACGGTTGACGGCT